>DATERS010000076.1:0-2910 GCA_035271365.1 Thiopseudomonas sp.
GAAGCCTTAGCCGAGGTCGGGATTAAAGCGCACTATCAGCCGCTCAATGATATTGCCTCTGAGCAGGGCAAGATCGGTGGCGCGGCGCAAAAGCGTTTTGGCAATGGCGTCTTGGTGCATCATGCGACTTTGGCGTATGACATTGATGCCGACAAGATGCTGCAAGTGTTGCGTACCGGTCGTGAAAAGCTTTCGGATAAAGGCACGACCAGCGCGAAGAAGCGGGTTGACCCCATGCGCAGTCAAACCGGCTTAAGTCGAGCGGCGATTATTGAGGCCTTTGCCAATCATTTCACTAAAACGTATCAGGCCCAAGCCAGTGACTATTCAGCGGAAGAACTCAGTAGCGCACAGGCTTTAGCCGCTGATAAGTTCTTAACTGAGGACTGGCTCTATAAAGTAAAGTAACTTTTGTGCAATTGGTTTTATTCAGTAATCAATGCAAGTCTACGGCTCATTAGATTTGCCAAGTAAGAGAACGATATGACACCGGCAATCAATATAGCTAAGAAACATAAAGTCACTCACAACATACATGAGTACACCCATGATGAGGCGGCTGAATCCTATGGGCTTGAAGCCGCAGAGAAAATGGGGGTTTCTGAGCAAAGGGTTTTTAAAACTTTAGTGGTGATGCTCGATAACACGCAATTAGCAGTTGGAGTTCTTCCAGTTTCATCTATGCTGAGTATGAAGCTGATCGCTAAGGCTGCAGGTGCAAAAAAAGCAGTCATGGCTGATAAGACCGATGTTGCTCGTTCAACAGGTTATGTGCTGGGCGGGGTCAGTCCGCTTGGGCAAAAGAAACAGCTTAAAACAGTGATTGATGTGTCCGCCAAAAATTACCCGACGATTTACGTCAGTGCGGGTCGTCGGGGGCTAGAAATAGAATTAAGCCCTGATGATTTAATAAAACTCACCCGTGGCCTGTGTGCTGAAATATGTCAGTAAGCTCACAGCATAGACCCGTACAAACCTGTTAGATTGAAACCTATGCTTGAATTTAAAATAAAAGGTGATGCATATGAAGATTACGATGGAAGTGGATATGAGCCCAGAAGAAGTCAGAAAAGTGATGGGCCTGCCAGATGTTGAACCTATGCAAAAAGAATTGATGGCCAAGATGCAGGAGAAAATGAATACCTATGTCGATGAAATAAGCGATCCCGAATTATTTATGAAGCGCATCATGCCGATGGGCATACAAGGTATGGATCAGGTTCAGGAATTCTTTTCGCGCTTTGCTAATGCGGCCGCAGATAAAAAAGACAATAAGTCTTAGGGTAAAAATACTTAAAATGAAGGGGCGATACCTGCCTATCGGACGTCATTCCGATAGGCTCTGAGTGCTTATCCAACTTCACGATCGCTGACTTTGCAGTTAATACTTGATAACTCATCCAACAAGGCACTTTCTCTATGACCGAATTCAAACCGCTTGCTGGCCTATCATTGGATCGACTTCGCAATATTGAAAGCCACATTGATCGCCACTATATCCAGCCCGGAAAATTGCCCGGTACACTGACACTGGTCGCCCAGCGAGGTGAGATTGCTTATATAAAAGCTCAGGGGTTGATGGATGTTGAGCGCAATAAGGCGATGTGTCGGGATACTATTTTTCGCATCTATTCCATGACCAAGCCAATCACCTCGATTGCCATGATGCAGCTTTACGAGCAAGGGCGGTTTTTGCTGGATGATCCGGTGCACCGCTATATTCCGGCATGGAAAAATCTGCAAGTTTACAAAAGTGGTGTCTACCCTGATTTCATCACCACACCTGCAACCCGCGTCATGACTATTCGTGACCTGCTCACGCATACGTCAGGGCTGACCTACGGATTTATGCAGCGCACCAACGTGGACGCGGCCTATCGCCAATTGGGGTTGGATGGTAGCGAGAGTTTAACCTTAGAGGCACTGGTCAGCCAGTTGGCGGAATTGCCGTTAGAGTTTTCGCCGGGTACGGCTTGGAATTATTCCGTTGCTACGGATGTATTGGGTTATCTGGTGCAAGTACTGGCCGATCAACCCTTTGACGAGTATCTGCGCGAGCATATCTTCGAGCCTCTGGGTATGGTCGACACCGGCTTTCAGGTGGCTGATGATCAGCTTGAGCGTTTCGCTGCCTGTTATCAGTATCAGCCTAGCAATCAGTTCAAGCTGCAGGATGATCCAGCGACATCAGCTTTCCGCCGCAAAGGAACCTTTCTGTCTGGCGGCGGTGGGCTGGTCTCCACCATTGACGATTACTTCCATTTTGCTCAAGCGCTTTGCCAGGGCGGGGAGTTTCAGGGGCAGCGGATTATTGGTCGCAAAACACTCGAGTTCATGCGCAGCAACCATTTACCCGGTAATCAAGATTTGCCCAGTCTTTCCGTCGGATCGTTCAGTGAAACACCTTACGCTGGGAGTGGCTTTGGCCTAGGCTTTTCGGTAAAAACTGACGTTGCTAAATCTCAGGTCAATGGGTCGGTTGGCGAATACGGTTGGGGTGGTATGGCGAGTACCAATTTCTTTATCGATCCGGTCGAGGAGCTGGTGATGATTTTCATGACGCAACTTATTCCCTCATCGTCCTACCCCATCCGCCAAGAGTTGCGGGCTATAGTGAATGGCGCGTTGATATAAAAGGTACCATTGCCTGGTTGCGGTTTATATCAATGCGCTTTTGTTTAGCCTCTGAGTCAATCTTTCTTACTGTGAAAACAATACTTACCAGTTTTGCGCGAAATGCCCCGTACTTTTAGTGCGGGGATGGATAGCGCGGAAAGCATAGCTTTCCCTTGGGTTTAACGTGCAGCACTGGTATTATATACAGCATGAATAGGCACGCTAAAACGCTCAAAGTTCGAGTGAAAGACAAGCATATTCCACTGCTCAATAATATGGCGCGGTCGGTGAACT
>DATERS010000077.1:0-2462 GCA_035271365.1 Thiopseudomonas sp.
CTTTTTCAGAGATTCCCTCAAGGGGTTTCAAATGTATTACTGGGTTATGTTGGCATTAGCCGTGATCGCTGAAGTTATCAGTACAGTCGGTATGAAATACGCCTCAACCAGTTCACCAGTGTTCGGCTATCTATTGATGGCGCTGATGATTTCATTTTCGTTTTATGCGTTTTCGCGTGCGGTTGTGCATATTCCGTTGGCCGTGTCCTATGCAATTTGGGAGGGCTTGGGTTTATTCTTAATTGGTATCGCGGGTGTGGTTTTGTTTGGTGAGTATTTAAGTATTGGTGAGATGTTTGCCATTGGTTTGATGCTGGTCGGCTTATTGCTGGTGACCTTTGATAAAGGTAAGCCTGCTGAAGTAGAAGAGAACGATCAAGTTGTCGCCAAGGTTGCAGTGAAGCCTGTTGTGGTCGTTGCGCGTCAGCAAGCACAGCCAGTGCGTGCCGGTCACTTAGGTGAGGTGGCGCTATGATTCTCCCAGTATCCTTATTGGTTGGTTCAGTGTCCTTGGACTTACTAGCCTGTTATTGCGTTAAGCGCTCAAGAGGCTTTCAGAAAGTCGTTTGGGGTTTAGCTGGGTTGCTGGCCATTATCAGTGCCTTTGTTTTGTTAAGCTTTGTGGTGCGCCATATTCCGCTGGGTATTGCTTATTCAGTCTGGGGTGGTTTAGGTGTGTTAGGTACGGTGCTGTTAGACCGTTTACTGTTTAACTCACGCTTAGGTAAGCAAGGCATGATAGGTGTAGCTTGTATCGTTGCCGGTATCGTGGCGATGCAGCTTTAAACTGATACAGCGACTGCGCTGTGCAGATGTATATTCCTCTAAAAGCGGCAAGCTCTTGCCGCTTTTTTTATGCTTGCGGTTTGACGCTCGGTCGATCCGCTTGAATTTAGCTGGCACAGTCTTTGCATTAATCCTTCTATATAGCAACGGGCGTCAATTGCCCATCGCGGAGGATTTACCATGGACAAGATGCTTTATATCTCCATGACTGGCGCAAGCCACAATACAAAAGCCCTGCAAGCGCATGCCAACAACTTGGCTAACGTGTCGACCAGCGGCTTTAAGCGTGACTTTGAACAAGCCCGCTCGATGCCGGTATTTGGTGAGGGTTTGCCAGCGCGTGCGTATGCCATGAGTGAGCGCCCCGGCACTGATTTTACTTCAGGTTCATTACAAGAAACCGGCCGCGATCTAGATATCGCTGCTATGGGTGATGCTTGGTTGGCGGTGCAATCCGCTGATGGCAGTGAAGCCTATGTGCGTACGGGCAGTTTGCAGATTGATGCAATGGGCATGCTGCGCACCGCCTCGGGTTTGCCGGTCTTGGGTAATGCCGGTCCGATTGCTGTGCCACCTGAGCAAAAAGTTGAAATTGGTCAAGACGGTACCATCAGTATTCGCGCTTTAGGTGAAGCACCTAGCGTGATGGCTGAAGTGGATCGTTTAAAGCTGATTTTGCCTGATCCACGAGATCTAGAAAAAGGCGCGGATGGTCTGGTGCGTGGCCGTGATGGTCAGCCTTTTGAAGCGGATGCCAATGCGCGGGTGATCTCAGGTTTTACTGAGGCCAGTAACGTCAATGCGGTGGAAGAAATGACAGCTATGCTGTCCTTATCGCGCCAATTTGAGCTGCATGTGAAGATGATGCGCACCGCTGAGGACAACTCATCAGCAGTGGCACGGATTATGCAGCTAAGTTAGTAACTAGCACATTTGGTATTGCAGCGTCATAAATACGGCGCTCGAGGAGAAACACTATGCTTCCAGCACTTTGGGTCGCTAAAACAGGTTTATCCGCACAGGATATGAACCTCACCACTATTTCAAATAACTTAGCCAACGTGTCCACCACAGGTTTTAAACGTGACCGTGCTGAGTTTGAAGACTTGCTCTATCAAATTCGTCGTCAACCCGGCGGGCAATCGAGCCAAGACAGCGAACTGCCCAGCGGTTTGCAGCTCGGTACCGGTGTGCGCATTGTTGGTACACAAAAGATTTTTACTGCCGGTAGTTTGCAAACCACTGAGCAGCCCTTGGATATGGCGATTAATGGTCGCGGTTTTTTCCAAGTATTAATGCCCGACGGCAACGTGTCCTACACCCGTGATGGTAGTTTTCACCTGAGCTCTGACGGCCAAGTGGTCACCTCCAATGGTTTTGCGCTTGAGCCGGCCATTATGTTGCCGCCGGAAGTGCGTACTTTTACTGTGGGTGAAGACGGCACGGCGACTGTCACCACTGCGGGTAATCCACAGGCGCAGATTGTCGGTAATATTCAGATCACTGACTTTGTTAACCCCGCCGGTTTAGAAGCCATTGGTAATAACCTGTTTTTAGAAACAGCCGCCAGTGGTGCACCACAAGATGGTACGCCGGGCCTGAATGGTCTGGGTACAGTACTGCAAAATACGTTGGAGAATTCTAACGTCAGTGTGGTGGAAGAGTTGGTGAATATG
>DATERS010000078.1:0-3298 GCA_035271365.1 Thiopseudomonas sp.
GTGACTAAAAACCTGCCCAGCACCACTATGCACTGCACCGGCAAAAGCAGAAATCTGTTGCCACTTACGCTCGGCAATCCCGCTTTGCATACGCAGCGGCCGTTCACTTAATGCAGCATGACTAAAGGTGCCAATGCGACACAGTTGCTGAGCCTGTTGTGCCCAATCAGCAAAGGGTTGTGGTGCGAAAATAGAACTGGGGTCGCCATGACAGGATTCGGCGTCTGCCAAACTACGGACACGCAACCACGTGGCTAACTCTGGAAAATTAACTTCCCAATCCAGCTGCTGCTGGATAAATGGTTTTTCTCGCCAGATGCTTTGCTGCGCCAACAGAAAAGCATCTAGCGCTAAAAAGCGTTGACGCAGCGCATCACCACTGAGTAAAGGCATATCTACTGCTCACCATAAGAAACCCTATAACCCGCAATAGACAGACTTAAATAGTGCAAGCTCAATCTATTGGGCCCTTAGTCTTCTTCAACTGACTTAGCACTTTTGGGTGAGAGCCTTAGGCTGCGCAAACTGCGTTTGACGCTTTTCAGGTGATTGACCAGCGAAGGACCGCGCGCCATAGCGACACCCATCGCCAACACATCAATCACCACCAAGTGGGCAATGCGTGACGTCAGCGGCGTATAAATCTCAGTATCTTCTTGCACATCAATGGCTAGATGAATGCTGGCTAAATCAGCCAGTGGTGTATTGCTCGGGCACAGAGTAATTAAAATCGCACCCGTTTCACGCACTAGATGTGCAGTCGTCAGTAAATCTTTGGAACGTCCTGACTGCGAAATACAAATCGCTACATCAGTCGACTGCAAGGTGACCGCCGACATGGCCTGCATATGCGGATCACTGTACGCCGCGGCAGTCAGCAATAGACGGAAAAACTTATGCTGAGCATCAGCGGCCACGGCACCTGAAGCACCAAAGCCATAAAACTCAACACGCTGCGCTTTCGCCATCACTGCAATCGCAGCTTCTAAAGCTTCAACATTCAACTGTTCACGCACTTCTATTAGTGTATGCAGCGTAGTATCAAAAATCTTTAACGCATAATCAGTTACTGCATCATTCTCACTGATCGCGAACTGCCCAAAGCTGGCACCTGCCGCTAAACTTTGCGCCAACTGCAATTTTAAATCTTGAAAGCCTTGGCAACCCACTGCTCGGCAGAAACGAATAATCGTCGGTTCACTGACCCCAACGACGGCCGCCAAATCAGACATCGAGCTGTGCATCACTCCAGCAGGATCAGATAAAACTTGCTGCGCGACCTTCACTTCGGACTTGCGCAGTAATTCAAGAGATTGAGCGATATGCTGTAACAGATTCACAATGTTAGACTCATTTAGCGTATGCCACAGTTATGTAGCGGTTTTGTAGTTATACTACAACAGCTGTTTATTCGCACGTTTTTCCCATAGGAGAGCAACCTTGAGCCTGCCTTGTGACATGTTAGTGTTTGGTGGCACCGGTGATTTAGCCCTACACAAATTACTGCCTGCGCTGTACCACTTACACCGCGAAAACCGCCTACCCAAGGATATGCGCATCATCGGTATTTCTCGAAAGCAGCTAGCCCGTGAGCGCTATGTTGAATTAGCAGAACGCCAGTGCCGTGCAGAAATTGAACGTAAAGACTTTACTGAAGAGATGTGGCTCAGTTTTAGTGCGCGTCTTGAATATTTTGCCATGAATGCCGAGCAAGCCGCGGACTTTGGACGTCTGGCACACTTCTTAGCGCAGCAAAACAGACGCGGTTATATTTACTATTTAGCTACCGCACCAAATTTATTTGAAAGCATCGCCTCAAACTTAGCCTTAAATGGTTTAGCCGGCAGCAATACTCGTATCGTGATCGAAAAACCCATTGGCCACTCATTAGAGTCGGCACTGGCTATTAACGCCACTATTGGCGCAGCCTTTAATGAAGAGCAAGTGTTTCGTATCGATCACTACTTAGGCAAAGAAACCGTACAAAACCTGATGGCGTTGCGCTTTGCTAATGCGCTATTTGAGCCGGTGTGGCGTGCAGCGCATATTGATCATGTGCAAATCAGCGTCAATGAAACCATTGGCGTCGAAAACCGCGGCGCTTACTATGATCACGCCGGTGCGATGCGCGATATGCTGCAAAACCATTTGCTGCAGCTGCTGTGTTTGGTAGCGATGGAAGCCCCGGTGCGTTTTGATGCCGATGCAGTGCGCAATGAAAAAGTCAAAATCTTACAAGCACTGCGACCCATCACCGGCTTGGATGTAAAAGATAAAACAGTGCGCGGACAATATGCAGCGGGGCATATCGGCAGTCAGAGTACACCGGCCTACTATTTTGAAAAAGATGTAGATAGCGACAGTGATACCGAAACCTTTGTCGCTCTTGAAGTAGAAATCGACAACTGGCGCTGGGCTGGCGTGCCCTTTTATTTGCGCACCGGTAAGCGTTTAGCAAAAAAAACTTCGGAAATTGTGATTCAATTTAAACCTGTACCACACAGCTTATTTAGCGACAGCCAAGCCAATCATTTACTGATTCGTTTGCAGCCAGAAGAACGCATCAGCATTGAACTGATGGCAAAAACTCCAGGTAAAGGTATGCATTTAGAGCCTGTAGAGCTTGAAATCAATCTAGCCAAAGCCTTCCAAGACAATCGACGCTGGGAAGCCTATGAGCGTTTACTCTTGGATGTGATTGAAAACGATTCCACACTCTTTATGCGCCGCGATGAAGTCGAAGCAGCATGGCAGTGGGTTGATCCTATTCTCAAGGGCTGGGAGCAACACTATCAGCATCCTCGCAGATACCCTGCGGGATCAAATGGGCCTGAGCAGGCGCATAGTTTGTTAGAAAAAAATGATCGAGAATGGCACGAGTAAAGACATCCTCTAGGACACGGCAGCCTGTTCCAACAGCATCGATATGCTCCATACACACTATATTGCTAGCATAAAAAAACCGCTCAGAATTTTTGAACTGAGCGGTTTTTTTATTTACAGCATCAACACAATCTAAAAACTATAGATGTGGACCTGCATTTTTAATTGCATCAGTCACGTCAAACTTCTCGAAGTTCTCGACAAACTTAGCAGCCAACTCTTTTGCAGCAGCATCGTAAGCAGCTTTGTCAGCCCAAGTATTACGTGGGTTGAGCAAGTTGCTATCAACACCAGGTACTGATTTTGGTACGTCCAAGTTGATCACCGGTAAGTGCTCAGTTTCTGCACCCACTAGTGTTCCGCCTTGAATCGCAGCAATCACTGCACGTGTCGTTGGGATATTAAAACGCTCACC
>DATERS010000079.1:0-20927 GCA_035271365.1 Thiopseudomonas sp.
ACTGTGAGTTATCCGAGTATGCTTGAGCTGCAATAAGCAGTAAAAGTCCAAGAGATTCATCGTTTTGCATTGATACAGCGCGAGATACACTTGTGAGGATTGTCGATCTTGAGTATGCTCGGTTATCGTCAAATTCATTCTATAGTCAAGCGGAAATTGCCCATTATGTCTGATCTAAAAACAGCCGCTCTCGAATACCATGCTTCCCCGCGCCCGGGAAAACTAAGTGTTGAGCTCACAAAACCTACTGCAACTGCACGTGATTTAGCGCTTGCTTACAGCCCTGGTGTAGCTGAGCCAGTGCGTGAGATCGCACGTGATCCAGAACTTGCTTATAAATACACCGGCAAGGGTAACCTTGTTGCTGTGATTTCAGACGGTACGGCAATTTTAGGTTTGGGTAATCTTGGACCTTTAGCGTCTAAGCCAGTAATGGAAGGTAAAGGCGTATTATTTAAGCGTTTTGCTGGTATTGATGTATTTGATATCGAAGTCGATGCAGAAAGCCCGCAGGCCTTTATTGATACAGTTAAGCGTATCTCTATTACATTCGGTGGTATTAACCTCGAAGATATTAAAGCACCTGAGTGCTTTGAGATTGAGCGTGCGTTAATCGAGCAGTGCGATATTCCAGTATTCCATGATGACCAACACGGTACTGCAATTGTAACTGCAGCCGGTATGATAAACGCTCTGGAAATTGCTGGTAAGACACTTGAAGAGGCACATATTGTTTGTCTCGGTGCTGGTGCTGCAGCAACGGCATGTATGAAGCTGTTAATCAGCTTGGGTGCTAAAGTTGAAAATATCTTTATGGTTGACCGTAAAGGTGTGATTCACTCAGGTCGTGATGATTTAAACCAATATAAAGCCGTATTTGCTCATGAAACCAGCCACCGCACCTTAGCGGATGCAATGGAAGGTGCAGATGCATTTGTTGGTTTGTCAGGTCCGAATTTACTCAGTCCTGAAAACTTATTGCGTATGGCTAAAGATCCTATTGTGTTTGCTTGCTCGAACCCAGACCCTGAGATTGATCCTAAGCTGGCACGTGAAACACGTCCTGATGTGATTATGGCGACGGGTCGTTCTGACTACCCTAACCAAGTGAATAATATCTTGGGTTTCCCCTTTATTTTCCGTGGTGCGCTGGATGTGCGTGCAACACGTATTAATGAAGAGATGAAGATTGCTGCTGTGCATGCTTTACGTGATCTAACTAAGCTACCCGTATCTAACGCGGTGTGTGATGCTTATGGTATTGATTGCCTTGAGTTTGGCCGTGAATATATTATTCCTAAGCCAATGGACCCACGCCTTATTACTTTAGTACCTGATGCTGTTGCTAAAGCTGCCATTGAAACGGGTGTTGCCACCTTGCCGTATCCTAAGCATTACCCGCTGACGTCAGTGGATGATGTATTTAACGGTTAAGATAGAACAGTTAATAAAAAACCCGCTTTATGCGGGTTTTTTATTGCGTACGATATATGGCAATTAATATGTTATCGCCTTAGAACAGGTCGATCGGTGCTGCGTCTTGCTGTTCAGAGTATCGGCTAGCAGGCGTGTCCCAGCTGTTTTCGAACTCGTCCATGGTCGGTGGCGCATCTTCGCTTTTGAACAACTCAAAATAGGCGTCAGGGGTGCCAGGGCGGGCAATACGTCCGGTCACAGGATCAATACGCAAGGTCATTATGCCAGCAGGCTCTTTTATCGTTCGCACGGGCTTGTCCTTCAATGCGTAAGCCATATAGTCAATCCAGATGGGCAAGGCAATAGTGCCACCATATTCGTTGCGACCCAAGCTTTCTGGCTGGTCAAAACCTGCCCAGACTGTGGTCACGACATCCGTATTGTAGCCAGCAAACCAGCTGTCCTTGGATTCGTTAGTGGTACCTGTTTTACCGGCGATATCACTGCGGTTAAGGCTAAGCGCGCGGCGTCCAGTACCTCGAGTAATCACATCTTTGAGCATGCTGGTCATAATATAAGCGGTGCGCTCATCAATAATGCGTTCTGCTTGCAACTGCGGCTCAGACTCGTTATCAGTCAGTAATGGCCCAAAGAACTCAACGTCGGCGGACTGATCGATCTGCTTGCCTGCGGGTGTGACAGCAGGATTGGCTAGAAAAATAGTCTTACCGTCACGGTTTTCAATGCGCTCTAATAAATATGGATCAACCTTAAAGCCACCATTGGCAAATACCGTCCAGCCGGTGGTGATTTCTAGTGGGGTCAGGGTTGCTGTGCCCAGCGCTAAGGATAAGTTGCGAGGTAAGTCGTCCGTATTAAAGCCAAATTTGCTGATGTACTGATGCGCATATTGCATACCTATATCTTGCAGAAGACGGATTGAGACAATATTACGTGAGCGATATAAGCCTTCGCGTACCCTAATAGGGCCTAAAAAAGTATTGGTGTCATTTTTAGGACGCCAGACTTCTTTCATCCCAGGCTCAAACACTTCGAGTAACTCATCATTTACCATAGTGGCTGCGGTATAACCTGCATCCAATGCTGCGCTGTAGATAAACGGCTTAAAGCTTGAACCCGGTTGGCGCTTAGCTTGTATGGCGCGGTTGTAGTTGCTTTGTTCGAAAGAGAGGCCGCCCACCAGCGCCCGAATCGCGCCATTATTAGGGTCTAGCGAGACCAGTGCCGCTTGGACTTTGGGTATTTGTGAAAAGCTCAGAGAGTTATCCGCTTGGCGGCGTACGCGTACTAGGTCGCCGACTTGGACAATATCGGCAGCTTTTCTAGGTACGGGACCCATACTGCGGCTGTTAATAAACGGCCTTGCCCAACGCATGCTTTGCCAATCCACAGGCTCTTGCTCACCATTGGCTAACAGAACATCGATTCCTTCAGCTCTCACCTGGGTCACGATAGCGGGTAAGAATTGAGTGATAGTGCGTGTTTTAGCTAGTGTTTCTTGCCATTGGCTTTCGGGTAGAGCTGATAGTTCAGGCTTGCGATAACCATGGCGCTGATCATAAGCAACCAGACCATCTTGCACTGCTTGACTGGCTTGTGTCTGTAGATCAGAAGGAACAGTCGTGGTAACGCTATAGCCATCGGTATAGGCTTGCCCGCCAAAGCGACCGACCATTTCTGCGCGGGCCATTTCTGCAATATAGGGTGCACTGAGATCTGGCGCAGTAATATGTAAGCGTGCGGTTAAAGGTTCGGCAACGGCTTGCTGATATTCTTCTTCAGAGATACGCCCTAGTTTGAACATACGGCCCAGAATCCAGTCGCGACGCTCCATGCTGCGCTCTGGATTGGCAATCGGGTTAAAGCGTGAGGGTGCTTTGGGTAGTCCGGCAATCATGGCCATTTCTGCTAAGCTAATTTCGCCAATAGATTTGCCGTAATACACCTGTGAAGCGGCTTCAATACCGTAAGCACGGTTGCCAAGGTATATTTTATTGATATAAAGCTCTAGAATCTCATCTTTAGTGAGTTCGCGCTCAATTTGTAAGGCTAATAAGATTTCATTGGCTTTACGTGAGAAGCTGCGTTCACTGGATAAGAAGTAGTTTTTTGCAACTTGCATGGTAATGGTACTACCGCCGGTTTGAATACGGCCGGATTTGACAATTTGTGCTGCTGCACGCAGCAAGCTGCCAGGGTCGACGCCATGGTGACTAGCAAAGTTATCATCTTCTGCTGCGAGTAGTGCATGGATAAAGTTTTTGGGAATCTGATTGAATAAAATTGGAGAGCGTCGCATTTCTCCGAATTCAGCAATAAGTTTCTCGTCACTGCTATAAATACGCAGCGGGATTTGTAGTTCTATACTGCGTAACGATTCGACTGATGGTAGATTTGGGCTAAGGTACAAGAATGCACCGCTAAGACTGAGCGTGAGTCCAAAAACAATGGCGGCGAAGGTCGCAAGAAGGAATTTCAGCAAGTGCATCAAGGCTATTGGATTCCCGAATAAAATTATAGGGTATGAAGATGGCAGCGTCATATAATAAAACAAGGCATATTATAAGCGTTTTTAACCATGAGAAGCTATTTGCGCTTTCGGGTTACATGCTTTGTAGATATGCAAAAACACTTAACCGTGCATAAATGACGGATGCAGATAGGAAAACAATGGTGTTAAGCCTCTTTAAACATAAAGCGAATGCGCTTCTAGGGATCGATATAAGCTCGACTTCAGTCAAGCTTATTGAGCTGAGCCGCTCAGGTAGCCGTTATAAAGTAGAGGCGTACGCTGTTGAGCCGCTGCCTGCAAATGCAATGTTAGAAAAAAACATTGTGGAGCTTGAGATTGTAGGACAAGCGATTGCTAAATTGGTTGCCAAAGCGGGTACTAGTGTTAAACAGGTTGCTGTCGCTGTGGCTGGATCAGCTGTTATTACTAAAACTATTGAAATGGATGCTGGGCTTTCTGACGATGAGTTAGAAAATCAGCTGAAAATAGAAGCCGATCAATACATCCCTTACCCGCTTGAAGAAGTTGCCATTGATTTTGCAGTGCTAGGCCCTGCGCCGCGCAGTAGTGAGCGAGTCAGTGTGTTACTTGCCGCGTGCCGTAAGGAAAATATTGAAGTGCGTGAAGCTGCATTAGCTTTAGCGGGCTTGACTGCTAAGGTGGTCGATATTGAAGCCTATGCCTTAGAGCGAGCTTATAGTTTACTGGCGGACCAGCTTGGAGCCGGTGCTGATGATCTGACCGTAGCTATTGTGGATATTGGTTTAACCACTATGACTTTAAGTGTTCTACACAGTGGACATACTATTTATACACGCGGACAGGTTTTTGGTGGCAAGCAACTGACTGAGGAAATTCAGCAGCGTTATGGGTTGTCTGCAGAAGAGGCTAACTTGGCTAAACAGCAGGGTGGTTTACCTGATGATTACGAAAGCGAAGTGTTAAAGCCATTTAAAGAGGCTTTGGTTCAGCAAATATCACGATCTTTGCAGTTTTTCTTTGCTGCAGGACAGTATGGCTCTGTCGATTATATTATATTGGCCGGTGGTACCGCCTCGATTACTGGGCTTGATCTGCTGGTACAGCACAACATTGAGACGCCAACCTTCGTTGCCAACCCGTTTGCAAATATGAGTTTAAGTAATAAAGTCAGTGCCGGAGCCCTAGCCAGCGCTGCGCCTTCTTTAATGATTGCTTGTGGATTGGCGATGAGGAGTTTTGACTGATGGTACGGATCAACTTACTGCCTTGGCGCGAACAATTACGTGAAGAGCGTAAACAGCGATTTTTTATAATTTTAGCAGGCGTTTGTATTCTGGCGGTTACTGTTATTTTTCTAGCTGATCAGTATCTCAAAGCTAAAGTCACTCAGCAAAATGCACGCAATGCTTATATTTTACAAGAAAACACTGTTTTAGATTCGCGTATTCAAGAAATTAGCGAATTAAAAACCCGTCGTCAACAACTGGTTGAGCGGATGAAAATTATTCAAGACTTGCAAGCTAATAGACCCATTGCCGCGCGTGTCTTCGATCAATTAGTGCGCACACTGCCAGACGGTGTCTACTTTACTGATTTGAAAATGCAAGGTCAGTCTATTTTTATTGAAGGTGCTGCGGAATCAAATAACTTAATCTCCAGCTTAATGCGTAACCAAGACGCTTCTGATTGGCTTACGGCTCCGAGTTTAATCGAAGTGAAAGCTGTGAGTGCTGACAAGCTTGAACAAGCCAGTACTTTTAAACTGACTGTACTGCAAACGGTGCCCAAAGATAGCGATCAGCCTGGAGTCAAACCATGAATGTAGTCGACTCCTTCAAGAACTTAAGTAAGATCGATTTTTCTGAACTTGATATTAATAATATTGGCGCATGGCCGGCAGCTGTTCGTATATTGGCCTGCGCGATTGCATTTGTTGTGGTATTGGTCTTGGGTTATTTTATGCACTTGACCGATATACAAACTGAGCTTGATCGTAATAGGGCTCAAGAGGCCATTCTTAAGGAACAGTTTTCAACCAAGGTCAGGCAAGCTGCTAATCTTGAAGAATATAAGCAGCAAATGCGGCTGATGGAGGCTTCATTTGAGGTCTTGTTACGGCAGCTGCCCAGTGACACTGAAGTACCAGGTTTACTGGAAGATATCACCAGTGCCGGATTGAACTCGGGGTTGGAATTTGAAGAAATAAAACTCTTAGCTGAAGCAACTCGACCTTTTTATATTGAGCTGCCGATCCAGATTAAGGTCTTGGGTAATTACCATGATTTAGCAACCTTTGTCAGCGCTATTGCTGGCATGCCACGTATTGTGACCTCGCATGATTTTTCTATCAAACCAGTAGTTGCAGGCAATAGCTCGAAATTAGCCATGGATATTCTGGTGAAAACCTATCGCTATAATGATCAGGGAGTGAGCAAATGAAACGTTCACTTTATTTACTGACAGGGGCGCTTATCTTGAGCTTGGTGGGTTGCGACTCCAAAAGTGGCTTTACAGATGTAGAAGCGTTTATGGATGATGTACGATCGCGACCTAAAGGCTCCATTGAACTGATGCCCAAGGATGTTGTGTATGAGCCCTTTACCTATGTGGCTGCATCATTACGCAGTCCGTTTCAGCCGCCGGTTACAATTAATTTAATTAATCGTAAGCAGGCAAGCACAGGAATACAGCCAGACGAGATGCGCGTTAAGCAATTTCTTGAAGGGTTTAATATTGAAAATTTTGTGATGGTAGGGACGCTGAAAAATGATACAGGCATGTTTGCTTTAATTCGTGGTGGTGATGGTGTTCACCGCGTCAGTATAGGTGACTATCTTGGCGGTAATCATGGTCGTATTACAGCGATTACAATTGATGGTATTGAAATAGTTGAAATTGTTTCTGATGGTGATGGCGGCTGGTTGGAACGGCCGCGAACTCTAGCTTTACAGGAACGCTCTTGAGTGGGACTGGCTATGAAAATTGACTATTGGAAAACACGGCGGAACTTAAAATGAAAATAAAATTATCGCGTATTTGTATTGCTGTGCTGGCTGCTGTGTTATCGCCTGTGTTGCTCGCTAATAATGATTTACTATCTGTCACATTTGGTAGTAGCACTTCTAATGAGACTCGTGTGAGCGAGCCACAGAAGCCCGCCGCTTTAGTTAAGCCTGTAGCAGTCAAGCCTGTAGCAGTTAAAGCTGCAGCTAGCACAGAGTCTAAGGTTGTACATCCGCCTCAGTCGATAAAATCATATGTTATGAAGCAGTCTCAGCCCCAGTCTAAGTCTGCACCTAATCCTTATGTTACGAAGCAGCCTGGTATCAATCATATTGATTTTCAGCGTGATGAGAAAGGCGCGGGTAATGTCATTATCGATCTTAATGTGGGTACACGTAAACCTGATATTAAAGAGCAGAGTGGTAAAATTTACCTGAATTTTGCTAAAGCTGTATTGCCAGAAGCGTTACGTGTACGTTTAGATGTAAAAGATTTTGCAACGCCTGTGAATTTTATCAATGCGAGTGAATCAAGAGGCAAAGTCTCGATTGTGATTGAGCCTGAAGGTGCTTACGACCTTTCAACTGCTCAAGTCGATAATCGACTGACCATTAGTGTTAAGCCGCTTACTGAGGAAGAAGTTGAAAAACGTAAAGTTGAGCGCTTCGCCTACAGCGGTAAAAAGTTATCGCTGAACTTCCAAGATATTGATGTGCGTTCAGTATTGCAGTTGATTGCTGATTTTACCGATTTAAACTTAGTCGCCAGTGATACGGTGCAAGGTAATATCACCTTGCGCTTACAGAGTGTGCCTTGGGATCAGGCTTTAGATTTAGTACTTAAAACCAAAGGGCTGGATAAGCGCCAAATTGGTAATGTGCTACTAGTTGCCCCTGCTGAAGAAATTGCCGCACGTGAACGCCAAGAAATGGAGATTCAGAAACAAGCGGCTGAGCTTGCTCCATTGCGACGCGAGTTGATCCAAGTGAACTACGCGAAGGCAACGCAAATTGCTGCTTTATTTCAGTCCGTCACCAATGGTGAGGCGGATGGGCGTGGTTCTGTGACTGTGGATGACCGCACCAATAGTATTATTGCCTATCAGACCCAAGACAAACTTGATGAGCTGCGTCGTGTTGTTGCGCAGTTGGATATTCCTGTGCGCCAAGTAATGATTGAAGCGCGTATTGTCGAGGCCAATGTCGACTACAGTAAAAGTTTAGGTGTGCGCTGGGGGGGTAGTTTTGGTAGTAAGGATGGCAGTAAGTGGAGTGGCGGAGGTGAAGGGAGTAACGTCGGTAGCAGTAATAATGCAAGTGGTAACCGAGTTGGTACGTCGTCAGATTTAAATGCGCCTTTTGTTGATTTGGGTGTGAGTAATGCGACCGCGGGTTTTGGCATTGGCTTTGTCACCAATCATGCAATTCTTGATCTGCAGTTGTCTGCTATGGAAAAGACAGGTAATGGTGAGGTGGTATCCCAGCCTAAAGTGGTGACTTTAGATAAAGAAACTGCAAAGATCTTAAAAGGATCTGAAATTCCATACCAAGAAGCCAGCTCCAGTGGTTCAACCAGTACCTCATTTAAAGAGGCGGCTTTATCGCTTGAAGTGACTCCGCAAATCACCCCAGATAATCGTATTATTATGGATGTTAAAGTGACCAAGGATGCGCCGGACTTTAATAATGCTGTAAATAATGTGCCGCCGATTAATAAAAACGAAGTGAATGCTAATGTTTTAGTCTCGGATGGTGAGACGATTGTCATTGGTGGCGTATTTTCTAATATACAAAGTAAGAGCGTAGAAAAAGTACCTTTCTTAGGGGACTTACCGTTTTTAGGACGTGTTTTCCGTCGTGATATGGTGCAAGATCAAAAGTCTGAGCTGCTGATATTTATTACCCCACGTATTATAAATAATAACGTTATTACATTGAATAATTAATGCATACATCTACTTATATACTGATCGGCCCAATGGGTGCTGGGAAAAGCACCATTGGCCGTTTGCTAGCTAAAGAGCTCAGCTTGCCATTCAAAGATTCTGATAAGGAGATTGAAGAGCGCACAGGCGCCAGTATTCCTTTGATTTTTGATGTTGAAGGGGAGGCTGGATTTCGCGATCGTGAGCAAGCAGTGATTACTGAGTTATGCGAGCAGCCGGGACTAGTGCTGGCGACGGGCGGTGGTGCTGTTTTGCGACCTGAAAACCGTCAGGCTATGCGCAATGGTGCGATTGTTATTTATTTGCATGCATCAGTTGAGCATCAGCTGGCACGAACCGCGCGAGATCGTAATCGGCCGTTGCTACAAACGGAGAACCCAAGACAGGTTCTGACTGACTTATTAGCACTGCGCGATCCCTTGTATCGTGAAGTGGCAACATTAATCATTGAGACGGATACACGTCCACCACGGATGGTTGTGCAGGAAATTATGCGCTTTCTTAGCACTTATAAGAGCCGCTAATTTTGCCGCGGAATCTGCGCTATACTCGCTGACATATTCCAGTCCCTGCCTAAATTCTTCTAGGCACGTGTTTTTATTTATCAAAGCGTGATAACGAGAGGCATGCATGCGCACTCTTACTGTTGATTTAGCTGAACGCAGCTATCCAATTTATATTGGTACGGATTTATTAAAACAACCGCAGTTATTTACTCCGCATATTGTCGGACGTAAAGTTGCTATTGTTACAAACACCACTGTAGCGCCTTTATATTTGCAGCAATTGCGTGAAGCATTGCAGGGCTACGAAATCACTGAGATTATTCTGCCAGACGGCGAGTTTTATAAAAACTGGGAAACTTTGCAGTTAATATTTGATGCCTTGTTGCGTGATAAGCACGATCGAAAAACCACACTGATTGCTTTAGGTGGTGGCGTGATTGGTGATATGACCGGCTTTGCCGCGTCGTGCTATCAGCGCGGTGTGAATTTTATTCAAGTGCCAACCACATTGTTATCGCAAGTTGATTCATCTGTGGGTGGTAAAACCGGTATTAATCACCCGCTGGGTAAAAATATGGTAGGTGCCTTTTATCAGCCGCAAGCTGTAGTGATTGATACGGCCACTTTGCATACGCTGCCGCCGCGTGAGTTATCAGCGGGTCTAGCTGAAGTGATTAAGTATGGCTTGATTCATGATGAGCCTTTCTTAACGTGGCTCGAAGCGCATATTGAGCAGATTTGCGCGCTGGATAATGCGGCTCTCATAGAAGCAGTTGAGCGCTCATGTGCAGCCAAAGCTGAAGTGGTGTCTGCCGATGAGCGTGAAACTGGCGTACGTGCCACACTGAACTTAGGTCATACCTTTGGTCATGCCATAGAAACTGAGCAGGGCTATGGCGTGTGGTTGCATGGTGAAGCCGTTGCAGCAGGTACGACTATGGCATTGCAGATGTCGTATGCCTTGGGTTGGATTACTGAGCCGCAACGCGATCGTGGCATTCGCTTGTTAATGCAAGCGCAATTGCCAGTGATTGCGCCTCAAGATATGAGCGCAGACACCTTTCTCAAGCATATGGCGGTGGATAAGAAAAATATCGATGGTCAGATTCGTTTAGTGTTGTTGCGTGATTTAGGTGACGCTGTGATCACTACGGATTACCCTGCACAGACCTTGCACGACACACTCATTGCTGATTACTCAACACTTGTGGGCGGATTAAAGTGAATAAAGACAACATGTCTCACTTGCACGCGGACGATGATTACCTTGATTACTATCAGTTTGAGCATGATCCTTTTTTAGCACGGGGCGCCAGTTTTAAGTTTTTTGCTGCTAGGCGTCGACCTGTACTGGTTGAATTGCATCATATTGCCCGTTATAGCAAATTGATGCTGGTGGTTACAGGTCCGCAAGGCAGTGGTAAAACGGTATTGCGCCAAGCGTTGGTTGCCAGCTCAAAAGATCCAGTTAAAAGCATCGTGGTTAGCGTTTCGGATAGAGCGGATGCTGCATCAATGTTGTCACAAGTCAGCTCTGGATTAAGTTTACCTGATAGTGAAATTGCTGATGTGTTAAAGCATATTGAGCAGTTGACGCTGATGGGGCAGGAAATCTATCTGATTGTCGATAATGCTGAACGCTTAGACGAGTCGGCGTTATTGTTTTTACAACGCATTGCGCAAGGCATCAATGATGCCAGTGCCCGAGTATTCATTTTTTCTGATAGCTCAATTAGTCCGCTATTGGCTAAAGTGGCTGATAATACAGACTTGCACCATATTGTTGCTCTTGAACCTTGGGATGAGCAAGAGACTGAGGCGTATATTGAGCAGCGACTGAGCGTAGCGGGGCAGCCTTTGGATGTCTTTACGAGGGAGCAACTCAGTAGCATCTACAGTCAATCACAAGGCTGGCCTGGGCAAATTAACCATATTGCTAAAGCTTTATTAGTGGAACAGATGGATTTCGCTGTTTCGAGAAAAAAACAAGCAACGCCTCTCCCGTATAAACATATTGGGCTATTGGCGGTATTGATTACTGGCTTGTTTTTTACGTGGTTTATGCTGTCGCCAGAGTCACCTGATGGTGGTGAGACGTTAAGTGAGCTCGGCTCGCCCGCTGCATCTGTAGCTGGAAAAGTTGAGCGGCCACTCGAGCTTAATGCAGAGCCTGTGATGCGCGCACCTTTAGCACAAGCTGTAAGTACAGAAGATGAGGACGGCGTATTATTACCTGACGAGCGTGAGCAGACATCAGCTGAAATGCAATCTTTGCAGCCTATTGTCAGTGCGCCAGTACCGATCAGCACGCCGCCAGCACAACGTAAAGTTGTGGTTGAGCAGCCAACTGCAGTCGCTAGTAAAGCCGCAGCTCCTGTGCGTAACGTACAAACGCCTGCTGCAGTGCAAAATAAAGCGCCAGTGGCCAGTACCGGCTTGTCGGGTGGGGCGGGGCATAACCAGTGGTATAAACAGCAAGCGCCTTCACGTTATACCTTGCAAGTCTTTGGTACTCGCTCTGAAGCAACCGCGCAGAATTTAGTCAAACAAAACAGTGCCCAGTATCATTATTTTAGAAAAGAACATCAGGGCCAAGCGTTGTTTGTGGTGACTTACGGTAATTTCATCAATCGTGCCGCCGCTGAGACAGCTATCAATAGTTTGCCAGATAAAATCCGTAGCGATAAACCCTGGCCGCGTCCTATTTCAAGTATTCAACAAGAGCTACGCTGAGGTTATTATGAACTATCGTCACGCTTACCATGCCGGCAACCATGCAGATGTTCTTAAGCACTGGGTGTTGACTCGCTGTATTGCTTTGCTACAAAAAAAAGCTGCACCTATTGCTTATGTTGATACGCATGCGGGGATTGGTTTATATGACTTACAGGGTGAAGAAGCCCTGAAAACCGATGAATGGCAGGATGGAATAGGGCGCTTGTCGGCATCGACACATCCTTTGTTAGCTGATTACCTGCATGCGGTACGTGAGCTCAATGAAGATGATGAACTGCGTTATTATCCGGGCTCGCCAGAAGTAGCACGCTGCTTAACCCGCAGCCAAGATCATTTGTATTTAAATGAAAAGCATCCTGTTGACGGCCAGTTGCTGAAAGATAATATGCGGATTGATCGACGTGTCAGCGTGCATATTGGTGAAGGTTGGCATGTGCCGCGCGCCTTATTACCCACTGAAGAAAAACGTTTATTGATGCTGATTGATCCGCCGTTTGAACAAGGCGATGATCTGCAGAACTCGGTGCGGGCCTTGGATGAAACTTTAGCGCGCATGCGTCAGGCTATTGTTTGCTTGTGGTATCCGGTAAAAGACCTTGCGCAATTGCGTCGTTTTTACCAAGCGCTGGAAAAAAGCAGTGCACCGACATTATTGCGTGTTGAGTTGTATGTGAATAAGCCCGATGATGCTTCGAGCCTGAATGGCTCAGGTATGGTGATTTGTAATCCACCCTGGGGCTTAGAAGACGAGCTTAAGCAGCTTTTACCTGTATTAGCAGAAACTTTACAACAAGGCGAGGGTGGTTGGCGCTTAGATTGGCTGATTACTGAATAGTCGTGGGTTAAGTTTTTTCCGGGCAACCGTTGCCGGGCTCCCAGTTACTCATCAAGCCTCTGAGCAGGGCATCAAGCATCGGTCCTGCTTGCTTGACATCAAACAGGCTTGGATCTCTAAGCCAATCACTGAGTAAGCCCAGCAGCATGGCATGCAAGCTTAATGCAGCCATGCGTGGAGTAATCTCCGGATGCAACCGCACAGCGGTTGCCGGTTCGCTAAACAGCTGTTCGCATAAATCAATAAACTCATTAATAAAAGCTTCGTGACGCTCTTCAGCGTCGCGTAAGTCATCAGTGAATTCGCAACGGCGTAATAAGATAGTAAAGATGCGCCGTTTGCGTTCATTTGCGCCCATGGTTAATAGAGCATCCACACAGAGATGCCTTAAGCCAATAATTGGATTGTTGGGGTCGCACTGGCTGATCTGCTTAGCGATCTGCTCCGCCGGTAAGCGCACTTGATTGAGCATCTCATTAAACAAGTGAGCTTTGTTTTGGAAGTGCCAATACACGGCGCCTCGGGTCACCCCAGCTTGCTTAGCGATTTGCTCAAGTGAAGTATGAGACACTCCTTTTTTAAGAAACAATAATTCCGCAGCAGTGAGTATGGCTGTGCGAGTGTTTTCTGCTTCTTCTTTTGTCCGGCGCATAAGTCTTTTCAAAAAATAAGTGTGTGTCTAAGTCTAACTGTTTTATGAGCACTGAGTGTAGGTGAGCTTATAAAGTCAGCCCGAGTGAGCCGACTGTACCAAGTGGTTTGGATATTAACCATTTAGGGCTTCCCAAAACTAATCTTTGTCTATACAATAGCCGCCTGCTTCGTTCTGCATGAACAAGTGTCATGGAAACATCGTTAACAAAACTAAGATTTATTTTGCTAAAGGTGTTGACAAGATCTAAAAAATGCGTAGAATGTCGCACCACAGATGAGGCAAACTTCAAAAGAGTTTAAATCAAATGTAAAGTTCCGCGATAGCTCAGTTGGTAGAGCAAATGACTGTTAATCATTGGGTCCCTGGTTCGAGTCCAGGTCGTGGAGCCATCGGGGTATAGCGCAGTCCGGTAGCGCGCCTGCTTTGGGAGCAGGATGTCGGGAGTTCGAATCCCCCTACCCCGACCATTTTAGGGTCGTTAGCTCAGTGGTAGAGCAGTTGGCTTTTAACCAATTGGTCGTAGGTTCGAATCCCACACGACCCACCATGTATTTTTGAATACACATTTTAAGCCTCAAGCATTTATGTTTGGGGCTTTTTTTGTTTTTGTCGATTAATATATAATTTTCGCGTAAAACATCGCACTGTTAAGAGCGTAGGGTGATGTGAAAGTTCTCTTCGTTGTTACGAGTCTTGCTCAGACTGTACATCTATAAGTTTTCTGAGTCTGCAGCGTGTCTGTTTATGCAGAGCACGCTGTTACCGCTGCTTAGTGGCTGCGCGAAACAATATAATCAGCCAGTTGGCGTAGATGCTTGGCGCGTTCGTCAAAGCCTATCAGCGCCTCTTGCGCTTGGTCTCTCAGGGCGTCGGCATAGTCTTGCGCTTCTTTTAGGCCGAGTAGGGCTGGGTAGGTGGGTTTGTCATGTTCGATATCACTGCCTTGTTGCTTGCCCAGCGTTTGCGTATCACTGGTCACATCCAAAATATCATCTTGAACTTGAAAGGCCAGGCCGATGGCTTGTGCATAGTGTTCAAGTGCTGCCAAAGCTTGAGGTGTTGCAGCATTGCTGGCAATCGCACCGAGGCGCACGCTGGCTTGAATTAATGCACCGGTTTTATGGCGATGCATCAACTCAAGCGTGTCTTGGCTAATATTTTGCCCAACTGAGCTTAAATCAATCGCTTGCCCGCCTACCATTCCAGCTGCGCCTGATGCTTTAGCAAGTACTTGCAGCATAGCCAGACGCTGTTGGCAGCTGATCGGTGACAGTTGTTCATCGCCCAGCGCGTCAAACGCCAGTGATTGCAGGGCGTCGCCGGCTAAGATGGCATAGGCTTCGTCAAAAGCTTTGTGCGTGGTGGGTTTGCCGCGGCGCAGATCATCATTATCCATTGCCGGTAAATCATCATGCACTAACGAGTAGGCGTGAATCAGTTCTACTGCACAGGCAGCACCATAGGCTTGCTCTACTTCGCCGCCCAGTGCTTGGCAGCTGGCAAAGACCAATAGCGGCCGCACACGTTTACCGCCATTCATCACGCTGTAATGCATGGCGGCATATAAACGCTCTAGTTCAACTGTCGGTGCTTGTAAGAGTTGTTCCAGCGCACCATCAACATGCTGCTGACAAAAGTGCTGATAATCAGAGATCAAGGCAAAAGACTTCCATCATGAGGTTGTTCAGTGAGCGTGCCGTTTTTCTCAAGCAGTACATTGATGCGCTGTTCTGCATCTTGTAGGGCACTTTGGCATTCGCGGGTTAAAGCAATGCCTTGCTCAAATGTTGCAAGGGAGTCTTCAAGGGATAAGTCCCCGCTTTCCAAGCGCTCAACCAGCACTTGTAGTTCATCTAAAGACTGTTCGAATACGGGTGTTTTTTTTTGGCGAGCCATGCAGCCCTCACAAAATTAAGGAGTAGGTGGGTGTAGAATATAGCTTAGTTATGGCTAGATCAGCTTGATCTCTACATCGTGTCTAACAAAGTATAGCTCAACTCTAGAGCGAGCTAAATTACTAACGTCATTGCTCGCAGAACAATTTGTACATTAAAGCCTGTGCTAGACATGCTTAGTAGTGTTTGAGTTGGTTGTCGCTGTTAAAGTGTTGTTCAGCAGGCTGTGCTTTTGAAAAATAATATCCTTGCAGCCTGTGACAGCCATGCTCACGTAAGAATAAGGCTTGTTCGGCTGTTTCAATGCCCTCAGCAACGACTTCAAGATTAAGCAGGGCTGCGATGGTCAGAATGCCTTGGACTAAGGCAATAGATTCTTGGCTGTTGGGTAAGCCTGCAACAAACTCTTGGTCAATTTTAATGCCATCAAATTTGAAGCGTTTTATATAGCTGAGCGATGAGTAGCCTGTGCCAAAATCGTCAAGGAACAGCAGCAGGCCTGCTGCTTTGAGTTGCATCAGTGTTTGTTGAACTTGCGAGCCTGAATCAAGCAGTAAGCTTTCGGTGACTTCCAATTCGATCAGTTGAGTTGGCGTCTGTTCTTCTTGCATGATTGTCAGCAATGAACCGGCTAAGTCAGCCTGTAGAAAATCCAGTGGTGACAGGTTGACGGCAATGGGTAGCGGCGTACCTTGATTGTTCCATAGGGTGGCTTGGCGGCAGGCGGTGCGGAACACCCAGCGTGATACATCTAGAATCATGCCTGATTCTTCCAGCAGTGGAATAAACTGGTCGGGAGAGACTGGGCCACACGAGGGTGACATCCAGCGCAGCAAGGCTTCCATAGCGATGGGTAGACCGGAGTCGTCGATTTGAGGTTGGTAGAGTAGCTCAAATTCATTATTAGTCAGGGCACAACGTAATTCGTCAGTGAGTTGCTGGCGTAAAGTAGCGTCTGTGTTGAGGCTGCTATTAAAGCTGACAAAACAATTGCGGCTGGTTTTTTTAGCGTGGTGCAGGGCTAAGTCTACATGCTTAAGCAGCTGTATCGGATCGCCGCCTTTTTTGTGTTTGTGAGCAATACCGATACTGGCGGTAATATAGAGTTCGTATTGCAGAACCTTAAAGGGTTGCTTAAAAGCATCCAGTAAGCGCCGAGCTAATTGCTCAGCATCTTCAAGAGACGCCTGATATAGGGCCAGCATAAATTCATCGCCACCAACGCGAGCCAGTACATCTTTATCTTGAGTGTATTCCTGCAAGCGGCTGGCGACTGCCTTTAATAGCTTGTCGCCGATATTATGCCCCAGGCTGTCATTCAGGTATTGAAAGCGATCCAGATCCAGCATAATTAGGCTGAGTTCGAGATTTTCTTCCAGCATGTTTTCAATATGACTGAGAATGTTGTTGCGGTTTGCCAGCCCGGTTAAAACATCATAATTTGCTAAATAATATAAATGCTGCTCTGCTTGTTTGCGCTCGCTGATATCGTTGAGTAGCAGCAATTTAAAGCTTTGCTCATCACGTGAAAAGGTGCTGATTGAAGCCTCAATGATCAGTGTGTGCAAAGAGTCGGTGATATTCAGTAAGGCTGTTTTATCCTTATTCTGCAGTAGTTGCTGCAATGGCTCAGGCGTACTGAAAAGCTGCGAGATATCAGCAGCCAGCAGTTCCTCTGAGCTCATCTTAAATAAAGATTGTGCTGCAGGGTTCACTTCGATAATGCGCTGCTGATCATTGAGCACCAGCAAGCCAACCGGTGCTGCACCTAATACACTACGCAGCATGTGTTCGCTTTCTTGTAGGGCTTGATGATTGTTTTCCAACTGTATCAGCATGCTATTGATAGCAGTGCCGAGTTGGCTGATCTCATCCTGCCCTTTTAAATCAGTGCGCACTTTAAGGTCACCTGCAGCGTAGAGTTGAGTGACTTGGCCGATATGGGCTATGCGCTGTACGACGAGATGAAAATAAAGACGGTTTAAAATCAGTCCTAGAGCACATAGTAATAACAGTGACTGACCTAAGTAGAGCCAAGCGCTATTGCTTGTTTGCTGCAATAGCGGTGCGAAGTCCAATTCAACCAATAGCGCGGCAGAGGGATCTTCGTTATTAAACTGCATACGGTTAAGTGGGTAGACCACCAAGTAACTTTGTTTTCCAGTTAGCAGCCACGAAGGAATGTCTTTATTAATTAACTCTAGCAGAGGCTGCTCAGTCAGCTGGTTGTTAATACTGGCTTCTAAGCCGAGTCGGGTTGAAGAGATCGTCTGTAATTTCGAGTCGATGACGGCGGCCCAATTAACATTGGGTAAACTGCCGAGTTCTGCCAGTTGGGTGATCATTTCTTCGGTACGGTTCAGGCGGAAGTGATCATTCAGGCTGCTTTGCAGTTGAATTAGCATATGGTCGGTGTAATTGCGCCATGAATCCAGAGCGTTTTTTTGACTTAGGGGCAACTGAATCAAAACTAACAGTGCAGTAAAAGCAATCGCAAAAATGCTCAGCAGAGCTGGGATTGACCAGCGTAGAGAATAACGTTTTAGCACGAGTCACCTGAGCAGGCCGGTAGCAGTAATTTTGTGTTAATGGGTTGTTGTAGCTGACCTTTTTCTAGCATATAAGCTTGCATTGCTTCAATACGCTCAACTAAAACACCTTCGTTAAAGTATAAGGAATTCAGTGCTTTATCACCCATAACCATACCGTTGAGTGCTTGGGTGAAAGTTGGCTTGTCGAGCCCTAAGCGCTTTTGTATAAAGGCATCATTTTTTTCACGGTTTTCAAGCCAAGCGTCAAGGCTGCTATACCAAACTGTACGGATATGTTCACGCAGTTTTGGCGTGATATATTCACGATTAACCACCAACACATCGATAATTTCGTTACGTAAATTGCGACTGGAAAATAGCGGTACAGCGCCAGATGCAAGTGCTTGATTATGGATTGCTGCAGTATTGATGGAGGCGTCGACCTGCCCTTTGTTTAATGCCTCAATGTGCAAATACGCAGGAATGTTGACCACTTCAATATCAGTTTGCGAGAGTCGTGCTTCGTCTAAAATATGCGCTAAAAAGAAAGTAGCCAGCGTGCTGCCTTCAACGGCAATACGTTTGCCCTTAAGATCCGCTAACGTTTCAATATACGACTTGGCATATAAGGCGTCAGAACCAATCGATAAATTGGTGACTAAGATAATCTCAATATCATGCCCTGTATTTTGCAGTACCAGAGCTTCATCAAGAGTCAGCATGGCAGCATTCAGAAGGCCATTGTGTAGGCCGCGAATCACACCGTTTGATGTGGGGTATTCGACTAGACGGATATTGGCAGATGTTGCCCAGCCCAGCTCATCAGCTAGATAAATCGGGGCGTAGCCGAGCCAGCGATTACTGCCGATGCGCAAGGGGTCTGAAGGAGATTCACAGCCACTTATAAATAAAACGCACAGCATAACAATGAGGATGATGCGCATTGATACATCTCGCAGTGTGAGTTGTTAATAATACATAGATCTTATAGCTTGAAATAACAACACTTTGAAATTTTGACAGTAAAGTACTGTGAACAATAGCAGACGCTGCGAGTCGCGGCTGCTATTGCCTTGGTTTTACTTATTACTTATTAAAAGCAGCAACCGCTTTAATAATTTCTTCGCGTGCAGCGGCAGCATCACCCCAGCCTTCAACCTTAACCCACTTACCTTTTTCGAGATCTTTGTAGTTTTCAAAGAAATGCTTGATCTGTTCGATCAATAAAGGTGGTAGGTCAGTGTATTCGTGTACATCGTTATACAACTGAGTGATTTTTTCGTGTGGAACTGCGATTAGCTTTGCATCACCGCCCGCTTCGTCAGTCATGTGCAGAACACCGACTGGACGTGCACGGATCACAGCACCTGGGGCAACCGGATAAGGGGTCACCACTAAAACGTCAAGCGCATCACCATCATCAGCTAAGGTGTTAGGAATAAAACCATAGTTGGCTGGGTAGAACATCGGTGTGGCCATAAAACGGTCAACCATCAGGTTGTCAGTTTCCATATCAATTTCATATTTGATTGGCGCGTGGTTTGCTGGGATTTCAATAGCGACATAGATGTCGTTAGGAAGGTCTTTGCCCGCTGGGATTTTGCTAAAGCTCATATTTGGATATCCAAAGGAAAGTAAGAAAGTACAACAATTATAGGGGTATTTGTGAGGCGATACCAAGTATTGCTGTGTGCTGGTTTTTTGTGATCTAGATCGCGACGGCTGATCGATCGTTGCGCCTGTATAGCGTTATCTTACAGACGAACGAGACGATGTTTTATAGAGGTAAAATATAGCTTCTAAAGTTCTGATCTTCTAAGAAATCGGCAGATTCATATAAGCGTTGGGCAATTTCGTTGCTGGCATGAATGGATACGCGTAAACGCACAACATTATTCTCACGCGCTTGCTTGGCAAGGGCTTTGAGTAACTTGTTGGCCACTTGCTTGCGACGAGACTCTTCAGTGACATACATATCATTGAGAATCCAAATAGGGCGCAATAATACAGAAGAAAAGCTTGGGTACACTAAGCAAAAACCCAGGGCTGCATCGTTTTCAATAGCCAGTAAAATAATGGCTTCTTGTTTGTTCAGACGTTCAGTTAAAAATGCTCTTGAGTCTTCCTGTTGCGGCATCGCATTATAAAATTCACGGTAGTCGACAAACATCGGCGTCAGTTGGTCTAGATGTTCTAAGCTGGCTTGAATAATGCGCATGGCAGTTCTCTTTTTCTATGAGTGGGTCATCGCTAGACTCGTAATCGTGCCTTAAAGCAGCGCTGTCATGCAAATATGTTGTGCTTGTTTGTGACGCTGTGGCTTGTGGTAATCTTGCCAACACTTATTTGAGGTTTGTATGCATATTCATATTTTAGGTATTTGCGGCACATTTATGGGGTCTTTGGCGTTATTGGCTAAAGAGCTAGGCCACCGCGTGACCGGTTCGGATGCCAATGTGTATCCGCCGATGAGTACACAGCTTGAAGAGCAGGGTATTGAGTTGATGCAGGGCTACCATCCTGAGCATTTGCAACCCGCGCCTGACTTAGTGGTGGTGGGTAATGCGTTGTCACGTGGCAATCCCGCAGTGGAATATATGCTCGATGTGGGCTTGCCTTATGTGTCGGGCCCGCAGTGGTTGGCCGAGCATGTATTGCAAGGGCGCTGGGTATTAGCAGTGGCTGGAACCCACGGCAAAACCACCACCAGCAGTATGTTGGCGTGGATTTTAGACTATGCCGGTATGGCACCGGGGTTTTTAATTGGTGGTGTGCCGCAAAACTTTGGTGTGTCAGCGCGTTTAGGCGCAACCGACTTTTTTGTTGTTGAAGCGGATGAATATGACAGCGCCTTTTTTGATAAGCGCTCTAAATGCGTGCATTACCGTCC
>DATERS010000080.1:0-3665 GCA_035271365.1 Thiopseudomonas sp.
CAACTGCAGCTAAAGTACGTGCGTTACTCTTTGCCGGAATTCGCTCCGCACGTTTATGGCGACAACTGGGTGGCCGCCGCTGGCATTTACTGACCAAGCGAGGCGCTATGCTGCATGAATTGAATACACGCAACTCATGAATCAACGCAGCGTTCGCCCTGGACAAGGCGCAGCTTTACTGGCCCTCTCAGCGCTGCTTTTTTCAGGAATGGGCGTATTGGTTCGCGAAGCCTCAGTCACCATTAACAACGAAAATATTGTGTTTTTTCGCAATATTGTGGGTGTGATTTTCTTTTTGCCTTTACTGCTTAGAAAAGGCATTCAACCTTTTAAAACCACGCGATTAAAATCACATTTAATGCGCACCAGTTATGGCTTAGCAGCCATGTATTGCTTCTTCTACGCGATTGCACACCTGCCTTTGCCTGACGCCATGCTATTCACCTATTCAGCACCAGTCTTTACCCCTATCATTGCTTACTTATGGCTGAAAGAGCCGCTGACAAAACGCATGCTAGCCTTTTCCTTACTGGGTTTAGTGGGCGTTATTTTAGTGGCAAAGCCCAGCGACGCCTTATTCAGTAGCTTATCTTTAGTTGGACTGGCCGCCAGCCTATTAGCAGCCTCCGCTTTTGTTTCCATTCGAGAAATGAGCAGCACTGAGCCGGCCTACCGCATGGTGTTTTACTTTGCTCTATTTAGCAGTTTAATCTCAGCTATACCCTTGTTCTGGGCGTGGCAGCCGCTGAATAATGAACAACTGACCTTGCTGTTTTGCGCGGGCCTACTGGCCGCATTAGCGCAAATCATCATGTCGCGTGCATACTCATTAGCACCACCTGGACTGATTGGCCCTGTGGCGTATTTAGCCATTGTCTTTGCTGGCATCTTTTCCTTTATCTTATGGAATGAAGTTCCTGATTTAACCTCTATATTTGGCGCAGCATTGATCTTTACCGCCAGCATGTTCGCGGTATTCTGGCGTAAACACTAAAAACCAGCGTGCACTTGATGTACACTATGCGCCTTATTTTATTCATTAATTTTTAGAGAACGCATCATGCAGCTTACCTCGCTTACCGCGGTTTCACCCGTTGACGGCCGTTACGGCAGCAGAACTTCCGCCCTGCGCCCTATTTTTAGTGAATACGGTCTTATTCGTAACCGTGTTTTGGTTGAAGTTCGCTGGTTACAGCGCTTAGCCGCACACGCCAGCATCACTGAAGTGGCACCTTTTTCTGACACAGCTAACGCTGCTCTTAACCAGCTGGCAGAAAATTTTCAGCTTGAGCATGCAGAGCGTGTTAAAGAATTTGAGCGCACCACCAACCACGACGTTAAAGCGGTTGAGTATTTGCTTAAAGAACAGGCGCAGAAACTGCCTGAACTGGCGAAAGTCACTGAATTTATTCACTTTGCCTGCACCAGTGAAGATATTAACAACCTCTCGCATGCACTGATGCTGCGCGAAGGTCGTGACGATGTACTACTGCCACTGATGCGCAAACTGGCTGAAAGCCTACGTAGCCTATCAATTGAGTTTGCTGATGTGCCAATGCTGTCACGTACTCATGGCCAGCCTGCTTCGCCCACTACATTGGGTAAAGAGTTTGCTAACGTGGTGTACCGTCTTGAGCGTCAAATCGCACAAGTCGCAGCCATTCCATTGCTAGGTAAAATCAACGGTGCGGTGGGCAACTACAACGCTCACCTATCGGCCTACCCTGAGATTGATTGGGAAGCCAATGCGCGCGAATTTATCGAAGGTGACTTGGGTTTAACGTTTAACCCTTACACCACACAAATTGAGCCACACGACTATATTGCAGAGCTGTTTGATGCAGTATCGCGCTTTAACACCATCTTGATCGACTTCGATCGTGATGTGTGGGGTTATATTTCGATCGGTTACTTTAAGCAAAAAACCATTGCTGGCGAAATTGGTTCATCCACCATGCCGCATAAAGTCAATCCCATTGACTTTGAAAACTCTGAAGGCAACTTGGGTATTGCGAATGCAATCTTCCAACACTTAGCCAGCAAACTGCCAATTTCACGCTGGCAGCGTGACCTGACTGACTCCACGGTGCTACGTAACCTCGGTGTCGGTATGGCGCACAGTGTAATTGCTTATGAAGCGACCCTTAAAGGTGTCAGCAAGCTTGAGCTCAACGAAGTTAAAATCGCTGAAGACTTAGACAATTGCTGGGAAGTATTAGCCGAGCCGGTACAGACTGTAATGCGTCGCTACGGTATCGAAAACCCCTATGAAAAACTTAAAGATCTAACTCGCGGTAAAGGTATCAGTGCTGAAGTGCTGCAAACCTTTATTGAAACCTTAGATCTGCCTGAAGAGGCAAAAGTGCAGTTGCGTGCCCTGACCCCTGCCAACTATATTGGTAACGCAGGCGCACAAGCTAAGCGCGTTTAACATTTCTTAAGAGTCTGAACGCCCGGCTCAACCCGGGCGTTTTATTTTCAGTGTCTATTTCGGAAGCAATCACGTGTCCAACTCACTTAATACACCACTCGACATTCTAGGTGGCATCAGTGCTGAAGTTTTTTTACGCGATTATTGGCAGAAAAAACCACTGCTGATTCGTAAAGCCATTGCCGATTTTGTCAGCCCCATCGATGGCAACGATTTAGCAGGCCTATCGCTGGAAGAGCTGGTTGAGTCACGCATTGTCTTAGAGCACGGCGAAACGCCTTGGGAACTTAAGCAGGGCCCCTTTGATGATGAAACCTACAGCTCATTGCCTGAGCAGGACTGGACACTGTTAGTACAAGCAGTGGATCAATTCAGCCCCGATGTTGCTGAAGTACTTGAGCACTTTAGATTTCTGCCGAGTTGGCGCATTGACGATGTGATGATTAGCTTTGCCGTACCCGGTGGTAGCGTCGGTCCACACTACGACAACTATGATGTGTTCTTATTGCAAGCCGAAGGCCAACGTCAATGGAAAGTGGGACAGATGTGCGATGCTGACAGCCCATTACTCAAGCACCCTGACTTACGCATCCTAGATGGCTTTGAGCAAACTGATGAGTGGGTATTAGAGCCTGGCGATATGCTTTATCTACCACCGCGTTTAGCCCATTGGGGTATTGCGAAAACCGATTGCATGACCTGGTCTGTGGGTTTCCGCGCACCCTCTACCGCTGAAGTGGTAACGCATTTCGCGGATTTTGTCGCGCGTTTCTTACCTGACGAGCAACGCTACAGTGATGCTGATATGTCACCTGTGAGTAACAGCAATTATATTCGCCCGGAAGATGTCCAGCGTTTACGCCAATTGGTGCGTGAGCAACTGGATGATGACCGTATGCTGCTGACCTGGTTTGGCCAGTATATGACTGATCCGCGCTATCCTGACCTGTTAATTGGCGATGATATCAGCGTAGCAGACTTAAAAGTTGAGCTTGAACAAGGTGCTGTTTATACGCGCAACCCAACGGCCCGCTTGGCATGGAGCCATATACAATTGGATACTGAACCTGCTTTAGTATTCTTTGTCAGTGGCAATAGCCGTATTATAAGTGAGCATTTAGTCCAATTGCTGGACCTGCTCTGCAGCGCAGATGCTATGCATATAGATAACTTAAAGCCTTGGCTTGATGATGCAGAAGCAAATACATTGCTCTGTGAACTGATTAAACAAGGA
>DATERS010000081.1:0-17503 GCA_035271365.1 Thiopseudomonas sp.
AGTGTTGATATAGTCGATTGGCGTATCAACCGTTGCCATAGCTTGTTGCATGCAGCGCACTGCACCTTCACCGCTTGGAGCAACCATATCGTAGCCGTCTGATGTTGCGCCGTAGCCAACAATTTCAGCATAGATTTTAGCGCCACGTTTTAGAGCGTGTTCCAGCTCTTCAACCACAACCATACCGCCGCCACCAGCAATGACAAAACCATCACGCTTGCTATCGTAAGCACGTGAAGCGTGTTCTGGCGTATCGTTGTACTGGGTAGATAAAGCGCCCATTGCATCAAATAAGCAGCTCTGGCTCCAGTGCTCTTCTTCACCACCACCGGCAAAGACAACATCTTGTTTGCCCAGTTGGATTTGCTCAAGCGCTTGACCAATACAATGCGCACTGGTTGCACAAGCAGAAGAGACTGAGTAGTTCACACCTTTGATTTTAAAGGGTGTGGCTAAGCATGCTGATACGGTGCTGCCCATAGTGCGGGTTACACGGTACGGACCAATACGCTTAACACCTTTCTCGCGCAAGATATCGATGGCTTCCATCTGGTTTAAAGTGGATGCACCACCCGAGCCGGCAATTAAACCGGTGCGCGGATTGGATACATCTTCAGGGCTTAAGCCACTGTCTTCAACCGCTTGCTGCATCGATAAATAGGAGAATGCTGCGGCTTGACCCATAAAGCGTAAAACTTTACGGTCAATCAGTTCTTCTAAATTAATATCGACACTGCCTGAAACTTGGCTACGTAAGCCCATGTCAGCATAAGACTGATTAAAACGAATACCAGTACGGCCTGCACGTAAATTGGCAGCTACGGTATCTTTGTCATTACCAAGGCAAGAAACAATGCCCATTCCGGTGATTACAGCACGACGCATACTGGTCATCCTTTAGAAAGAGTCTGTGGAAGTGAATAAGCCGACACGTAAGCCTTCGGCACTATAAATTTCGCGGCCATCAACACTTACAGTGCCATCAGCAATCGCGAGAATTAAAGAGCGATTAATGGTGCGCTTAATATCGATTTGGTAAGTGATTTTTTTAGCTGTTGGTAAAACTTGGCCAAAAAATTTCACATCACCTGAACCCAAAGCGCGTCCGCGCCCAGGGTGACCTTGCCAACCGAGGTGGAAGCCGACCAGTTGCCACATTGCATCAAGGCCTAAACAGCCTGGCATCACTGGGTCACCTTCGAAGTGACAGGCAAAAAACCATAAATCAGGGTTGATATCCAGCTCAGCAGTGATTTCCCCTTTACCGTATTTTCCGCCGGTTTCACTGATGTGCACAATGCGATCAATCATAAGCATATTAGGTGCGGGCAATTGCGCGTTACCTGGTCCGAAGAGCTCTCCTCGGCTGCATTTGAGCAGATCTTCGTAGGTGAAGGCGTTTTGTTTGGTCATGCGGGCTCCTCAACGTGCCTAATCGTGTACTGCATGGGTGATGGATATCCATCTGGCAAATAATTGCGTTCAATGTATTAGCGTGTTTTTAACACATTTAATAACGCTTAACAAAAAAACTCTATTCAACTTAAGCCTTTTGTCAGGTTCTTGACTGCACTTAGCGACCAGACAACAGTGTTGCTTAAGTATAATTGATTGGTTAGACCTCAGATACGACTTATAAGTCACACGCTTATAATGATCAATACAAGCTACCAGAAAAAGAGCCTATTGTACGCTTGTTCGCGGCTGAGTGCTGTTGAAAAGCTTTATATGTGGTGTAAGGGGATTTCAAGGGTAAAAGTTGAGCCTTTACCATCTTCGCTGAATACGCTGAGATCGCCGCCCATTTGCTGTGCCAGCGTATGGGCAATGGATAGTCCAAGCCCTGTGCCGCCGTAGCGTCTTGAAATACTTTGATCGGCTTGGTGGAAGGCGTTAAAGATAGACTTGAGTTGTTCGCTTGCGATTCCAATCCCTGAATCGCTTATCTCACAACTGAGCAGCAGTTGTGAGTGACACTGTAATACCCAGTCAACGCGCAGTGTGACATTTCCTTTGGTCGTGAATTTTAATGCATTGGCCAATAGATTGACTAAAATCTGTCGCAGTCGCGTCGGATCACCTTCAACCTCTATCTCATGCAACGCATCGGGTAAGACAAAGGTCAGCTCGATTCCTTTTTGTTCGGCACTGTATTTGAACGTGTCATGCAGCGAAGCGAACACATTCGTTAATGAAAAAGCGATGCACTCCAACTGCAAAGCGTCATGTTCAAGGCGTGAGAAATCTAAAATATCATTAATCACATCCAGCATTTGTACGCTTGAATTATGAGCAATGAGAGTGTATTCGGCTTGTTCGGTGCTGAGTTCGGTTTGTTCAAGCAGTTGCAGCATACCCAGTACACCGTTCATTGGAGTACGCAATTCATGGCTCATCATGGCTAAAAAGTCTGATTTAGCTTTATCTGCGCGCTCGGCTTCGTGTTGCGCATGTTGAAGTTCAGCGGTGTATTTACGTTGTGCGGATTGGGCTTGTTTGAGGGCTTGACTGAGCATATTGATATGCTGACTGAGCTGACCTAACTCGCCGTTATGTATGGCAGTCAAAGGTGAAGTGCTGTAATCACCCGTACCGAGCGCTTGCAGTTTTCTACGCATGCCTTGGATTGGAATCGATAAACTGCGTGCCAGCAAGTAGGCCAGAATCCAGATTATAGATAGCGCTAGAAAAATCAGCCAGAGCGCACGTGATAAAATCTGCAATTGTTGTTGTTTCAGTGCACTATCCGTCATACCGATCACCACGCGGCCTAAAGCTTCTTCGTTGCGGGGTGCTGGCGCTAAGGCTGTTGATGATAAAAAAATAGGCGTCAGTTCAATGGTTTGGTGAGTGATTTGAGCTTGGAATGTTGCTGCTGAGTTGTTTTGCAGAGGCTCTTTTTCACTGCGTGTTAAGCGCTGGTTATCTGAGTTGTAAACTTCAATAAAAGCAATATCAGGATGCTTTAATAAACCCTGTAGTAAAGGCTCTAATGCTTCAAGATTGCCAGAAATAACACTGAATTCCGCAGCAGGGGCTAGCTGATTAGCAATGAGCTGGCCTGCGTTAGCCAGCTCATCTTGTAAGCTGTTGAGGCGCGATAAAGTAAAGTAACCCGTAAGTAAAAAAGCGATCAGTACGGCCGGCAAGAGGCTGACAAATAAGGTATGGCGACGAATACTACCGCCGACTAAATTTCTCATGGTGTAAGTCTATGTTGTTGTAAGAGTTTAGTGATCTCATCGGGTTGATGTTGTTGGATACCCAGTGAGCGTGCCACCTGTTGGTTGACCATCGCTTTAAAGTCTGTGGGGTACATGCTGTAGGGCCAGGTATCAGGGGGAGTGAGTAATAGCTGCTGTAAAGTATTGATCCAGCCTTCTTTATTTGTATAGGTCGAAGCAAGGCTGCCGGCTTTAATAAAAGCAGCAGTGGGGCCTATTAGGGCTTGCTTACGAGCATAATTGCTCAGCAGAATGCGTTTAATAGTAGTGGGGTTGTACACCTGCGGATCATCAATGCCGAGTAAGGCGTCTGTGCTGTCCAGCAAGTAGTTAAGGCTGCGTGTAGCACGATGGTCAGACCAGCCTTGTTCAGATAAGACGTAGGCATGCATCAGCATGCCTGCTGCTTGCAGTGCTCGCATCATTTCTGGCGCTAAAAATATACTGTCTTGACTGTAGATTACAGCAACGTGGTGGATATCCGGTTGCATCAGTTTTAATAGTTCAATTTGACGTTCTAGCGGAGGGTCGCTCCAAATGAAGCTCAAGTGTTTAGATTGTTTTTTCTGAATACGCTGACGCGCTTGCACACGACTGACCTGCATCATCAGAGTCGGTGGATTGCTTTGTTCCAGCCGTAAGCGCCAGTCCAGTAGCTCGGGTCCAAGCAGAATCAGTTGTGTATCGGCAGTAAAATTCTGCTGTTGCTCGAGTTCTGAGCGCGGCATATAGATGATGTCGTGGCTGGGCAGCGTCTGCGCCAATTCCAGAGCAAAATCACGCACCGCTGGGCTGTCTCGTTCTGCACTGAGGATCACCTGAGCCAATGCCGACACACTGATGCTACAGAGTACGCTACACATCGCCGCGAAACGCAGCAGATAAGTCAGCATCGCCTGCTTAAAACTCCAGCTGCACGGTAGCGTATGCAGAGTCATGAGAATTATCCTTATTATTGGTGCGTCCTATGGGCTGATTGTTCAGCTTTTTTTGTACCGTGCCCGCTACAGTGATGCGTTTGTTCGGTATAAAAAACAGTTTTTCAATGCGTAGTGTCGCCAATTGTAAGTCTTTTTGATCCAGTTGTTGGGCTGCAAAATACATCAGGCTGGCATTCCAGTGGGAGCCCCAGTTATGCAGCCAGCTGATGGAGCCGCTATGCGGCGGTGAAACTTTTTGATCAAGCTTATGGCTGGCACGTTCTTTGATATAGGCATAGCTCAGACGTAAACGGTCCTTATGGGTGGCTTGCCAGTTGGCCTCAAGCTCTGAACCGTAGAATTTAATCTGATCATTATTGTTTAAGTTAAATGATCCTAAGAGCGGCGAGTGACTGATCATTCGACTGATTTTTTCTTCAAATATCTTAATGTCGATTGAGGCGCGCTGTCTGGCAAAATGGCCGTTATAACCCAGCTCGTAGGCTTTGATCTTTTCTTGTTTGAGTTTGCCATTACTTTTTGAGCTGATAAAAAAGTCAGCAGCGCTGTTTCCGTTCACAGTGGGGCGCAAATCACGGACGTTGTAGCGCCAGTCTGCATGGTTTTCAAACATATCCGGTGAGCGCACAGCCTCGCTATAGACCGCACGCAATCCGTGAGCAGGGGAAAACATATAGTTCACAGCTAAGCGTGGCGAGAATGAGTTGCCATTGCTGCTGCTGTGTTCAAACATACCGCCGCCTTGCAGTAGCCAATGATCGGTTAAATACCATTCAAACTGACTAAAGCCGCGCATAATATCTTTGCGTTGACGGCCATTTAAAAAGGTTTTTGAGCGTGCTTGATCATAGCGATAACTTAAACCACTGATCAGGCGCAGGCTATCTGAGACGCTGTAGGTGTCTTGTAGTTCTATGTCGTAACGTAATTCACGGCTGTTTTCGTTAATCAGGCCGCAGCTGTGGGGCAGTGTTTGACCTGTTAGTAGTGGTTTAAGCAGTTCTTGCAGCTCTGTCTGGCGAGGGCTTGCATTGTTAATGGTGTCTGTAGGTTTGTAAATGAGCTGTTGAAATTGCGCTGGTGAAGAAATTCGCCAGAATTCATTTAGGTTTGGATTAAAGCTGACTTGCGCATCACAGGCGCGCCACTCCCGTAAGCGCTCCCACTGCTGCGCATTCGCCTGCAGTGAAATACTGTGTTGTGAGTTGACTGCAGTGGTCCAGCGCAAACTACCCGCGTAATCTTTGGCTTGTCCATCTGAGTTGTTGTCGTATTCGCCTGGTTTAGGCTGAAGTTTTTTAGCAAAAACAGATGTGTAGTTATTGTTAACTTGGTTACTGCCTTCTTTAAAAGCCAACTGCCAATCAATATTATTTCGCTCATCAAGCTGATGGTTAGCACGCAAGTTAAAACGACTCAGGCGGCGACTGTCTCTAAAATCACTGCCGTCTCTGCGCTTATCAAAGCCATGATCGGCCAGACCCGACAGCGATAAGCGCATATCTGAACGGTCACTGTGCCAGGCTTGGCGTGCATACCAATCACGAATACCGTTTTGCCCAAGATTGGTTTTGAGTAGGGTGCCGTGTACATCTTTAGCGGGCGTAGTAATGATATTAATCACTCCAAGCAGGGCATTGGCACCATAACTGACGGTATTTGGGCCGCGAAAAACTTCAATGCGCTGAATATCTTCAATAGCAACTGGCAAATCCGACCAATCCACTTGAGCAAATCCCGCTCTATAAACGGAGCGGCCATCAATCAGCACTTGTAAACGACGCGCCTGACCGGGGCTGGTACCGTGGTAATTGACCGTGGTCAGGTTGCTACTATCGGGCACCACCAGCATGCCAGGTACAAGGCGCAATAAATCGGTGATATTACGCGCACCACTGGCGTTAATAAGTTGCTGGTCAATGATGCTCATACTACCGGGTACAGCTGCGGGAGGCTGGTAGAGGTGCGTTGCAGTCAGTACTTCAGGTATTGCCTGATCATTGAAAAACAAGTCATCAGCATAGCCATACTGAGCTGAAGCCATCACTAAAAGTGATGTCAGCACGATATTGGGTTGTAAATACGCTCGTTTTAGATGCATCTGCTGCAATGGCTTGCCCTATCGTATAAGAAATAAAACAACGGATAGTTTAACTGAAAATGTTAAACACTGGTTATGCTTGAACAGCACCGTATAATGGTGCGATCGCCGATCTGAGGCAGAAGAGAGCAGTAGCATGACAGTACAACAACCAATCGCGGTATTAGGTGGTGGCAGTTTTGGTACTGCTATATCTAATTTGTTGGCCAGCAATCAGCAATCAGTGCAGTTTTGGATGCGTGATGCGCAACAGGCACAGGCGATTAATGACAATAGACAAAACCCGCGTTATTTAAAAGGCGTGACGGTACTCGATGGTGTCACCGCGCTGACGGATCTAGGCGCTGTATTAGCTGCGTGCGATTTGATTTTTGTTGCCTTACCCTCGACCGCTTTACGCAGTGTGCTGGCGCCTTATGCAGAGCTGCTGTCTGGTAAAATGTTGGTCAGCACCACTAAAGGTATTGAGCCGCAGACTTTTATGTTAATGAGTCAGATTTTAGAAGATATTGCACCTTTGGCGCGTGTGGGTGTGTTATCAGGTCCCAATCTGGCCCGTGAAGTAGCAGCGCATGCGCTGACTGCCAGCGTCGTCGCCAGTGAAGATGAAGTGCTGTGCCGTGAGGTACAAAAGGTATTACACGGACCTACATTCCGTGTGTATGCCAGTCGTGATCGTTTTGGTGTCGAGCTGGGTGGCGCATTGAAAAATGTCTACGCCATTATTGCCGGTATGGCTGCCGCGATGGGCATGGGTGAAAATACAAAAAGTATGCTGATCACGCGAGCATTGGCAGAAATGACCCGTTTTGCGGTCAAGCTGGGTGCCAATCCTATGACGTTTTTAGGTTTGGCCGGCGTTGGCGATTTAATTGTCACCTGCACCTCACCGAAAAGCCGTAACTATCAGGTCGGTTTTGCCCTAGGTGAGGGCTTGAGTTTAGAGGAAGCGGTTGAACGTTTAGGCGAAGTGGCCGAAGGCGTCAATACTTTAAAAGTGCTTAAAGCAAAATCGCAAGAGTTGGATGTATATATGCCGCTAGTGGCGGGTCTGCATGCGATTTTATTTGAAGGCTGTACGCTAGAGCAAATTATTGGCGGTTTGATGAGCGGTGAACCGAAAACCGATGTTGATTTTATTTCGATAGATGGCTTTTAAAGAGGATTGAAAATATGGCAAGACCAGATAAAACCATGCGCCGAGAGTCGCTCATATTACGTATTTTGTGGATGCTAGTGTTTTTAGCAGCTTGGTATATCGCTGTCCCCTTATTGGGTCTTTTGGTTGTGGCACAGCTGTTATATCGCTTATTTATGGGCGCACCCAGCGGACCCTTTATGAGTTTTGGCGATAGCATTAGCCAGTATCTGGGGCAGATCGGTCGTTTTGCAGTGTTTAATACCGATGAAAAGCCTTGGCCTGTCGCTGATTGGCCGACTGCACGTGCTGCCAGTGGTGAGCCAGCGCATACAGCTAAAGAAAAAACATCTGAGACTGCCGCGACTGTTATTCCTACGGCAGCAGTTGCAGTGCATGAAACAGCCCCTGACACTGATTTAGCATCCGAAGCATCCGAAGCATCCGAAGCATCCGAAGCACTAGAAGTAACGGATGTGCAAGATGATCGAGTCGCTGAAGAGGCGCAAACAAATGCTGATGTAAACACCACTGAGCCTAAGCTATGAAGTTGTGGCTCGTACGCCATGGTGAGGCAGAGCCGTATCAAGCGCATGATGCTGAGCGGCAGTTGACCGATCAGGGTCGTCAGCAGGTTGTGCAGGCTGCAGAGTTTTTGCGTGATATAGGTTTTGATCGTGTTCTGTGCAGCCCTTATATCCGTGCACGACAAACGGCTGAACTATTATGTGCAACATTACAGTACACAGGCAATATTGAAATAGTACCCTGGCTGACCCCTGAAGATGATGTGCGCGAAGTCACTCGTAAGCTCGACGGGTATCCCGTGGAGAAGTTACTGATTATCGCCCATCAGCCATTATTGGGCGCATTAGCCAGCTGGCTGACCGATGCCGATCGCTTGCACAGTGTTGCTATGGATACAGCGAGCGTCGCGTGCTTAGAAGGTGAATTTGTCTGTGCAGGTACGATGCAGTTACGCTCTGTGCAGCATGTGCAGAGATAATCGATTTAATCTCCCCCAATAAAAATACTTAAATTTAGGAGTTCAAAATGACTGCTTCTGTTCAAGAAATACGTATTCAACTACCCCATATCGATTTAGCGGCGCGGGTCTATGGACCTGAAGATGGCAAGCCGGTCTTAGCGCTGCACGGTTGGCTGGATAACTCAATGACCTTTGAGTTGTTGGCACCTAAGCTGCAAGGTTTACGTATTGTCGCCATTGATCTAGCGGGCCATGGACACTCTGGACACCGTGAGCCCGGTGCCAGTTATCAGCTTTGGGACTATGCCTTAGATGCACTGATGGCTACTCAACAGCTGGGCTGGGAAAAGTTTTCACTCTTAGGCCATTCACTGGGTGGCATTATCAGTGTCTTGCTCGCAGGCGCTGTGCCTGAGCGTGTTGAGCGTGTGGCTTTGATCGATGGCTTGGTGCCTGAAACAGGTGAAGCCGATAAGTCGCCGCAAAAACTCGGTGAAGCGCTGCTGGCGCATATTGATTTAGCCGCGAAAAATAAAACCATTTACACAACAGTTGAGCAAGCCGTACAAGTGCGTATGCGTGGTTTAATGCCGGTGAGTCAATTGGCCAGTGAGTTATTAGCACAGCGCGGTTTAAGTCCAGTCGCAGGTGGTTATTGCTGGAGTACGGATTCACGCTTAACCCTGCCGTCACCGTTGCGTTTAACCCGTGCGCATGCGATGGCTTTTGTAAAGGCAGTGCAATGTCCCGCCACATTAATCTTTGCAGAGAAGGGGGTGTTTGCTGAAGAGCGAGAGTTTGCAAAGTTTCTCAGCACTTTAGACCTAGATGTGCAACGCTTGCCCGGTGGACATCACTTGCATCTGGATGATGAGCAAGGCGCGCAAGCCGTTGCTGAGTGCGTACAAAAGTTTTTTAGCACCACTTAACGATACAAGCGCTAGCGGTACGCCCCGCTGTGCAACATATTACAAACGCCTGTCCGTGCTGATGCCGGATAAGAGCTCCATACAAACGGCGCAGACGATGTTGGTAAAGTAATTATGCATAGATGGATGTTGAAAACGGCATTGGCCGTCCTATTGACTGCTACGGGCAGTGGTGTGTACGCAGATGATTTTGCGGATAAATATTTACAGCTTGAAGCGTTGCATGACGCCAGAATTATTACGCAAAAGCAGCAGGATAGCCTAGAGAAAATCTATCCCAAAGGCTCAGTACGTCGTATCAGTGGCAATATGCGTTATAGCGGTGAAGTGCAGGTGCGTGGCTCAGTCGATGTGTTGACCGTGCAGCTGGCGCCGACTCATGAGGCGCTGGATGCCTTTGCGGCCAGTCGCGCGTTGCTACAAAGTGAGAATGCGCAATTGCTGTACTGGTGTGTGGCGCGTGAGTGCGGCCCCAGCAACCTATGGGCCAACCATGTATTTAACAATGCGCGCCTCTATGGTCCTGATGATGATCAAGCCTATGCGTTATTTCGTTTGGCGGATGCTGAGTCATCAAGTTTAGTCGCGGTGTATGCGATTACCCGCGGTAATGGCCGCGGTTTTTTACATATTGAGCGTTTTCAGGCGGAGCAGTTATCGGATGATTTACGCCCGACAGCGACCACGCTAGAGCGTCAGTTAACTATGGATAATAAACTGACTTTATCGCATTTAACCGGTGAACCTGATGCGGTCTGGACAAAATTACTGGTGCGCGCACTCAATCAAAATATCACCATGCGTATAAGTATGGCTGGTGAGCATGCATCGGCTTGGCGTGATGCTATGGCCGAGCAGGGGCTACGCAGTTCGCGCATTGAGCTGGAAGCCACATCTGATAATGCAGGGTTATTATTGCAACGTTTGCCTTAACTTTAGGAATTATTAATGGGTATACCGCATGTTCAGTAATGATCGCTTATTAGCACAAATCTTGTTGTTGGCTTTGTTGGGTGCGTGCTTATGGGTGTTAACACCTTTTATGACTGCGCTGTTTTGGGCTGCAGTATTGGCATTTGCTAGTTGGCCAGTGATGCGCTATTTAACCCGTATTCTTAAAGGTAATGCTTCGTTGGCAGCCGGCTTACTGACAGCGGGTTGGGTGTTAATTGTTGCTGGACCCTTGGTGTGGCTTGGATTTAATATTGCTGATCATATTCGCACCGGCACCGAGCTGATTAAAAATTTACGAGTGACCGGTTTGCCTGAGGCACCTGAGTGGCTGGTGGGCGTGCCGATGATTGGTGATCGCCTCGTTGAATTGTGGCAAACCGTCGATCAACAAGGCGCGGCCTTACTGGCGGCAACTAAACCCTATATGGGGCAAACTGGAAACTGGTTATTGGCGCGCAGTGCCAGTATTGGTGCAGGTATTTTAGAGCTGGCTTTGAGTTTGCTGTTGGTGTTTTTCTTTTACCGCGATGGCCCGCGTTTAGCGCATTTTGTTAAAAGTTTAGTGCAACGCTTAATTAAAGAACGTGCTGATCATTATATTGAGTTGGTGGCTGGCACCGTACGCCGAGTGGTGAATGGTGTGATTGGTACGGCTGCGGCACAAGCTGCTATCGCCTTGTTTGGTTTTTTAGTTGCTGGTGTCCCCGGAGCATTACTGCTTGCGGCCTTGACCTTTATGCTGAGCTTGATTCCGATGGGTCCCCCTTTAGTTTGGGGGCCCGCTGTAGCATGGCTGTTCTTCCAGGGTGAGTACGGTATGGCGGCTTTCCTGCTGCTGTGGGGATTCTTGGTGATTAGCAGCGTTGATAACTTCCTTAAACCTTATTTGATTAGCCGTGGTGGGAACTTACCCTTGGTGGTGGTTCTAATGGGCGTGTTTGGCGGGTTATTTGCTTTTGGTTTTATGGGGCTGTTTTTAGGTCCAACCTTACTGGCGGTCGCTTATAGTTTAGTCAGTGATTGGATTGCCAGTAATCAGCCAAAAGAAGAAAACCAGCCTTAATTGAAGACTCAAAAGGATACAAAGTATGCGTTTATCTTGGATATCTGTGCCTTTAGCTGCGTTGCTATTGGCGGGCTGTGCGGCAAAAACCAATCATCGCAGCAGTTGTGCGCAAGAGTTGGATGCCGCTTGGAAAGAGCTGGATATTGCTAAAGTCGAAGGTTTTGCCGGCAGTGTCAGTTATTCAAAAGCCCTCACTTTAATCACCGGTGCTAAAACTCAACAGCAGTTTGAAGCCTATGCAGGCTGTACGCGTAAAGCACAAAAAGCACGTTTTTATATTAAAGAATCACGCGCTGGGCGTTAAGTTCACGCGGCTATTGTGAGTTATTACACTCCTTTCTGGTATTTGCTTTGCGTGCGTGCTGATTGCTGGCTAGCATAGCGGCATACTAGAAACGGAGTTTTACCATGCGTACTCAGATAGAAGCCTGCATCCAGGCGGTCAATCAGGTGATCTTAGGCAAAGAGCATGCCGTGCAATTGGCGATGGCCTGTCTATTGGCTCGAGGTCATTTGCTGATTGAAGATTTACCCGGCATGGGTAAAACCACCTTAAGCCATGCTCTAGCGCAAGTGCTGGGCTTAAAGTATCAGCGTATTCAGTTTACCTCAGATGTATTACCCGGTGATATCTTGGGCACTTCGGTGTTTGATCGTGAGACGGGGCAGTTTATTTTTCATCCAGGCCCAGTCTTTACTGAATTGTTATTGGCCGATGAAATCAATCGCGCCACACCCAAGAGCCAAAGCGCATTGTTGGAGGCGATGGAAGAAGGGCAGGTGACTATTGAGGGGGCAACACGTCCCTTACCTGAACCGTTTTTTGTGATTGCCACGCAAAACCCTGTCAGCCAAGGCGGCACCTTTAGTTTGCCTGAATCGCAGCTGGATCGATTCTTAATGCGCCTGTCGTTGGGCTATCCCAGTACCCATGCTGAGCGACAGTTATTGCTCGGTAGCAGTCGCCGACAATTACTCAGCGAACTTAAACCCCTGATTGAGCGTGCCGACTTATTAAGCGTGCAACAACAGGTCAGTGCTGTGCGGGCCAGTGAAACCTTAGTCAATTATATCTTGCGTTTGGTTGAGGCCACACGTACTCATGCTCAGTTGGAGTTTGGTTTATCACCACGTGGCAGTTTAGCGTTATTGGCTGCAGCGAAAGCTTGGGCGTTTTTAGCTGGACGTGATTATGTGATTCCGGAAGATGTGCAAGTGGTGTTTCCTGCTGTCGCCAGCCATCGCCTGCGTGAGCAAAACAGTTCGCAAGGTTTCGTCCGTACAGCGCTGGTACAAAATTTATTAGACGAAGTCCCAGCTTTGTAATGTTGGCTCAACTCTTTAAGTCTCTACAACAGCGGTTTGCACTTTGGGTCGCGCGCCGTGTGCCACCGGTGCGTAGCTTACAACTGCGTCAGCGGCATATTTTTATTGTGCCGACAGTCACCGGTATTGCCTTTGCTTTGGCTTTATTGCTGATGTTGCTGGTGGCAATTAACTATCAAAACAGCTTGGCCTATGGACTGACTTTTTTATTGGCCTCATTGGGCTTGCTCAGTATGTTTCATACCTGGCGCAACTTAGCTGGATTAACCATCAGCGCGGCCGGTACGGCGCCGTGTTTTGCCGGTGATAATGGCGCGTATCGGTTACGTTTACACAGTGCTAAACAGAACCATCAAGCCATTGCCGTAGGTTGGCCTGCTCAGTCGTTTAGGTTAGCGGATGTCGCGCCGGATGCTGAGCAGGTGCTTGAATTAGCGCTACTCGGGCAGAAGCGCGGTTGGCAGCACGCGCCGCGTTTACGTATTGAAACCCGCTTCCCATTGGGCTTGTTTGTCGCTTGGAGTCAGGTGGATTTAGATCAGGCTGTGTTGGTCTATCCTAAGCCGTCCGCTAATGCTGTAGTGATCAGTGCAGGGCAGGGTGATCAGCACGAGAGCCAGCAGGCCAGTGAGATTGCTGGGGTGGATGACTTTCAAGGTTTGGCAGCGTGGCAGCCAGGTGACTCTTTGCGCCGCATTCACTGGAAAGCCTGGTCCAAAGGCCAAGGTTTATTGATTAAACAATTTAGCGAACAGCGTGGGCAGCAACAGGTGCTGGATTTTAATCAGTTAAATGGACCTGTTGAGCTGCGCTTATCGGTGCTCTGTGCGCAGATACTCAAAGTCAGTCGGACTGAGCAACCCTATAGCCTCATACTGCCTGGGCAACAGCTGGGTCCTGATAACGGCGCGGAACATCGCCAGCGTTGTCTGCGTGCCTTGGCCTTGTATGGAGTGGGCCCAGTATGAGAGCTGTTCAACCGACAGGCGAGGGTATTCCACGTACCAGTCTGATGTGGCTGCTGATTGCGCAAGCTCTGGTGATTATTCCGCACTTAGTGCATGTGCCGCTGTGGTTGGTGGGCTTGTGGTTGGGCTGCGCGGTCTGGCGCATTCAAGTGTTTCGTATGCGCGTGCCATTCCCTAATAGTTGGGCAAAAGCAGCGTTGCTGCTGGGCAGTGGTTTTCTTATTTACTTAAACCGTGGCAGCTTGATTGGTTTAGAAGCGGGTGTGGCGCTGCTGATTACCGCGTTTATTCTTAAACTGCTGGAAGTTCGCACGCGCCGCGATGCTTTGGTGTTGATATTTCTAGGTCTGTTTTGCGTTGTTACCAGCTACTTATTTACCGACAGTTTACTGGCTGCGCTCTACAGTATTGTGCCGGTGTTGGCGTTGTTGTCTGCATTACTCGGATTGCACCAAAGCAGCTTAGCTGTGCAGCCGTTGGCCACCTTCAAATTAGCTAGCAGTCTGTTACTGCAAGCGGTGCCGTTGATGGTGCTACTGTTTGTTTTATTTCCGCGTTTGGAGCCGCTATGGAGTTTGCCGCAGCCATCGGATAAAGGCATGACAGGTTTATCCAGCAGTATGTCGCCGGATGATATCGCCGAGCTTGGACAATCATCGGCATTAGCTTTTCGTGCACGTTTTGAAGGTGAGATTCCAGCACAGTCGACTTTATATTGGCGAGCATTAACTTTGCCGCACTTTGATGGTCGCAGTTGGTCCATCAGTCAGGCTCTTGGCGCTGTTGAGCCCGAGTGGCAAGCGCTTGGTGAACCGCTGAATTACAGCGTGATTATGCAGCCCAGTACGCAACCATGGCTGTTTAGCTTGGATGTTGGCAGTAGCCCGCAGGCCGATATTCGCTTAATGCATGACTTTCGCTTGCAGCGCAGCACACCTGTGACTCGTGCTTATCAATACCAAGCTCAATCATGGCCACAGGCCGTACGCCAGCCCAGTTTGGGCGTCGAGCAGCAGCGTGAGTTTTTACAATTACCGCGCTTAGGTAATCCACAAACCCGGGATTGGGCGCAAGCATTGCGCGATGAATATGCCGATGACGAAGCGCTGGTGACCGCCATGCTGCGTCACTTTAACCAAGAGCCTTATCACTACACGCTAAAACCACCGTTATTGGGCAATGACAGTGTCGATGAGTTTTTATTTAGCAGTCGACGCGGCTTTTGCGCACATTATGCTGGCGCAATGGTTTTTACTTTGCGCGCTGCGGGTATTCCGTCACGGGTGGTGGCTGGCTATCAAGGCGGTGAAACGAATCCTGCAGGGCAGTTTGTGCAGGTGCGCCAATTTGATGCGCACGCTTGGGTTGAGTATTGGCAGCCGGAGCACGGCTGGAAAAGTGTCGATCCAACCTTTCAAGTGGCTCCAGAACGTATCGAGCGCGGCTTACAAGAAGCACTGCAAGATGAAGCGGATGTCTTTCAAGGGGATGTGTTCTCGCCTTTGCGCTATCAGCATATTGCTTGGGTCAATCAGCTGCGTATGGGCTGGGAGCATTTAAATTACAGTTGGCAGGCGAATATCTTAGGTTATCAACGTGAGCGTCAGCAGGCTTGGCTTAAACAGTGGTTTGGCGAACTGGATTGGCAGACTATAGGTTTGCTCTTGGTATTGAGCGCAGCACTGATTATTGCTGTGCTGGTGTTGTGGATGTTTAAACCCTGGCAGCGCCAGCGTGATCCAGTGCAACGCATCCTCAATGATTTTCAGCGTGTGTTGCTGCGACGAGGTTTTCAACGTGAGACTGGCGAGGGCTTACGCAGTTTTGGCCAGCGTATTGGTATGCAATTGCCAGCAGAACAGCAGCAAGCGTTGCATCGTTTTATCGAGCTCTATGAACAGCAGCACTATGCTGAGCAGACGCTTGATTTAGTGGCCTTGCGCCAGGCTTTGGCGCAGGTGAAAAAGTAGCAGCGTTGGCATTGAAACCAACAATGCCAGTCAACGACCGACAATGCGTGGCCTTTTCATATAATATGCCGCCGCATACTAATTCGATTTTGGAGGCCTTGCGTGCCTATTACCGTATGGGGGTTAGCGATTGCTCAAGCATTGCTGACCACAGGAAATATTTTACTGGTCGCGGTGTCGGCTTTAATTGGTAAACAATTAGCCAGTCATCCCGCGTTAATCACCTTGCCGGTTGCCTTGCAGTTTACCGGGATGATTTTAGCAACCTTACCCGCCGCACACTTAATGCAGAAAATGGGTCGTAAAGTTGGTTTTATTCTGGGTAACTGCATTGGTTTGTGTGGTACTTGGGTGGCTTTACAGGGCCTGGAAGCCAGTAGCTTAATGCATTTTGCCACTGGTACCTTCTTGATCGGTATGGCCATTGGTACCGCGCAGCAGTATCGCTTTGCGGCCTTAGATGTCTGCTCAGTGGAGCAGCGTCCGCGTGCCATTAGTATGGTGATGGCGGGTGGTATTTTGGCCGCGGTGTTGGGGCCTAATTTAGCGATCTGGTCGCGTCAGTGGTTTGATGGCAATCCTTTTGTTGGGGCTTTTTACGGCTTATTTTTGATCTATATCTTGGCCTTGATATTGATTGCTAGCTTACCTTTAGCTGTGCCAGTCAAAAACGCCGCCAAGCAAGCTACGCGCAGCTATCGTGAACTGTTTAAGCAGCCTTTATTAGTCGCAGCGATTGCTTCAGGTGCGGTGGGCTATGCGGTGATGGTGTTATTAATGACCGCCACTCCGATAGCGATGCAGGGCGATGAGTTTCCTTTTAAAAATATTGCATGGGTGATTCAGTGGCACGTGCTGGGTATGTATGCGCCGTCATTTTTCACCGGTGGTTTGATTCGTCGCTTTAGCTCGCGCACAGTGATTTTATGGGGGTGCATGATTCTTGCGCTCTGTGTCTTGGTTAACGTCTTAGGTAATAGCTTCTGGCATTACTTGGCGGGCTTATTACTCTTAGGGGTAGGCTGGAACTTCACCTTTATTGGTGCCACGCATTTACTCACCTACACTTATGAGCCGGCCGAGCAGGGTAAAGTGCAGGGTATCAACGAGTTTATGGTGTTTACCGCGGCTGCTTTGGGCAGTTTATTGGCGGGTGTTGGCGTCGATAAATTGGGTTGGGTCTGGCTTAACTTGGCCTCGCTGCCACCGGTGATTATTGTTGCATGGTGGATTGTGCGCTTAGCTGATGAGCGTGCGCGCGTTCGACAGAAAAAGTAATATCATCACGAGCCGTCTTGCAGCCACTCTGCTGCAAGACGGCTCTTTTTTAGATGCTATTTTAAACCATCATACAGAATGATGTTGTTGCATATTATCTAACTTGGCAGCACCAGCCAAGTGATTAAAGGTGCGGCTCAAAGGCCGCAGCAGACAGCGCTTGAAAGTCTTTAGTACTGCCAACAAACCCACGCATATGACACATTTATAGTCAAAAAAGACAGTCGCCAGCACAAGGCGGTATAGTGACGCAATTTATACATCTGCATGTGCAGGACTAAAACTGCGCCTGCAAAATCATCAATAGAATGCACTTTACATAACTTGAAAGGCCTATTTTCTGGTCAAGTGGTGTAACACGGCTCAATTTTCACTTTGAGCACTATTTTAGGAAACTATGTTATGGCGATTAAGAAAACCGAACTTTACTCATCACTCTGGTCTAGCTGTGACGAGCTGCGCGGTGGGATGGATGCCAGCCAATATAAAGACTACGTACTGACTTTATTATTTTTAAAGTACGTCTCTGATAAAGCCAAGGCCAACCCTTACGCCATGATTGATGTGCCGCAAGGTGCCAGCTTCGATGACATGGTCAAGCTCAAGGGCACGAAAGATAT
>DATERS010000082.1:0-3990 GCA_035271365.1 Thiopseudomonas sp.
CGGTGGCGCAATCGGTCGGCGCTTAGATTTTCTAATGCAAGAACTCAACCGCGAAGCCAACACCCTCGGCTCCAAAGCTATTGATCCACGCTCCACCCAAGCCGCAGTCAATATTAAAGTACTGATCGAGCAAATGCGCGAGCAGGTACAGAATATAGAGTGACAGTGTTGAAGTTAGCTATACATATCAATAAGCCCTGAGTATTTGCAGGGCTTATTAAACTCATAATATTGCTTCAGTGTGTTGCATAGCAGGCAATATTTGGCCCACATTTTCTGCTTCTTGCGCATAGGCTTTATTTCGCACATCCCACAGCTCAACCTACCGCCAGCTTCGCTGCTTGCTTCCACATAAACGCTGGCATAGGATTTTTAAGCTGCCAAGTAATGCTCATCGGCTGACTGCCGTGATGCGACAGGTATTCAACTTCACCAAAGTTTACAAAACCCATAGTGTTGCCATATTCGTCTTTGCTGTGCTCGCGGACAAATAAAAACAGACGTTTGCCGATTTTTTGATGCTCGATGTAACTCAAGCCTTTGCCACTATCTGGCCGTGCGCTGTTTTGTGATTGCCAATGGAACAGCTGCTCATTAATGGCGTAGTCGTGGTACATCGTAGTCGGTGAAAACTGCTTTTCATTTTTATTTAGCGTGACAAATAGCAGTTCAATATTTTGCTCGGCAATCATCAATACGCCTTCACGCGCGGGCTTTTTATAGTCGAAGGTGGTGACGCCAAAACCCACTAAGATCTGTTCACGGGTATAACGCGCATGCCCTTTTAATGGATTCTGCGGCAAACCAACTAAAGTAAATTGCTCATAGCGAACTCGGTTAATTAACAAACCGAGCACATCAACCAGTTCTGCTTTTAAATCGAGATGAGCTAACGCTTTTAAACTTTGCGCTAGCGTTGTAAAGCCTGACTTGGGCCCAGGCTGCTGCCAGAAATCATAATGGCACATCACTGCCATACGTGGATTCTTCTGCGCAGTTAAGCTGAAATCATTAACTGCTAAATCACGCAAGAACTCTAGATAATCAAAGCAATCGCAGCTTAAGAGTTTATTTTTAATCGCACTTTCATAGACTTTTATTAGCTCTTCATCCGCACTGATGAGCCTTTGGTTGGAATTAGCCAGCGCGACCAAGCGAGTCCAACTACCCCGCTTATAAATATCTTCTAACTTTATATTAGGGTGTATTTTTAAAAAGTTAGGCAAGGTTAACTGCAGGCTCGAATCCGATGGAAACTTACGAATCAAACCCATTAAACGATTTAAGTTCACCGTCGCCTTACGGATATGACTCAGTACCATTTCCTCGGTGCGTTTGCTCAACTCGATACGACAACCTAAAGGCGCATGCGGAAAACCCTGCTTAATTTCATCACTGATTGCACGATTGGTTTGACCCACTAAAGCTCTAAATTTTTCAGCAAAGTCATACTCAGGACGTGAGTTGCCAACAAAGTCTAAAACCGTACAGCACTCTTTACCGTCAAATAAACGTAAACCACGACCCAGTTGCTGCAAAAATATAGTCAGGCTTTCAGTGGGACGTAAAAACAGCAGCGTATCCACTTCAGGGATATCCACACCCTCGTTAAAAATATCCACCACAAACAGCACATTGATTTGACCTGAGCGCAGCGCTTGTTGCTTTTGCTGACGTTCGTGGCTGTTATCGCTGGTTAAAATATCGCTGTTAATGCCTTTGAGCAAAAACTGCTTGCACATAAAGTCCGCATGTTCACGGCTGACACAAAACGCTAACGCGCGAATACTGCCAATATCGGTAACAATTTCATGCAGGCTTTGCACAATCTTATTCACACGCGCATGGTTGTGTGTATACAAATTCGTCAGCTGACTGATGTCATAACGGCCACGGCTCCAAGAGATGTTGCGTAAGTCAGTATCATCATCCACCGCAAAATATTGAAACGGGCACAGATAGCGTCGATTAATCGCTTCTGGTAAACGAAGCTCAGCAGCAATCACCCCACCAAAATCAGCCAAAATATCACTGCCATCATGGCGCTCTGGCGTAGCAGTTAAACCCAGTAAAATCGTCGGGGTAAAATACTCCAGCACTGCGCGATAACTGCTGGCGGCAATATGGTGTACTTCATCAATCACAATATAATCGTAGTAATCCGCTGATAAAGATAAGTCTGCCAGCTGATTATTCAGCGTTTGAATTGAGGCAAACAGTTGGCGGTAATGCTCAGGTTTAGCGCCAGCCACCCATAGCTCACCAAAATCACCATTGCGTAATACACCGCGATAAGAGGCTTGTGCTTGCTTAAGGATTTCTTGCCGATGAGCCACAAAGAGAAACTTTGCATCAGGTTTACTGCGTAAAAAACGTGCAAAATCGAAGGCGGAAATTAAGGTTTTTCCAGTACCAGTGGCAGCCACCACCAAATTACGAAAACGCTGATGCAAATCACGCTCAACAGATAGCTGCTCTAAAATTTCTTGCTGATGTGGAAAAGGTTTTAAATCAAAGAAATAAGGTGCTGAATCAGCGTAGCCGCCGCGTGCTTCACGCAGTGCAGCTGTCAGCTTGGTCTTGCTTTCAATTTCACCATCAAACACTTCAAAATCATTCGAAGCCCAGTAAGTTTCAAAGGTGCTTAATGATTTTTTAATAATATGTGGGATTTCTTGTGAAGTGATTTTTAGGTTCCACTCCAGACCGCTAGTCAAAGCTGATTGCGATAAGTTTGATGAACCTATATAGCCGGTATCAAAACCCGTATTGCGTATAAACAAATAGCTCTTGGCATGTAAGCGTTCGCGCTGAGTGTTATAGCTGAGCTTGATTTCGGTGTTGGGTAAAGTAGCTAAAAACTCAATAGCTTTGGCGTCGGTTGCACCCATATAAGAAGTGGTAATCACCTTAAGCTGGCGACCACTGTGGGTGAATGCTTCTAGCTCTTTACGGAAAATACGGATGCCAGTCCACTTGATAAAAGACACCAGCCAATAAATCTTATCGGATGAAAGAATTTCACGCTTGAGTTCTGTTTCTAACGACAAGCCCGCATTACTGCCACAAAATAGCTCACTCTGAGTCAGGCCTGTCAGCGGAAAAATATCTTCTACATATTTCTTTAAGTCAGCTGCAACTGGATTTTCCAGCGTATATAAAGCGGTTAGTATTTTGCCTTGGCTATCAATCAGATTTTCATCAAAAAAGTCTTCGTCATTCAACTGCACTTTTAGCCACAGCAATAACTGATTCGCCAGACCAATTTGCTGTTCCAAACGATTATCGTCATTAGGAATCAAGCCCACCGCATGCTCCAGAATGCCACTTAAAAAACGCGACAACCAAATCGATGCCTCATCCGCTTCTAGAGTACGTTCACCGACATAAAATTTGTCGCGATTTAAACGTGAAGCGACCAGCTGAGTGATGAGCTGCTCATAAATCCCTATTTGCTGCATGACTTAATCCTAGGTGTATTTTCCTGCTTCACTATACGGTTTGCGGTCTAGGGTGTCTTGTCAGCTCACTTTATTCGGCTCATAAAGTGAGCTGAATAAGCTAGCTAATCGGCTCACAGCACCCTTTACACTATGAATACTAAAAAGCCACTGCCCAGGCATCCCCAGACAATGGCTTTTGTGTCACACAACTAAGTACAAGCCTATGGCTTACAAGTCATTTTAGAAGATCAAAAATCCCAGTGAAATAATTACCCCTGAACCGATCAAGGCCATCAAGCAATAACCCATCACATCCTTAGCACTCAGGCCGGCAATGGCTAATGCAGGCAATGCCCAGAACGGCTGAATCATATTGGTCCAGGCATCGCCCCACGCAATCGCCATGGCAGTTTTAGCTGCGTCCACACCGAGTGCTGCACCGGCTGGCATCATAATTGGAGCTTGCACGGCCCACTGACCACCGCCTGACGGAACAAAGAAGTTCACAATACCGGCGCTCCAGAAGGTGAAGAGTGGGAATGTGGTT
>DATERS010000083.1:0-2083 GCA_035271365.1 Thiopseudomonas sp.
CACACAGGCAAGAAATGTCTGTTCCATCATAATCGTATCCTTACCTTACCTTGACAGGCCATTACGCTTATCGAAACTACCATTTTCCAACAACAACATTTCAAATGCCGAAGGGTCATATTCGCGCAATGATTCGCCCGGCAACTCGGGCAAATTAGCATCAGCCGCTAGAGGGTTAACTAAGTGCGGTGTCACAATCATTAACAACTCACGCTCTTCAGTACTATTTTTCGTGTTACGGAAAAATGCACCAAGAATTGGAATATCACCCAGTCCTGGTAGCTTATTAACCTCAGCAGTATTACGTGTTGTCATTAAACCACTGATAACAAAGCTTTCACCATCAGCTAGTGAAACACTAGTATCAGTGCGACGCACAGTAAATGACGGCACCTTAATATCATTAATTATAATGCTGTTATTAGGGTTAAAATCAATCTCACTCACTTCAGGTGCAACTTTTAAGTGAATACGATTTTTATCAATAACAGTAGGTGTTAAATTGAGTTTGATACCATAAGGCTTATATTCAATAGAAACTGAATCACTGCCACCTGAAGGAACGGGTATTGGGAACTCTCCACCCGCTAAAAAGCTCGCTGTCTGACCACTCAAAGCAACTAAGCTTGGACGCGCTAAAGTGTAAGCAAAACCACTGGTCTCAAGTGCATTCAGCGCACCTAAATATTTTTTACTGCCGCCACCCCAAGCAATATTAAAACCCTCACCTAATAAGTTCGAAGCGATTGAATCGCCGACTTTATCAAAAAAAGTACTGTTAGGACTTGTGATGATTTTACCGTTAGACCCTTTACCGTAGAGCGATACACCAATCTCTTTCAGCTTGGTTCGATTCACTTCTATAAAACGAATATCTGTTTGCACTTGGTTTGGTAGTGGCGTATTAGCAGTGACCTGAACAGTCACCGGCTTAGTTAACGCAGAAGCGGCTTCACCTTCAATAAACAACATGCTTTGACGTGGCTCTTTAGCGCACGATGTCCAAACACTTAAGTTGGTCACACCATTGGCTAAGCCCAAGACCAAAAAGCTATTACGACTTGTAACTTTGACATCAGCCAACTCAGGGTTACCCACCGCTAAGCGCTTAATATTAACCGGCAAATGAAACTCTTGGTGAACACCTTGGCGCAGCTCTAAAACAGCTGGAGCAGGGGCTAAACTGGAACACGCGGATGCGGCAAACAACGCTGGAGACGCCAGCAGGCTTGCTGCTGCAAGTAGAAATCCGCAGCTTAGGTTGTGAGAAATCTTAAACTTCATGATCTGCTACCTTGCAATTCAGGGATTTTGACGGGAGATTGAAGATCCACTGTACACAGGTATACCTGCGGGACGGGGCGCTACTAAACCAGGCTGAGGCCTCTTCGTCTGCTTCAACGCTAACTTCTCAAATTGAAACAGTTGACGCTTGAGCTCTTCAACTTCAGCACTCGGCTCTTCACCATTTTGATACGCAGCCAGTAACTTCTCATCGACACTGCGTACAGCCAAGCGTAACTTACCGACTTGGGTTGCGAGCATAAAGCGGCTGACTAAACTTTCTGGAATGGCTAAGACTGCCGTACGTGCAGCTTCGACACGTCTTGGACGACGCGCATTAGGATCTTCCTCCTCTTCAGGCAACATCAATGGCTCGCCTTGACTGGATGCACCTAAGGCACTACCCACACTGAGTAAGCGCAGTGCAGGCACCACAACCTGAGCAGTGCGATCACTGTTGGTTTCGTCATCACGTAAATACAGTAGCGCATCAACATAATCGCCAGGCTGTAAATGCCCACCCGCAGAAGTGACTTCATCGACATCAATTGCTAATGCGCGTTCAGAGGGACGAATCATACGCGCCAGTGGACCTGCTACAGCAAAGCTGGCTTCATTAAGCACAGCACCTGCAGCTAAGTCACGCCAAACCACTTTGCCCACCAGGCTTTGCGCATCATTATAACTGCCCGGTGGTGCAATTCTGAGCATTTCCTCAACCAAATCATCAGCTTGAATTTCAGACATTGCCTTTATATCGCGCGCAAGTACAATAACAGGTACGCGCTGAATCTCTTCG
>DATERS010000084.1:0-71851 GCA_035271365.1 Thiopseudomonas sp.
TATGGATTACTTTTGCTGGGAGACTGTCAGTGGTTACCCTTATCCCATTCATCTGCATGCATGGGAGCGTTTACCCAGCGGTAGTACAGGTGGCACAGACTTTGAAAAAGTATTGATCGAACCTATTTTAGACAGTATGCAGATCAACCCAGCTGATCCTGAGGTTCTGGCTGAGTATAAGTCTAAGCGTAAACAGATGTGTCGTGACTCAAAGCTTTTTTACGATACATCCGGTGCTCAAGGTCAGTTTATGGGTGGTGATATCGATATGCGCAGAACGGTCCGTTTTTTAAAGGATTGCGGACATGATATTGCTTACTTACCCAAAGTGGAAAGGTTATATGACCTGATTACAATAAAAGGAGAAGTGATTGGCACGCCAGGATTACAAGAACATATAAGCGTGTTTGCTGATTTTTTATACGCGGATAAAAATACGTATTTAAATTACGGGCAAGGTCCTTTCTTAAAGGATGTTCGTCTACTTTCTGAGTATGAGTTTAAAGAGTTAAAGGATATCTTACTGAAATTAAGACCTAGGGTGATTGACACGCCTTTTTACTATCCTGGAAAGTGGTATGGGCTTTCTCCCTCGTATGAAAGACGTCCGAAAGATGGCTTTGGGATTCGTGAGCATGCTCAATATGGCACTGTAATTGATATGACAGGCTTGCTTTTAGGCCATCCGCGCTTAAGTTTTATTGTAGGTGATTATTTTTAATTTTTAATATTATTAGAAATGAGTGATTTTAAAATTACGGTGTAATTGGTAATTAAAATAAAAGTAAGTAAATCAAAAATGATTAGATTTTTAACTGCTATATTTTATTCGTTTTTTTTATTAACTGGATGCACTGAAGACGCTTTTAAGCCTGTACCTGATGCGTTTTTTCTTTGGACTAAACCGGAAATGTCTTTGGTGGATAGCAAGAAAGCTCTTTTAGAGTGTGGGTTACCCACTCCGGTCGGTATGGGGGAAGGGTTTTCGCGTATGACTGATAATGAGTACGCTGCCGTGACTGTTTGTATGCAGAGGCTTGGCTATACGTTTAAGTATGGAGCGTCTCGCACAATGTGCAAAGCACGGCAGGAATTGAACTTAGCAGCTTGCCAATCAGATGCCCAAATACCTGCGCCAAGTGTTGAAATGCGACTTAATAGCGATTACTGCAAGAGGAAGAGGGACTATCAATTTTGTAAGGATACTGCTCCGAACCCTGCAGCCTGCGAAAGAATGGATTTCAATAATCCACCAGCCGAATGCTTACTTTAGTTTTATTATCAAAAATATTATCAGGGATGAAGAATATGAAAAAGTTAGCAATTGCTTTATTAGTCGTAGTATTAAGTGGTTGTGCTGCTGTTGATAACAAATCAGATAGTGAGATTTATCAAACAGCGATAGATGCAGTGACAAGGGATTCAGGCAAGGTAAAGCCTTAAGCACAGGGTTATAAGATTCCAAGCAGTGGAATGGTAAGTGATCAGATTGTTATCGGTGCAGGTGGTGGCAGGATTGTAACTGGTTTGAGAGATGCATTCATTTCTCTGAGAAAAACACCAAATAGTTTTTTAGTGATAATGGGTGAAAATCCGTCTCTGGACTATGCGATGATTTTTCATGCGGTGAAAGATTTAGATTTGTCAGGCGCACATATCGTTTACTCAGGTTTAGATACTAAGCAAACTCAAATAGCGAAAGTTATCAAAAAAACTGGTGCAATCTATCACTTCATTGATAAACAAAAGTAACAGATTGAAACCAAATTGTTTAGATGAAATAGGAAGTGCTCGCTCCTTTTGCAGTGTCTGTAGTAGCACTGTGATTGATATGACAGGCTTGCTTTTAGGCCATCCTCGCCTAAGCTTTATAATTGGAAAATAATCTTTAAGGATGAAGAACATGAAAAAGATACTAGTCCCTCTACTCGTAGTGGTATTAAGTGGTTGTGCTGGTCACGCTAAAAAATCAGAAACTGATATTTACCGTGAAGCATTAACTACAGTGTCAGCTAATTCGGGGCAGCTTCAGTCTGAAATTATCACTGTTGAAATACCTAGCCATGGTGCTCTAGCGGATCTGGTCGTGATGGGTTTAGGCGGTGGTCCGAATGCGACTTATCTGCGAGAGGTATTCACCAGCATGAAAAAATCTTCTGATAAGTCAGTATTGATTATGGGCAGTAGCCCAATGTTGGATTATGCCGTTGTATCGAATGCAGTGAAAAACATGGACTTATCCGGTGTGCAAGTGCTTTATTCGAATATAAAAAACCATACTAAGATGGAGCAGGATGTTAAAAGTACAGGGGCAACATTTCATTTCATAAGCAAAAAATAATTTCTACTTGCTTTGACATAAGCAGCTTTGCCATCGGTGAAGCTGCTATTCATAACTGCATTGCAGCATCTGGTAAGTCGCCAATAACTCACCAGCCAATCAAATAGCATATCTTTTCTATGCGGATTCATACTGAGCCTTGCTTTCAAGGTGGTAGTCTGGCAAAACAACACTGTTTATATTTTTTATAAGTCGCATCAGTTGCAATGAATGCTTTTTATGCGCCAACGCCGAATAATAAAATTAAAAGGAAGACTTAATGTCTGTTAAAAACACATTTACTTGGCAAGATCCCATGCTGCTTGAACAGCAGTTGAGCGCAGAAGAGCGGATGATTCGTGATACGGCTTATAACTATTGTCAAACGCACTTGATGCCGCGAGTGTTGGAGCAGTTTCGTCATGAGCGCACGGATATCAGTATTTTCCGTGAGATGGGTGAGTTGGGCTTGTTGGGTCCAACTATCAGTGAAACTTACGGCGGTGCCGGCTTAAATTATGTGGGTTACGGTCTGATTGCTCGTGAAATCGAGCGAGTGGATTCTGGCTATCGTTCGATGGCGAGCGTGCAGAGTTCCTTAGTGATGGTACCGATTGATGAGTTTGGTAGTGAAGCACAAAAGCAAAAATATTTACCGAAATTAGCGACGGGTGAATCCATTGGCTGCTTTGGTTTAACTGAGCCTGATTTTGGTTCCGATCCGGGTGGAATGTTAGCGCGGGCGCAACAGGTGGACGGTGGTTATCGCCTGAGTGGCACCAAAATGTGGATCACCAATAGCCCGATTGCTGATGTGTTTGTGGTGTGGGCTAAAGAAGTCTCGCTACAAGGTCATGTGGGCGCGATTCGTGGATTTATTCTTGAGAAAGGCTGGGCTGGGTTATCTGCACCGGAAATTCAGGGGAAAGTTGGCTTGCGAGCCTCGATCACCGGTGAAATCGTCATGGACAATGTCTTTGTTCCAGAGGAAAACGCTTTCCCTGAGATTCGTGGTTTGCGCGGTCCTTTTACCTGTTTGGATAGTGCGCGTTACGGTATTGCTTGGGGGGTGATGGGGGCTGCTGAGTTTTGCTGGCACACCGCCCGCCAATACACTTTGGATCGCAAGCAGTTTGGTCGTCCTTTAGCTGCAAATCAGTTGATTCAAAAGAAACTGGCCGATATGCAAACTGAGATTACGCTAGGGCTGCAAGTGGCGATGCGTTTTGGTCAGATGAAGGATCAGGGTATTGCAGCGGTGGAAGGTACTTCGCTGATTAAACGCAATAACTGCGGTAAAGCTTTGGATATTGCCCGCTTAGCTCGCGATATGCTCGGTGCTAATGGTATTAGCGATGAGTACGGTGTGGCTCGCCATCTGGTGAATCTGGAAGTGGTGAATACCTATGAAGGCACCCACGATATACATGCCTTGATTCTGGGGCGTGCGCAAACGGATATTCCAGCGTTTTGTAATTAAGTTGTAGCGGCGGGGTCGGCGCAGCCAATCCCGCAGTACAGCTAAGCTTTGCTATCAGCGCTTATGCTCAGAGCTGGTTGACTTGCGGCAAAGCTGGTTGCAGTTGATGAGTTAAGCTAGTTTGATAGTGTTGCATCAGGCGATCTGCAACCGTATTCAATTAAGGAGCTCACTATGCAAGCAACCCGTTGGTTGATGATTGACGGCAATGAGGCCACTGCGACCATTGCGCACCGACTCAGTGAAGTGTGCGCGATTTATCCGATTACCCCCGCCTCGGCCATGGGCGAGTGGGCGGATGAGTGGTCAGCACAAGGGCGTACCAATCTTTGGGGTACAGTGCCGCATATTGTGGAAATGCAAAGTGAGGGTGGTGCTGCGGGTGCTGTGCATGGCGCGCTGCAACTGGGCAGTTTAGCCACCACTTTTACTGCTTCGCAGGGGTTATTATTGATGATCCCTAATATGTATAAAATCGCTGGTGAATTGACGCCCGTGGTTATACATGTGGCCGCGCGTTCGTTAGCTTGTCAGGCCTTATCCATTTTTGGCGATCACAGTGATGTCATGGCCACGCGCCAGACCGGTTTTGCCATGCTCTGTGCGGGTTCGGTGCAAGAGGCTATGGACTTTGCGGTGATCTCGCATGCGGCGACCTTGATTGGCCGTTTGCCTATTGTGCATTTCTTTGATGGCTTCCGTACCTCGCATGAAGTGGCGAAGATTCAAGCGGTTGGCGATGATGTATTGCATGCGTTGATCTCGCAAGAGGCGTTGCATGCACACCGTGCGCGTGCGATGAGTCCGGATCATCCGGTGCTGCGCGGTACTGCACAAAACCCAGATGTGTACTTTCAAGGGCGTGAAACAGTTAATAAATTTTATTTGGCCTTTCCGCAATTAGTGCAAGGCTTGATGGATCAGTTTGCTGAGCTCACGGGGCGCAACTATAAAATCTTTGAATATCACGGCGCTGCAGATGCTGAGCGAGTGATTATTGTGATGGGCTCGGGTGCAGAAACCGTGCATGAAACGGTTGATTACCTGCAAGCTCAGGATGAAAAAGTTGGCGTATTACGCGTGCGTCTCTACCGTCCGCTGGATGCGCAGGCTTTATTAGCCGCTTTGCCCAGCAGCGTGAAACAGATTGCCGTGCTCGATCGTACTAAAGAGCCGGGCTCAGACGGTGAGCCGCTGTATAAAGATGTGATCACTGCGCTGGCGCAAGGACAAATGCAGGGCAGTAGCCCATTTGCGCAGCTGCCGACAGTGATTGGAGGGCGCTTTGGCTTATCCTCCAAAGAATTTACCCCCGGTATGGTTGTGGCAATCTTTAAAGAGTTGCAGCAGGATCAACCCAAAAACGGTTTTACTATTGGTATTTATGATGATGTCACTCACACCAGTTTAGATTGGGATGAGCACTTGCATACCGACGCACATACAAAGTCAGTGCAAGCTTTGTTTTACGGCTTGGGCTCGGACGGTACGGTGGGCGCCAATAAAAACACCATTAAGATTATTGGCGAAACCACTGATTTATATGCGCAAGGTTATTTCGTCTATGACTCGAAAAAGTCTGGCGCAATGACCGTGTCGCATTTGCGTTTTGGTCCGCAACCGATTCGTTCCACCTATTTGATTGGTGATCATCAGGCGCAATTTATTGGCTGTCATCAGCCGCAGTTTATCGAGCGCTTTGAAATGCTCGATAAGGCCGCGCCGGGTGCAGTGTTTCTACTCAATACTGCGCATCCAGTCGATCAGGTCTGGGATGAGTTGCCACGACGGATGCAGGAGCAAATCCTCGAGAAAAATATTCGTTTCTATTGTATTGATGCTTACGCAGTGGCTCAGCAAGCCAATATGGGTAAACGCATTAATACTATTATGCAGACCTGTTTCTTTGCGATTTCGGGTGTATTGCCACGCGAGCAAGCGATTGCGTCGATTAAAGACGCGGTGCAAAACACCTACGGTATTAAAGGGCAGAGCATTGTCGACTTTAACTTCCGTGCCATTGATGCAGCGTTAGCCAGTTTGCATGAAGTCGCTGTGCCCAGTGCGGCCACCAGCACTTTTGAGCGTCCGCCATTAGTGGATGCTGGCGCGCCGGACTTTATCAGCCGCTTTACCGCACGTTTAATTGCCGGTGAGGGCGATCGCGTTCCTGTGAGCATGATGCCAGTGGACGGTAGTTTTCCGCTGGGCAGTGCTGCTTATGAAAAACGCAAATTAGCGTTGGAAATTCCGGTCTGGGATGCTGATCTGTGCACGCAGTGCGGCAAATGCCCGATGGTCTGCCCGCATGCGGCGATTCGCAGCAAGTTGGTGCCTAAAGACCTAGTTGCTGATGCCCCTGAAACCTTTAAGTCACATCAAGTTTTAGGGCGCGATTACCCACAAGATCATGTGATGATGTATCAAGTGTCGGTGGATGACTGCACCGGTTGTGGCTTATGTGTGGATATCTGCCCCATCCGCGATAAATCCAATGCGTCGCATAAAGCACTGAATATGCAGCCGATTGAGCCACTGCGTGAACAAGAGCAAGCCAACTGGCAGTTCTTTGAGGCATTGCCTGAGTACGATCGTAATGTAGTTAAAAAGACCACGATCAAAGGCGCCATGTTGCTGCAGCCGCTGTTTGAATTCTCCGGTGCGTGCGTCGGTTGTGGCGAAACACCTTATTTGAAACTGGTCACGCAGTTATTTGGTGATCGCATGGTGGTGGCCAATGCCACCGGTTGTTCGTCGATTTATGGCGCGAACCTACCGACCACACCTTGGACGGTTAACGCTGAAGGTCGTGGTCCTGCTTGGAATAACTCATTATTCGAGGATAACGCTGAGTTTGGTTTAGGCATGCGCATTGCTATTGATCAGCAAGAAATGTACGCAAAAGAGTTGCTGGCAGAATTACGCGATGCGATTGGTGCTGAGTTGGTCGATGCTTTATTAAGCGCTGAGCAAAACACTGAACAAGATATTGCTGAGCAGCGAGTACGTGTTGTCCAGCTTAAAGAACGCCTGGCTAGTTTATCCAATGAGCCGCGTGCGCAAGAATTACTCACCGTAGCTGAGCAACTGGTAGTACGCAGTGTGTGGATTATTGGTGGCGATGGTTGGGCCTATGATATTGGTTATGGCGGGCTAGACCATGTGCTGGCCTCAGGTCGTAATGTCAATATCTTAGTACTGGATACCGAGGTGTATTCCAATACCGGTGGCCAGACCTCTAAAGCCACACCCCGCGGTGCGGTGGCCAAATTCTCCAATGCCGGTAAATCCACAGCGAAGAAAGACCTAGCGATGTTGGCCATGGGTTATGAAAATGTCTATATCGCTAAAGTGGCTTACGGTGCTAAAGATACGCAAACCTTGCGCGCCTTTATTGATGCTGCTGCGCATGATGGTCCATCACTGATTATTGCGTACTCACCCTGTATTGCTCATGGTGTGGATTTAGCCCATAACCACCGTCAGCAAAATCTGGCAGTGAAAAGTGGGCACTGGCCATTGTTCCGTTATGAGCCTGCGCGAGCAGAGAAGGGCATGAATCCATTGCGTCTCGATTCTGCAGCACCATCGATTGCTTACACGGACTTTAGCTCGACTGAAGCGCGTTTCAGTATGTTGAATCGTACCTACCCAGAAGCGGCTAAGCTCTATCAGAAGCAAGCACAAGATGATGTGATTGCGCGCTTTGCCCATTACCAGTCGTTAGCGGATTTGCCTGGCGCTGCGGATCTTGAGAAAAAGGAGTCAGCTGATGATTGATTTATCCACTGAGTATTTAGGACTTAAACTAAAAAATCCGCTGGTGCCATCGTCATCGCCGTTAACCGGCGACTTAGACAGTGTGCGTGAGCTGGAAGATGCTGGCGCCAGTGCGTTGATTTTGCCGTCATTGTTTGAAGAAAGTATCTTGGCCAGTGAAGCCGCAGCGGTGCGGTTTTTACATGAGCAGGATATTGGTTTTGGCGAGGCCGGTAGTTTTCTACCGATGCCTGATGAATCAATGTATCGCAGTGAGCTGGATGAATACTTACAATATATTCAGACTCTGAAAAGCAGTGTCTCGATTCCAGTGATTGCCAGTCTCAATGGTATTTCTACTGAAGGCTGGACGCGCTATGGCAAACAGCTGCAAGAGGCCGGTGCCGATGCGCTGGAGCTGAATGTCTATTATGTGGCAGCGGATATCTTTGAGTCGGGTGCTGAGGTTGAGGCGCGCTATATCAATGTGCTGCGTGAGTTAAAGCAGCATGTGACTGTGCCTATTACTATGAAACTGTCCTCACAATTTAGCTCGGTCGGACACTTTGTACGCAGTTTGCAAGATGCTGGCGCACAGGGTGTCTCGCTGTTTAACCGTTTCTATCAGCCGGATATTGATTTGCTGACGCGTGAAGTGGTGCCAACCCTAAGTTTGTCTTCTTCTTATGAGAATCTATTGCGTGTGCACTGGATTGCCACCTTGTTTGGCAAAGTGGATTTATCCCTAGCAGTCACCGGTGGTATTCACAGTGCTGATGATGCGTTAAAAGCCTTAATGGCCGGTGCCGATGTCACGCATTTATGCAGTGTGTTACTGAAGCAAGGGCCGCAAGCCGTGGCTGAGATTGAGCAGGCGATGCGTAACTGGATGACCGAACATGAGTATGAGTCAGTACGCCAACTTAAAGGCAGCGTCTGTCGTGATCATGCGATTGATCCCAGTGCCTATGATCGCGCTAATTATGTGCAAGTGATGCACAGTCATCGCAGTGCGCGCGGGGTTTGGCGTTAACTCAAATACGAGTCATTGAGTTTTAGTATGGTTATCCACAGAAGCTGTGGATAACCATGTGGGTAAGTTGCTTCTGCAGGGCTGCAGGCCCTATGTTATGGGGCTGTAGCTTAGATTGGTGAAAAATCCAACGCTTGAAAAAATCCTTTATAATCAAGGTGTTAAGTGTTTTTAGTAAAAATCCACATGAACTCGTGGTAAAAATAACAAATATAAAAGTCAACCCTTAAAATGTGGACAAGTTTATTTAAATGTCCCCAAATAGCCTTGACAGCAGTGCCTCGACAGCGTTAAAGAGGGCATCAGAATTGATTAGAAATAGTGCGCGAGTTGTAATCTTGCTGTTTGCGTGACAGCGTGTTCTTATCTCAGTTGTAGTCTGGCTGGCAACTGGGGTTGTTCGTCTGGTGTTGACGAGCGCAATACAGTAAAGCGTAGTATATTGATCGCCAATAACTTCTTGAGAATTAAAGCGTAGTGCAACATGACTGTTAATCCATTAGATCCAGATCACTTTGAACAACACGACGACGATTTAGCCGTTGCTCCCGCTAAACCTGCGTTACAACCGCCACCGATGTACCGTGTGATGATGTTAAACGATGACTTTACGCCGATGGATTTTGTTGTTGAAGTACTTGAAACGTATTTTGCGATGAATCGTGAGCAATCGACCCAAGTGATGCTTGCTGTGCATCAGCAAGGTGAAGCAGTATGTGGCGTGTATACACGTGATATTGCTGAAACAAAAGCGCATCAGGTGATTCAATATGCACGTGATAGCAGCCATCCATTATTGTGTGAAATAGAAAAAGACGTATAACCCGCACACAATTTGAAATGAGGTGAAACCATGTTGAATTTAGAACTTGAGGTCACCCTCAATCTTGCATTTAAAGATGCACGTGTTAGCCGCCATGAATATATGACGGTTGAACATTTGTTAGTGGCCTTGCTGGATAATAACGAGGCAGCCAAGGTGTTACGCGGCTGTAATGTCGATCTAGATGCATTGCGCCAAGATTTACGCACCTTTATTAATTCCAGTACCCCCCTCTTAGCTGAGATATCAGATGAGGTGCAAACGCAACCTACTTTGGGCTTTCAGCGCGTTTTGCAGCGTGCAGTTTTTCATGGTCAAAGCTCAGGTAAAGAAGAAGTGGGCGGCGCGAGTGTCTTGGTGGCGATCTTCAGTGAAACCGATAGCCATGCCGTGTATTTGCTCAGAAAGCACGATGTGCAGCGTTTAGATGTGGTCAGCTATTTGTCACATGGTGTCGATACTGAGCGTAATCCATCGGCCGCAGATGATGAGCAGGACGCCGCTGAGGGTGCGCAAGGCAATTCCGCAAATCCTTTGCTGGACTACGCTGAAGATTTAAATGAGCGGGCACGCCAAGGCCGTATCGACCCTTTAATTGGACGTGAGCATGAGCTCGAGCGTGTGGCACAAATTTTAGTACGCCGTCGTAAAAATAACCCCTTACTAGTCGGTGAAGCCGGCGTGGGTAAAACGGCCATTGCTGAAGGTTTGGCACGACGTATTGTTGACGGTGATGTGCCAGAGATTTTACTCGATAGCGTGGTGTACTCACTTGATTTAGGTGCGCTATTAGCCGGTACTAAATACCGTGGCGATTTTGAAAAGCGCCTTAAAGCCTTGCTCAATGAATTACGTAAACGTCCGAATGCGATTTTGTTTATTGATGAAATCCATATGATTATTGGTGCTGGTGCAGCTTCGGGTGGGGTGATGGATGCCTCGAACCTGCTCAAGCCTTTATTATCATCCGGTGAGATTCGCTGCATTGGTTCAACTACTTACCAAGAGTTTCGTGAGATTTTTGAAAAAGATCGTGCCCTCGCGCGCCGTTTTCAAAAGGTCGATATCAACGAGCCGTCTGTTGAAGATACCTACCGTATTCTGCAAGGATTGCAGGCGAATTTTGAGCAGCATCATCAGATTAAGTACACCGATGCAGCCTTACGTGCAGCATCTGAGTTAGCGGCTAAGCATATCAATGACCGCTTTATGCCCGATAAAGCCATTGACGTAGTGGATGAGGCCGGTGCTTTCCAGCGTTTGCAGCTCGAAGAAAACCGTGCGCAATGCATTGATGTGGCGCAAATTGAAGAAGTGATTGCCAAGATTGCCCGCATTCCTGCGCGTCAGGTCAGCAGTTCAGATAAAGAGCAACTGCGCCACCTTGAGCGTGATTTGCGCTTAACTGTATTTGGTCAAGAAGCTGCGATTGATGCTTTAGCTACAGCAATTAAACTGTCGCGTGCTGGGCTTAAATCCGCTAATAAACCTGTGGGTTCCTTCTTGTTTGCTGGCCCGACTGGGGTCGGTAAAACAGAAGTGGCGAAGCAGTTAGCCAACTCATTAGGTATTGAGTTGATACGTTTTGATATGTCCGAATATATGGAACGTCATACGGTATCGCGTCTGATTGGTGCACCACCGGGTTATGTCGGTTTTGATCAAGGTGGTTTACTGACGGAAGCCATCACTAAGCAGCCGCATTGTGTATTGCTGTTGGATGAAATCGAAAAAGCCCACCCCGATGTCTTCAACTTGTTATTGCAAGTGATGGATAACGGTACGCTGACTGATAACAATGGCCGCAAAGCTGACTTTAAACATGTGATTTTAGTGATGACCACTAACGCCGGTGCAGAATCAGCTTCACGTGCATCGATTGGTTTTGCCAAGCAAGATCACAGCACTGATGCAATGGAAGTATTGAAGAAAACCTTTAGTCCTGAGTTTCGTAACCGCCTGGATAGCATTATTCAGTTTGGTCGCTTAAGCCCAGAAACATTGCAGTCTATCGTCGATAAATTCTTAACTGAGCTGCAAGCGCAGTTGGAAGAAAAACGTGTGCAACTGGATGTCACGGATGCGGCACGCCGTTGGTTAGCTGAGCATGGCGCTGATGCGGATATGGGTGCAAGGCCCATGGCACGTTTGATTCAAGAGCATATCAAGCGTCCGTTGGCTGAAGAGATCCTCTTTGGTGCGCTAGCTGAAGACGGTGGTATTGCACATATTGATGCTAAGGCAGATGGCTTAGTATTGACCTGTGCAAAGGAACACAGCGCAGAACCTGCTTAATATAGGCGTCTTGTAGATGAGCATGCCAAAGACTGTTAATAAGGTCTTTGGCATGCATCCTGCTTATATCAAGTGCAAGCTTTAATACACTGTAAATCAGTCAAAAAAATAACGCCTATCAATGCATAGGCCTTTAAATTGATTTTAGCTCATCTCTGGGTGAGTTAAATGCAGTGGTTGAGCGTTTTATTCAGCCGTTTTGGGGTTCACAATTATGAGTCACCCGCCAGCTAAACATCAGATGTCAGTGCAGACAAAGATTAATATTGCCCTGCTATCCGTATTTTTTGTGGTGTTGTCCGCCTCGCTAATTTTTTCTGCGAACAATGAGAAGAAATTGGTTTTAGGGGTTGTGGAGCAGCAAACAAAAGGTGCCGCAGACAGTTACTTTGACAGCATTAATACCATGATGCTGACGGGGACTATGGCTCAGCGCAATGTGTTGCGCGATAAGATTTTAGCGCGCCCAGGGGTCACTGATGCACGCATTATTCGTACTGAAGCGATTACCTCGGTGTACGGTGCGGGTTACGATCATCAAGCACCTGCAGATGAATTAGACCGTCGAGCCTTGGCGGGTGAGGAGATTATCCATATCTCCAATGATCAAAATGGTCGCTTGTTAACCGTTATCAATCCAGTGCGAGCTGAAAAAAACTACCGCGGTACCAACTGTTTACTTTGTCACCAAGTGCCAGAAAACTCGGTGGTGGGTGCCGTGCGTATCAGCTATTCATTAGCGACCTTAGACAGCCAGGTGCAGCGTAATTTGTGGGCGTCAGCGGGGATGCAGTTACTGCTGTTGCTAGCCGGTTTAGCAGTGATTATTCTGATTGTGCGTCGCACGGTGATTCAGCGCATTAATGCGATGCGTTATACGATGGAAGCGATCGCACGCGATGATGATTTAAGCCATAGCGTGACCATTGGTGCACGTGATGAAATTGGTGCGATGGGCTGGGCGTTTAATCGCATGATTGATAAGTTTAAGCACAGCTTACATGCGGTGTCTGGTGCGACCCAGCAGCTCAATGATGTCTCTGATCAAGTGGCTGCAGTGGCCGACTCAACTTTAAAAGCAGTGGTTGAGCAGCGTACCGAAACCGATATGGTTGCCTCAGCGATGAATGAGATGAGCGCTACAGTGCAAGAAGTAGCGCGGCATGCAACGCAAACGGCAGAAGCTTCGCAAGGTGCGGATGATGAGTCCAGAGCAGGCGTGTTAGTGGCTGAGGAAGCAATTGCGGGGATTAGAGATTTGATCGCTGAAATTGCAAGCGCCGCGGCGGTGGTACAGCATGTTGAAAGTGATACGGCCAGTATCAGTGAAGTGCTTAATGTGATTAAAGGCATTGCTGAGCAAACGAACTTACTGGCATTAAACGCTGCAATTGAGGCGGCACGTGCCGGTGAGCAAGGCCGTGGTTTTGCTGTGGTTGCCGATGAAGTGCGCACCTTAGCTTCACGTACGCAAAAATCCACTGAAGAAATTCAGACAATGATTGAGCGTTTGCAGCACGGTGTGAAAAACGCTGTGAGTGCCATGGCTGACGCACAAGAGCGGGCATTAACAGGTTCAGAATGTGTGGAAAAAGCTGCGCAGAGTTTGCATGTGATTGCTGCGGAAGTCGCCACTATTAACAATATGAACTTGCAAATTGCTACCGCAGCAGAACAGCAAAGTGCGGTTGCTGAAGAGATTAATCGCAATATTACTCGTATCAGTAATATTGCTGATAACACTTCATCTGGCGCAACGCAGACGGCACATAGCAGTGAGGATTTACTGCGCTTAACTGCAGAACTGCGTCGCTTAGTCAGTCAATTCAAGTTGTAGTCGGCTGATTTAGATCAAGTACTGAGACACAAAAAGACACGCTACGGCGTGTTTTTTTGTAGGTTACGCAATTGTTCTTGCAGTGCGCTGATGGTGCGATTGGTTTGTGCGCGGTAGGCATCAAAGTCAGCCAGTGAGGGCCCGGGTGTTGCGCGAGGTGCTGCTTTTACCGCAGGGCGGTTATCGAGTTCGCTACGCAAAATAAGTACATCTTGCTGTAAGCGCGTGAGTTCATCGCTACTTGAACTGTTGCTTTGTAATGCTGTTAGTTTGCCTTTGACACTGTTGATTTCGGTACTGAATTGTTCAATCTGCGCAAGTTGCTCTTGATAGGCCGCTAAGCTGCGTTCAAGTTTTTGTATCTGTGCCTGTTGGCCGTCAAGGTTTTTACTCAGTTGAGACTCTAGTGCTGCCAAGGTCGTGTCGTGCTGAGCAGTTGCCGACTTTTGCGCGGTTAAGGCTTGGGTATGTTGTGCGGTGGCTGACTCTTGCGCGCTTAAGGCTTGAGTATGCTGGAGCAGTAACTTTTGCTGTTTATCCAGCGTGCTCTGTAAAAGGGTTGTCTGCTCAGTGCTGCTGCTCAATGCGCTGCCCAGTTGAGTTAATTGAGATTGCAATTCAGTAGCGCCGAGCTGTTGCTGTTTTACAAGATCAACAATATTGACTTCCAATGCTTCAAGGCGCTGTTTGAGTGTTTTGTTTTCACTTAAAACATTGTTATGCGTGGCGCTGACTTTGCCGGTGATTTCGTTGATTCGGCCTGTTGCATCTTCGCTGGTTTTTGAAAAGCTGTCTTGCGTGGCAATCAACTGTTGTTCGAGCAATTGCATACGCTGCAGACTCCACCAGCCGAATGCTGCACTGGCGCAGACCAGACTGATGGTTAATACAGAGAGTGCCGCAATACCTTTAGTTGAACGTTTTTGAGTGTTGGTCTGTTGTGCATAGGGCATGTCAAAAGAATGAGCTGAGGCAGAGCTCAGCTGCGGTTCAATGCGGTCATTGTTTAAATGAGGTTGGGTATCCAAGTCATTGCTGTCATTACGCATAGTGAAAAACTACTCGAGCCGGTTAAAGGTGAAATATAGTATAGCGCAAAGGATATTGCAGCCATTGCGCCCTAGAGTAGATGCCAGCCTATTCAGGAAGTTCAGCCAGCGCTCGTTCGTACGCTTGGAAAATAGTGGTATATAGGCAATTGAGCGACTAAACTGCAGCTTCTTTTACTTATTTTAGGTGGGCTCGATGAGTTTGTTTTTGGTTGCTGTATTCATCGTTGTGGTTTTGTTAGCCGCTTGGCTGGTCAGCCTTTATAACGCGCTGGTGCGTTTAAAGCATGGCGTGACGAAAGCCTGGTCCAATATTGATGTGTTACTTAAACAGCGCCATGACGAGCTGCCTAAGCTGGTGGAAACCTGTAAGCAGTATATGCAGCATGAAAGACAGACCTTAGAAGCGGTGATCAGTGCACGTAATGCCGTATCCAGTGCTCGTGAGCAGCATGATGTCGGTGCGTTGGGCACCGCTGAAACGGGTTTGCGCGCGGGGTTGGGCCGTCTATTTGCTTTGGCTGAGAACTACCCTGAGCTGAAAGCTAATGAAAGCTTTCAGCTATTGCAGCAGCGCATCAGTGCCTTAGAAAATGGTATTGCTGATCGTCGCGAGTTATATAACGAAGCGGTCAATCTAAATAATGTGCGTATTGAGCAGTTTCCTGATGTGTTGATCGCACGACGTTTTAATTTCATTGCGGCTGAGCTCTTACGTTTTAGCGATGCTGAGATCGCTGACGTTGATATCAAAAGCTTATTTAGTTAAGCCGTCGTGGATACGTTTGGCGCTATTGTTGCGCTCTCAATCACCGGGATTGCCTGCCTTGGCAGTGGCTGGTGGTGCATTGATAATCTGAAAAAAGCACGCTACTTGTTGGATACACCGACTTCAAAAATACGTTCAGCCGCTCAAGGCTATGTTGAGTTGTATGGCGTATTAAAAGAGGGGGCTGGGCCGATGTTTGCCCCTTTAAGTGGTCAGGCCTGTGTTTGGTGGTCCTTTAGTATTGATCAGCAAGTCCAGAATGAGCGCAAGCAGCAAACTTGGAAAACAGTTGAGAAAGGCAGCAGTGGTGCGCTGCTCTGTCTGAATGATGGTACCGGTGATTGCCTGATAGATCCGCAAGGCGCACATATACTGCCGATGACTAAAGCGGTCTGGTATGGCACAGCGCGGCACCCATTAAGAAATCAGATGCATACACATTTTCTGCAAACGCTCTTGGTGGGCACTAAACGTTATCGTTACACCGAGCAACGCTTGCATGCGCATGAACCGCTCTATGCCATTGGTGATTTTGTGACGCGTGGCGGTGGACGTGAGGCCTTTGATTTAACCGCCAGCCAAGGTGCGTTGATTCGTGAGTGGAAAGGTGATTTTACTGGTTTAGTGCGCCGCTTTGATCGGGATGGCAATGGCGAGTTGGATCAGCAAGAATGGCAAGCAGTACGCGACAGCGCCAAAGAGCAGGCATTGCGTATGCAGCAAGCGCAGCAGATTGAGCCGGCTCAGCACTATTTGCGTAAAGCACAGGAAAAACGTCCCTTTGTTTTATCCAGCTACGGTGAAGATGCCATTGCTAGGCGCTTATATTGGCAAGCCTTTTTAGCTGCATTGGTGTGCGTCGGCAGTGCCTTGGCTGTTGTTTATATCCTCAAAACACCGTTTTAAAGCTTAGGTTGTTGAGCGCAATACAGTTCTTCTAAGGTACTCATTAGTACGCGGACTTTTTGAATTGACTCTTGATATTCATCATCGATATTCGAGTCGTAGACAATTCCGCCGCCACCCCAGCAACTGATCTCACCGTGGTTGGCCAGCAGGGTGCGAATGGTAATGGAGCTGTCCATTTCACCGCGTGTATCCACATAGAAAATACTACCGCAATAAATACTGCGTACGCTGGCTTCCAGTTCAGTAATGATTTGCATCGCGCGGCGTTTAGGTGCGCCAGTAATTGAGCCGCCAGGGAAGCTGCCAATCAGTACGTCAAGTGCATTATATTGACGGGCCAACGTGCCAGTTACGCTACTGACCATATGGTGCACATTAGGGTAACTTTCCAGTGCAAACAGCTCAGGTACGCGAATACTGCCGGTGCTGCAGTAGCGGCCTAAATCATTGCGCAGCAAATCGACAATCATCAGGTTTTCAGAGCGGTCTTTGGGACTGGCTAATAAATCATCAGCCAGCGCTTGGTCTTCAGCCGCTGTTGCACCGCGAGCGCGCGTGCCTTTAATCGGGCGGCTTTCAACTTGGCGCTGACGCACTTGGATAAAGCGCTCAGGCGATAAGCTGACAATGGCTTGCTGTTGATTAACGCGGATAAAGCTGGCAAAGGGTGTCGGGCAGCGTTCGCGCAAACTGCGATAGGCTTGCCAAGCATCGCCTTGATATTTACTGCTAAAACGTTGTGTATAGTTGACCTGATAACAGTCGCCGGCAGCTATATAGTGATGCACGCGCTGCAGATCATCACGGTAACGTTGTGCGCTAATGCGCGGCTGAAAGCGCTGGCGCAGCACAAAGGGTTCTATGCGATTGGCGGCAGGCTCGCTTTTAAACAGCGTCAGCAACTGCTGCTGATGCTGTGAATCGACACTTGGGTGGCACATCAGCCAGCAGCATTGCCGCTGGTGATCACTGATCACCGCCCAGTTATAGAGGCCCACGGTCGCACTGGCTAAACCTTCAATTTCAGCGCACTGCGCTAAGGTGTTGAGTTCATAGGTTAAGTAACCGATTAAACCGCCGGTAAATGGCAGCTCAATGTTCTCAGGTGCTTGGCATAGAGGCAATTGCGTCAGCAGGCTTTGGCAACGTTGACGAAATAGATCAACGGGCTCGTTAGCTTGTGGTGTGATGGACTGCAACGGTTGCGCACTAAGAATATCAAAGCGTCCACGTTGGCTGACAGGGTAGCCAGAGTCCAACAGCACCGCACCGGTTTGGGTGTGAATCTGTTGAAAGTAATGGGCTGGGTCAGCATGGTAATCAAGTGGGAAAAGCTGGCAAGTTGGCATAGACACTTAGGTTACCTTCAGCTCAGTGTTGAGCTGAAGGTAAAAGCCTCACAGATCTTTTTGAGAAGGGGTGGCAGCAAATAAAGACTGTGAAAAACGCACACGTTCTTCAGGCGTCTCGGTAATGCCTTTTTGTTTCAGCTCAGCAATACGGCGCTCTACAGCGTGGGCGCGCAGAGTTAAACCCGCGTTGTTAGCGATTTGTATATTCAAACCTGGGCGCGCATTAAGCTCCAGAATCAGTGGACCTAGTTCTTGGTCCAACACCATATCAACACCAATATAGCCAAGGCCGCATAACTCATAGCAGCCTGCAGATAGCTTCATAAAGCCATCCCAGTCCGGTAATTGTACACCAGCAACAAAGTTGCTGGTGTCTGGGTGTTTGTTGATTTTGTTATTCAACCAGGTGCCTTGTAGCGTCAGACCTGTGGCTAAATCCACACCCACACCGATGGCGCCTTGGTGTAAGTTGGCTTTACCGCCTGATTGGCGTGTGGGTAAACGCAGCATTGCCATAATGGGGTAGCCCATCAAAACAATCACGCGGATATCCGGTACGCCTTCATAGCTGATGCTTTTAAACAGTGGGTCCGGTGTGACGCGGTATTCAATTAGAGCGCGGTCACGCGAGCCACCCAGTGAATACAGGCCGGTTAAGATACTGGAGATTTGGTACTCAATCTCTTCGTGGCTGATGATTTTGCCTGAGACCGTTTTGTAGCGGTCTTCAAAGCGGTCAGCAATCACTAAAATACCATCACCACCGGCACCCATGGCGGGCTTGATGACAAAGTCATTACGTCCACCGAGAATGCTATCGAGTTTCTCGATTTCTTTCTCGGTGGAGATCACGCCATACATTTCAGGCACGTTAATGCCGGCTTGGATAGCGCGCTCTTTGGTGAGGATTTTGTCATCCACCAAAGGGTACAGGCTGCGTTTATTGTACTTGAGTACATAGTCAGCGTTACGGCGATTGATGCCCATAATGCCTTTAGCATTGAGCTCGCGCCACGTTTTAATTAAACCAAACCCAAACATGGTATCAGTCCTTTAAGAAGGCTTTGAAACGGAATAATTCTGTTAAGCGATAGCCGCGGTAGCGACCCATGGCCAACATAAAGCCCACCATAATCAGCAGTACTGCTGGGAAGGTAAAGATAAAGTAGTTGAGTTCAGAGATGCTCATTAAATAATGCGCTAGTGAGGCTGCGAACAAGGTACCAATCGCAACTTTAAAGGCATGACTGCCACCACGTTCTTCCCATGTGATCGATAGTCGCTCAATGGTCATGGTTAAAATAACCATGGGGAATAAGGAGACGGAGAGGCCGCGCTCTAAGCCCAGTTTGTGACTGAACAAGCTGATCACTGCGATCAGTACCACGACAAAGGTCAATACCACCGAGAGTCTAGGCAGCATTTGCAGCTTGAGGTGCTCAAGATAGGAGCGCAGTGCTAAACCTAAGGTGGTGATAATGGTAAACAGCATAATACCAAAGCCCAGCTGTGTTTCGCGGAAGGCTAGGGCGATCAGTACCGGGGTAAAAGTACCTAAGGTTTGCAGGCCACCTAAGTTGCGTAAAATCAAAATCACCATCACACCCAGCGGGATCATAATCATAATTTGATAGGTTTGCTGGGTTTGCAGAGGCAAGCCGTACAGTGAGTAATCTAAGAAGCCTGCATCAGCATTGTCGCTGCTTAACTGGGCTAAACGGATCGCGTTAATTTCACTGTTATTAAGAGTGAAAGTCACAGTAGGTTTACTACCGCCTTCAATATTTAATAAGGGCTCATCACCAATCCACCAGATCATGCGGTCATTGGGTAAACCTTGCGCGCCGGATTGTGGATTAAAATACAGCCATTTCTCACCATTAAAGCTGCGCAGCCAAAGTTCAGGCGACTGGGCAATCTCTGATTGCAGGCGAATGGTATGTAAACGTTGCATCGGCACGTGAGCGATCGACAGGAGAATATCAATCACATCAGCTTTGCGTTCGCTGGAGTTATCGCCGCCGAGTAATAAGCGTACGTTGTCATCGCTGGTGTTATTCACACGCTTAATGGCTTCACTGATAAACGTTTCCACGTCCGCAGAGTGCTGGCGGATAGGAGCAAGTAATGCTTCAGCAGCAATTTTCTCAGCGCCTGCAACCGGTAAAGTTTCACGATAGATTGGGCCTTTAGCTTTAACCTGTTCACCGCTGTAGCGCTTGGTCATCACCATACGGTAATACAGTGTTTGCTTGCCATTGGCGCGGCGTGCTGACCACGTGACACTGCGATTATCATCCTTACTATTGACGCTGACGCCATAGTTGTTGGAGATAAAGCTCTCATTCAGGCTGATATAGTCCTGATTGAGTGGTGGCACAAACATTTGCAGTTTAACCGGACCACGGCCACCGGCGTTAAACTCAACCTTGGCATCAATATTCCAGAGGTTATCTGTTTCTTCAGCGGACACGGGGATACCTAAGACGTAAATCTGATAGGCCGTGACGGATGCGCCAATAATGACACACAAGGCGATTAATATTCTAAGGTGCAGTGTCAACGAACGCATGATAATTACTCAGCAAAGGCAGTGGTGGTTTTGTTAGTGTCGCACTGTGGTTGGCCCACAGAATATTTTAAGCTTGGATCAACTAGCGCGCCAAACCGTGTTAAAGCACTTGAGCCTAGCAGAAAAGGGTATTGAAAAGTGCTGCGGTCGGTTAAATTCACTTCAATGCTACGCAGTGTTTTCCCCATGCATACTGACATGCTGACAACTGGGCGTGGTGTATAGCTTTTATCTTCTTCAGGATCGTAATCACCTGAGCGGCGTTTAATTCGACTGACGCGGGCTAAAGGTAACTCGAAAGCATGTTCGTGGGCTTCATCCAGCGCTAAATAAAAACGTACCCAAGATTTTCCATCACGTTTAAAACGTTCAATATCACGCGCGCTGAGCGATGCTGTTTTAGCGCCGGTATCCAGTTTTGCAGACATATGCATATCAATATCAGCGATATAGACATGCTCATTTAAGCCATAGATGTTTTTTTCGTTTGCTGTGCTCATAGTCGGTAATAAAAAAAAGCACGTTAATAGTGCAAAAATATTAAATCTCATAATGCTCGCAAATATAAAAATATAAGTGTGTCCTATGCTGCCATTACTCAGACTAGGGTGCTAAAGCCTGATCCTGCTAAAAAAAGGCAGTGGTAGAGAATGTATTCTAATCGGCAATGTTAAAAATAACCATGCAATCCTCTGTCTGTAGTGCTTTTGTATGCCGTATTAGGCTATTGCAGCCTGTTAAAACTCAGGCGCATAGATTGACAGCAGTCTTGGATGTCGGTTCATTTATTCGACCTTGGTCGTGGGATTGTCGACAATGTGTTCTGAGTTATTGACAAACAGGCTGCCCAAATGTAGCTTTCAGGCATGGTTTAACTAAAGGTGTCGACACTGTGGCAGAGCTTCTTGATGAGATAACACGTATCAGCGGTGATTCTGCAACCTTATCTGAACAGGTTTTTCGCAGTATCCAAGCAGCGATTGTGTGTGGTGATATTGCTCCAGGTAGCAAGATTTCCGAGCCTGAACTGGCGCGCACCTATGGTATTAGTCGTGGCCCGTTGCGCGAAGCCATACACCGCCTAGAAGGTCAGCGTCTATTAGTGCGTGTGCCACATGTGGGTGCGCGTGTTGTGGCGTTATCCCCGAGTGAGTTAATTGAGCTGTATGAGATACGTGAGTCATTAGAAAGCATGGCGTGTCGTTTAGCGGCTGAGCGGATGACTCCAACTGAAATTGATGAGTTACGTGCTGTATTGGAGACCCATGAGCGCGATGCTGCATTCCAAGCGGGTGTGGGGTATTACCAGCAAGAAGGTGATTACGACTTTCACTACAAAATTATCCAGGGCAGTGGCAACCAGATGCTGGTTAAGCTGCTGACTGAAGAGCTGTATCAGTTAGTGCGTATGTTCCGTATTCAATACTCAACAACGCCCAACCGACCCAAACAAGCCTTTAAAGAACACCACGGCATATTAGATGCCATTGCTGCCGGCGATGGTGAGCTAGCCGAGTTACTGATGCGCCGCCATATTGCTGCATCGCGGCGTAATGTTGAGCGTCATTATCAAGGTGCCAATAACACCGTCCAATCTCTACGAGGTAAATTATGAGCCGTACAACTCCAGGTCAACGCTTTCGTGATGCTGTTATCGAAGAAAGCCCGTTACAAGTGATCGGTGCGATTAACGCAAACCATGCTTTATTAGCACAGCGTGCTGGCTTTAAAGCTATTTATCTATCCGGTGGCGGTGTTGCCGCAGGTTCACTGGGTCTACCAGACTTGGGTATTACCGGTCTAGAAGATGTTCTGATTGATGTACGCCGTATCACTGATGTCTGTGATCTGCCTTTATTAGTCGACGTCGATACAGGTTTTGGTGCATCGGCATTTAACGTGGCACGTACCGTGAAATCGATGATTAAAGCGGGCGCAGCAGCGATCCATATTGAAGACCAAGTCGGTGCCAAGCGTTGTGGTCACCGCCCGAATAAAGAAATCGTCACCCAGCAAGAAATGGTTGACCGTATTAAAGCTGCAGTTGATGCACGTACCGATGACAGCTTTGTAATTATGGCGCGTACGGATGCCTTAGCGGTTGAAGGCTTGAACTCTGCATTAGACCGTGCAGCAGCCTGCGTTGAAGCCGGTGCCGATATGGTCTTCCCTGAAGCCATCACTGAACTGGAAATGTACAAACTGTTTGCTGAGCGTGTGAAGGCACCGATTTTAGCGAATATCACTGAGTTTGGCGCGACACCACTGTTCACTGTTGATGAGCTTAGAGATTCCAATGTAGGTTTGGTTTTATACCCATTGTCTGCTTTCCGAGCGATGAACAAGGCAGCTGAGAATGTCTACACTGCGATTCGCCGTGATGGTACACAGAAAAATGTGATCGATACCATGCAAACCCGTATGGAATTGTATGACCGCATCAATTACCACACTTTTGAGCAAAGTTTAGATGCGCTTTTTGCACAGAAAAAAAGCTAATTTTTTATCACCACTCGTGTGATAAAAAAATAAAAATAAGAGGAATACCGTAATGGCTGAAGATAAGAAAAAAGTACTGAGCGGCGCGGGTTTGCGTGGCCAGATTGCAGGGCAAACAGCACTCTGTACTGTGGGTAAAGAAGGCGCAGGTTTAACCTACCGTGGTTATGATGTGCGTGATTTGGCTGCCAATTGCAGTTCATTTGAAGAAGTTGCTTATTTGCTCCTACGTGGACACTTGCCCAATGAGAGCGAGTTGGCGGCTTATCTTAAACGTTTACATGCACTGCGTGATTTACCAGCGACTTTAAAAGAAGTTTTAGAGCGTATTCCAGCCGACGCACACCCAATGGATGTGATGCGTATTGGTACTTCAATGTTGGGTACCTTAGAGCCTGAGTTGAGTTTTGATCAGCAGCAAGATGTGGTTGACCGTTTATTAGCAGCCTTTCCTGCGATTTTATTGTATTGGTACCGTTTTAGTCATGATGCTGTACGCATTGATTGCATGACCAATGAGCCTGATATTGGCAGTCATTTCCTCGCGTTATTGCATGGTAAGTCACCTAGCGCATTGCATCGTAAAGTGATGAATGTGTCGCTGATTCTTTATGCAGAGCATGAGTTTAATGCTTCAACCTTTACCGGCCGAGTGTGTGCTTCAACACTGTCTGACCTGTATTCATGCATTAGCGGTGCGATTGGTTCATTACGTGGCCCATTACATGGCGGTGCAAACGAAGCAGCGATGGATCTGATCGATCGTTTCAGCTCGCCCGAAGACGCAGTTGAAGAGTTGCGCGCAATGATTGCCCGTAAAGATTTGATTATGGGTTTTGGCCATGCCATTTATCGTGATGCTGACCCACGTAACGAAGTGATTAAAGGCTATGCAAAACAATTAGCAGACGAAGTTGGGGACACTGTGATTTACCCTGTTTCAGAAGCCATTGAGACCTTTATGTGGGAAGAAAAACGCTTATTCCCTAATGCTGACTTTTTCCATGCTTCAGCCTACCGTTTTATGGGTATTCCAACTCAGTTGTTTACCCCGATTTTTGTCTGCTCACGCGTTAGCGGTTGGGCAGCCCATATGTTTGAGCAGCGTGCTAATAACCGTATTATTCGCCCCAGTGCTGAATATATCGGTGAGGAGCATCGCCCAGTGCCGCCTATTGGCGAGCGTTAAGCGTTTGAGCGCTTAAGCTGATCCGCAACCGGCTGTAGCAAAACGCAGCCGGTTTTCATGGTTCAGTCTGTTGTGTTCACCCGTGATTACCTGATGGATTTTAAAACGTTATGAATACTCTATTCCGTAAAAAACTACCTGGCACAGCACTCGACTATTATGATGTGCGTGAAGCGATTGATGCCATTGAACCGGGCGCTTATGCCAAGCTGCCTTACACATCACGTATATTAGCCGAAAACTTAGTACGTCGCTGCGAACCCAGTGAGCTTACGGATGCGCTTAAGCAGCTGATTTATCGCAAGAGTGACTTAGACTTTCCTTGGTACCCAGCACGGGTTGTTTGTCACGATATTCTCGGACAAACGGCATTAGTTGACTTGGCTGGCTTGCGTGATGCCATTGCCGAGCAGGGCGGTGATCCGTCTAAAGTGAACCCGGTAGTACCCACTCAGTTGATCGTTGACCACTCGCTCGCTGTTGAGTGTGGTGGCTTTGATCCTGATGCATTTGAAAAGAACCGCGAGATTGAAGACCGTCGTAACGAAGACCGTTTCCACTTTATTGAGTGGACTAAAACTGCGTTTAAAAACGTTGATGTGATTCCAGCCGGTAACGGCATCATGCACCAAATCAACTTGGAGAAAATGTCTCCGGTGATTCAGGCGCGTGACGGTATTGCCTTCCCAGATACCTGTGTCGGTACTGACAGCCATACTCCGCATGTTGATGCCTTGGGCGTGCTGGCCATTGGTGTCGGTGGTTTGGAAGCGGAAACTGTCATGCTCGGTTTGCCATCGATGATGCGCTTACCGAATATTGTCGGTGTTGAGCTGGTTGGCCAACGTCAACCGGGTATTACTGCAACTGATATTGTTTTGGAAATGACGGAGTTCTTGCGTAAAGAGCGTGTGGTTGGTGCGTACTTAGAATTCTTTGGTGAAGGTGCTGCGACTTTGTCGATTGGCGACCGTGCCACCATTTCTAATATGACCCCTGAGTACGGCGCTACTGCGGGTATGTTCTATATTGATCAACAAACCATTGAATACTTAACCTTAACCGGTCGTGAGCCAGAGCAAATTGCCCTAGTTGAAAACTATGCGAAAGTGACAGGCTTGTGGGCTGATAGCTTAGTTGATGTTGATTATGAGCGTGTGTTGAAGTTTGACCTGTCTGCCGTCGGCCGTAATATGGCTGGCCCCTCCAACCCGCATGCACGTGTGTCTACTAAAGATCTCGCAGCCAAAGGTATTGCTGGCGCGTGGCAGAAAGAAGAAGGCTTAATGCCTGATGGCGCAGTGATTATTGCTGCGATCACCAGCTGCACCAACACCAGTAACCCACGTAACGTGGTTGCGGCGGCGCTGGTGGCACGTAATGCGAATAAGTTGGGCTTAGAGCGTAAACCGTGGGTAAAAACCTCCTTTGCTCCCGGTTCTAAAGTGGCTGAACTCTACCTAAAAGATGCCAACTTGCTGGAAGAGCTTGAGCAGTTAGGTTTTGGTATCGTTGGTTTTGCCTGCACCACCTGTAACGGTATGAGCGGTGCCTTGGATCCTGTGATTCAGCAAGAAATCATTGATCGTGATCTCTACGCCACCGCGGTACTGTCGGGTAACCGTAACTTTGATGGCCGTATCCACCCTTATGCTAAACAAGCATTCTTGGCTTCACCGCCATTAGTGGTTGCTTATGCCATCGCCGGTACCATTCGTTTCGATATTGAAAAAGATGCGCTGGGTTACGATAAAGAAGGTCACCCGATTACCTTGAAAGACCTGTGGCCAACTGATGCAGAGATTGATGCGATTGTCGCGGCCAGCGTGAAACCTGAGCAGTTCAATCAAGTCTATATCCCGATGTTTGACTTGGGTTCCATCACGCAGTCGCCCAGTCCGCTGTATGACTGGCGTCCGATGAGTACCTATATCCGTCGTCCGCCGTACTGGGAAGGTGCATTGGCGGGTGAGCGTACGATGAAAGGTATGCTGCCACTCGCGGTGCTGGGTGACAATATCACCACTGACCACTTATCGCCGTCTAACGCGATTATGATGGACAGTGCCGCCGGTGAATATCTGCATAAAATGGGCTTGCCAGAGGTTGATTTCAACTCCTACGCGACCCACCGTGGTGACCACCTCACTGCACAGCGCGCCACCTTTGCCAACCCAAAGCTGTTTAATGAAATGGCTTTGGATGAGCAGGGCAATGTTCGCCAGGGATCCTTAGCGCGCATTGAGCCAGAAGGCACAGTAACGCGTATGTGGGAGGCGATTGAAACCTATATGGAACGTAAACAGCCGCTGATTATTGTCGCCGGTGCTGACTACGGTCAGGGTTCATCCCGTGACTGGGCAGCAAAAGGTGTGCGTTTGGCCGGTGTTGAAGTGATTGCTGCTGAAGGTTTTGAGCGTATTCACCGTACTAACCTGATTGGTATGGGTGTGTTGCCGCTGCAATTTGCTGAAGGCACGACCCGTAAAACATTAGGTTTAGACGGTACTGAAACCTACGATGTGGAAGGCGAACTGAAACCGGGCAATACCATGACATTAGTGATTACCCGTCGTAACGGCGAAGTCGTCCGTGTGCCCATGCTCAGTCGTATTGACACCGCGGCAGAGCAGGTTGTGTATGAAGCAGGCGGTGTACTCCAGCGCTTTGCTCAAGAGTTTCTGGCATCAGAAGGTGCCAGTGCTTAATGCAGGTTAAAGCATGACCGAACCCGCTAAACGAGCGATCCTTGTTTAGCGGGTTTTTGTTTCTGAGTGATCGTATTGATGCGGTCACTGTTATTTAAATTGAGCCTAGGGAGATTCCAATATGAGTCAGGTCCCACAAATTAAAATCCCCGCCACTTATATGCGTGGCGGTACCAGTAAAGGTGTGTTTTTCCGCGTTGATGATTTGCCAGCAGCGGCGCAACAGCCCGGTGCGGCACGAGATGCGATGTTACTACGTGTCATTGGTAGCCCGGACCCATACGGTAAACAAACCGATGGCATGGGCGGCGCCACCTCGAGTACCAGTAAAACAGTATTGCTGGCGAAAAGTGCACGTGCTGATCACGATGTTGACTATTTATTTGGTCAAGTCTCGATTGATAAGCCGTTTGTCGACTGGAGTGGTAACTGCGGTAACTTAACCGCAGCAGTGGGCTCATTTGCCATTTCCAATGGCTTAGTCGTTGCGGATAAAATCCCGCAAAATGGTATCTGCACGGTACGTATTTGGCAGGTCAATATCGAAAAAACCATTATTGCCCATGTGCCGATCACTAATGGTGAAGTGCAAGAAACTGGCGATTTTGAGCTGGATGGTGTGACTTTCCCAGCGGCTGAAGTGCAGATTGAGTTTCTCGATCCAGCCGATGGTGACGGTGATGATGCGGCGATGTTCCCGACCGGCAATGTGGTGGATGATCTGGAAGTGCCAGGTGTGGGTACGTTGAAAGCCACCTTGATCAACGCAGGCATTCCAACCATTTTTGTCAATGCAGCGGATATTGGCTATAGCGGTACTGAACTGCAGTCGGCAATCAATAGCGATCAAGCAGCGTTGGCTAAGTTTGAGTTGATCCGCTCTTATGGCGCCGTGAAAATGGGTTTAATTAAGGATGTTGTTGAAGCTGCTGCGCGTCAGCACACACCGAAAGTAGCCTTTGTTGCGCCGCCTGCAGATTACACAGCGTCCAGCGCTAAAGAGATAAAAGCCACTGATATTGATGTCTTGGTGCGTGCGCTCTCCATGGGTCAGTTACACCACGCGATGATGGGTACAGCCGCAGTAGCCATTGGTACGGCTGCAGCGATTCCTGGTACTTTAGTGAATCTGGCAGCCGGCGGTGGTGATCGTACCGCGGTTAATTTTGGTCATCCGTCGGGTACTTTGCGAGTGGGTGCGCAAGCGGTACAAGACAATGGTAAATGGATTGTTAAAAAAGCCATTATGAGTCGCAGTGCGCGGGTACTTATGGAAGGCTGGGTACGTATTCCAGGTGACAGTTTCTAAGTTTTGCGGGCTGTGTGACATCCCTCTACACCTAAAGGTATGAGGTTTTCTGCATTAAACTGATAGATCAAAAAGGCGCTCTCGATGGGCGCTTTTTTGTGTCGGTTCTACAACCTTTGTCGTGGGCTTCAGTGAACTCAGTGCGCAAAACGATTGAGGATATTGCTATAGTGAATGAGATGCTTTCAAAGTATGTTATTGTTAGCTTTAATAGTTTAAAACTATTAGGAATATAGATATATACATATTCCTAATAAGAATTAGCATGCTATATTGTATGCAGATTAAGCAAACAACCCAGGAGTAACACGATGCAAAATACTGATACTGCAGTTTACGGTTTACCACGCTTGAACGAACGTGCACCAGAATTTAAAGCACCGACCACTGACGGTGAGAAGTCCCTCGACGATTACAAAGGCAAATGGCTGGTGTTGTTTTCACACCCCGCTGACTTTACTCCAGTGTGTACCACTGAGTTTGTTGCCTTTGCTAAGAAAGCACCTGAATTCAACAAGCGTAACTGTGAGTTATTAGGTTTATCTATTGATAGCACCCACTCACACATTGCTTGGATGCGTAACATCGAAGAAAAATTCGGCGTTAAAATTCCATTCCCAATTATTGCTGACCTGAAAATGGATGTTGCCCGTGCTTACGGCATGATCCACCCAGGCGCTGCTGATACTTCAGCTGTACGTGCGACCTTTATCATTGACCCTAATGGTATTTTACGTGCGATGGTGTATTACCCAATGAGCAACGGTCGTTTAATTGACGAGTTCTTGCGCTTGCTTGATGCACTGCAGACCAGTGATGAGCACGGCGTAGCGACACCAGAAGGCTGGAAACCAGGCGATCGCGTCATCGTGCCACCAGCAGGTACTGCAGCTGAAGCGGATGCACGTGTTAAGTCAGGTGAGTATGAGTGTGTTGATTTCTACTACTGCACTAAGCAGCTGTAAGATAACAGCAATTCAGGGTTAATAGCCCTGATAGAAAAACCCCAGTATCGGTGACGGTACTGGGGTTTTTTATCGTCTACAGTATGTGCTCTATAGGCTATTGAGTCGTGACTCGCTGCTTGAGCTCAGTGATAAGCTGAAGCAGCGAGTGGCTCACATCACTCTTTCATTGGAAAGAGTTTTGCCGAGAACTTCACATACAAGGCAGCGGACTGCACTTGGATAATATAAGCCAAGGCAATTAACAGGGCTGCATGTGCACCGGCTTCACCGAAGGCTGTCATTGATAAGGCTAGAGCAATGGACAAGTTACGCATCACTGTACCGTACACTAAAGCAATACCATCACCCCGGTTGAAGCGCTTGCGAGCAATCACAGTACTGACGATATAGTTGATGCTATACAGCAGTAACAAGGGGACTAATAAGCGCAACACTAAACTGGGTGATTCCAAAAGGTCTGGACCTTTCAGCGCCATTGCCACAAAAACAATACCTAATACACCTAAGCTGGACAGCGGTGGAAATTTAGGTGCATATTTTTTCTGGAAACTTTCTAAGCCATGACGACGCACCAAGAAGGTACGAGTGGCTTGTCCAGCCACCAATGGGATCACGATAAACATTAAGATCTGTTGGAAAACCAAACCTAATTCCACTGGAATCTCTGAACCCAGCAGGACCTTGACGTAAAATGGCGTCAGTAATGAACCCAAGAATAAGCCAATCAAGGTCAGCTTAATTGCGGCAGGAAGGTTACCTTTAGCAAAACCCGTCCAAGAAATGGTCATACCACTGGTTGGCAGCAAGGCTGCTAATAATAAACCCAGTGCTAATTCTGGCTGCTCAGCAAAGAAAACACGACCCAGCGCAAAAGCGACCACTGGAATAAATATAAAGTTGATAACAATCGCCCAGATTTGTACGGCGTTATCACCACCGACTAATAGCTGCTTGGGCTTAATTCCGACCATCATTGGATAAACCATCAATAGCGTGAGAGGGGCAATCAAGACGCTGAGGTTGTCCGTGGGTAATGTTAAGCCAGCCGCTAAACCCAATAGTAAAAATAGTGGGATGCTCAAGCTTAGGTTTTTACTTAACCATGTAATGTACTTCATACCGACCTCTATCGTGTGCAGTTGCACGGGTTAACACTGCAAGGGTGCAGAACACTAAAAGCACATTATACATTTTTATAAATCATTTGTTGGGGACGCAAAGTCGCAGTGCCGTTGTAAGAAGCACTTAAAAGGAGGTGAAAAGAGTCTTTAGGACTTTTGCAGGGCTGCAGTATGCCATGTTCTAGGTATACAATGCCCTACATGTATCTGCTAAATCGCCGAATTTACTGCAATATAGCGGTATTAAGTACTATAGACTCTGTTGTTGCTTAAGAGACTTAGAGCAATAATCCTAGGACTCATTTTTTAGGTATTTTATTTGTTTACTGATCTGATTTTTGAAGAAGGATTTACCAAGGTGGATGCTGAGCTTGATGTGATCTTTGTACCAACCGATGAATTAGTGGTTGAAGCCATGCTGAAAATGGCCGCTGTCACTGCCAATGATGTGCTCTACGACTTGGGCTGTGGTGATGGTCGTATTGTTGTCGCTGCAGCGATGGAGCGTGGCGCACGTGCGGTGGGTGTTGATATGGACCCGCGCCGTATTGCTGAGGCTAATGCCTTGGCGGAAACGATCGGTGTTGAAGATCGCGTCGAGTTTCTGCAAGAGGATTTACTGACGGTTGATTTCAGTGAAGCCACAGTGCTGACCTTATATTTACTGCCCTCACTGAATGTGAAATTAAAAGCACGTATTTTGACTGAGCTTAAGCCCGGTACACGTATTATTGCGCATGCCTTTAATATGGGGCGCTGGCAGCCTGATGCTAAACGTGCCATGGGCGGTGTGTATTTGTATAAATGGGTTGTTCCCGCACCACTGCAGGGTACGTGGGAGTGGCTCAGTGATGAGGGTAAAGTCTACCGCGTGGAGTTGGATCAAACCTTTCAAATGCTCAGCGGTCAGGCTTGGATCGATAATGAGCAGGTGGAGTTGGTCGAAGCCAAGGTACTCGGTACTCGTGTGCGTTTAGTGATTCAAACCACAGTGACCCAAGAAGCCGAAGTCTTTATGTCCAGTTATCAAGATGGTCTGTTGTTGCCAGCGGTTGATAGCAAGCAGGTTTCGCCAGGTATACGTTTAGAAGTGTGATTGTGTTGTAGCCGTTATTGCGCTGATGATAGCCGAGCTCAGATGTATTTGAGCTCGGCTATTTTTTGCTGGATTTAAAAGGTGGCGCAATGTCCGCCGGAAGGTGCTTGGCCTGAGCCAATGGCAATAATCGGTGCTTCTAAGCGCAAGTTGACCGGTTGTGAGTGCTGCCAGTCCCAGACAAAGAAGCCCAATAGTGCAGTCCAAAACACAACAATACGTAAATTATTCATATCAGTATCCAAAATAGCGGCGAACACGTACACCAATCAGTGAGCCTAAGAAGGCCATCACCACCCAAATCCAGCCGTGGATACTGCCGGTAGAGATTCCACTGACCATCGCACCAACGTTACAGCCAAAGGCTAAACGTGAGCTGTAGCCCAATAAGAAGCCAGCAATAATGCCAACAACCCACTGTTGTGTATTCAGCGGATTGGACTTGCCGGTTTTATTGCGCGAGAAGATCCACAGCGCTCCCGCTAAAATACCAATATTGGTAATTGAGGTCAGGTCTAAAAATACCGACTGTTGCAAGGCAGTGGCATTGACCGGCTGACTCCAAAACGCATTGGTGGTGGGATCAAACAGGTTGCTCGCGTTAGCGATTTTTGCCGCCCATAAGCCAAAGCCATAAACCACGCCCCAAGGCTTACCAGCAATCACTAGAATGAGCACGGCCAGTACAGCAATCACCACTGCGCCAATCATCAGTTTTTTATTGAATAAGCTGTGCACAGTGGTGTTGGTTTTTGACCACCACCACGCGGCAAGACCCACAACAATTAAACCTAAGTAGGTTAAACCCAGTGCACCACCAAGACCGACTTCTTCAACTAAACCGACAGGTTCCAGATGCCCTAAATCGAGCCACCAGCCCAGGTGTGCCGAGCCTAAGAAGCTACCCAGAGCAAACACCGGCAAAATAGCCATATTCAATGGAATGCCGAGGCCGGCTTTATATAAAGTGCCTGAGCCACAACCATCGGCAATTTGCATCGCGCCACCAAAGACTAAAGCACCGACCAACAAACTGATACTCGGTGGGCCTAAAGCAGCACTCAGCTCAGTGGGGAAACTGGCCAGTAACGGCATGGAGAATGCTGCAGCAATGGCTAATAAGAGTATCTGTGCAAAGACGCCGCTGGCATCACGTTTTTCAATCAGGTTGCGCCAACCGGTGGTAAAACCAAAGCGCGCACCGGCCAGTACGCCACCTAGACCGATACCAACCAGAAATAATAAGCTTTGGCGTACTGAAACAAACCAAAATAAGAATGCCGCAAACCCAGCAAACACTAGAGTTAAAGCCACACGATTTTTCATATCAATTATTCACCAGCTTAGAAAACTTAGCTTGCAGTTGCTGAAAACGGCTGGGCGTATTGTCCATCGGTAAACTGGCTGTATTCTGTGTCCACTCTGCCAGTGAAGCAGGGTAGAGGCGGACATCTTTAAGGCCGGCTAACTCGGATAAGACAAACCAGTTGGTGGCTGCCCAGTGACCGGTATTACAAAAGGATACCGTCTCTTGTGCTTGATCTAGGCCTTGTTCACGCACTAAGGCTTTAATTTCAGCTGTCGGGCGAATACGGGTGTCATCTTGGTTAAACCACTGACCAAAAGGCGTGTTTTGTGCAGTAGCAATGGTGCCACCGGTACTTGCGGTGGGTGCTTTAGCTTGGCCTTGGTAAAAAATAGGCGGGCGCGCATCGAGTAATTGATAGGTGGTATCTTGGCGAGTGATCTTATCCAGCAACTCGTCTTGAAAAATCACTAGATCAGGGTTGCTGTTCACCACGAGTTGGCTGGCTTGCACTCTTGGCGCTTGGGTACTGATCCCTTGCTGCCACTGCTTAAAACCACCGTTGAGCACACTTAAATCAGTCAGTCCTAAGTATTTCAGCGTCCAATACACACGGGCTGCTGCACCAAAGTCGGTTTCATCAGCGCCACTGGAATAGACCACAATCGGTTGCTGCTGGGTTAAACCTAAGGTGCGCAGTAACTCTTGAAAGTAGGCATCATCAGCTAACTGACCTGGGTTATTTGCAGGGCCGCGCCATTGTCCGTAAGGAGCGGAGAGCGCCTGTGGAATATGTCCAGCGGCGTAATCTTCAGGACTGCGAATATCAATAATTTGCAACTCTGGATTAGCCATCAGAGCATCTGTGAGCTCATGCGCTTCAATTAAGGGTTGCTGTGTTGCAGCCTGTGCACTAGCAAAGACCAAGGATAAAAAAAACGCCAAGCTGGCGTAAAAATATTTCATAGCTGTGACTCCTATATCTGTGACGCAATGATGGCATAGTGCTTGCCGACACAGAAAGAATCATTTGCTATATGGTTATATAGAAATTGCTTCTTATAACTTGCAAGGGAGATTGAGTGAGCTGAATGAGCCCTTAAATAGGCAGGGGTAAATTGACAGGCATGTTGTATACAACAATAGAAGGGTGGTGCGCTGGGTAATACACCTGCACGCCGGAGTAAGGCGCACAGGTGAATTTACGTCTTAGTTATTTTCCGCGAGGAAGAACCAAGTATCCAGTACTGAGTCAGGATTGAGAGAAACGCTTTCGATACCTTCGTCCATTAACCAGCGTGCTAGATCAGGATGGTCAGATGGGCCTTGACCGCAAATACCAATGTATTTATCGGCTTTAATACAGGCTTGAATGGCCATTGATAGCAGTTTTTTAACCGCTGGATCACGCTCATCAAACAAGTGCGCAATCACACCTGAGTCACGGTCGAGACCTAAGGTCAGCTGCGTCATATCATTGGAGCCAATGGAAAAACCATCGAAGTGCTCAAGGAATTCGTCAGCTAACAAGGCATTGGATGGCAGTTCGCACATCATAATTAAACGCAAACCGTTTTCACCACGTTTTAAACCATACTCTTCGAGCAGGCCGACCACTTGCGCGGCTTCATTAACGGTACGCACAAAGGGCACCATCAACTCAACGTTGGTTAAACCCATCACATCACGCACACGCTTCATCGCGCGGCATTCCAGTTCAAAGCAATCGCGGAATGATTCGCTGATATAACGTGAGGCACCACGGAAACCCAGCATTGGGTTTTCTTCGGTAGGCTCGTAGAGCTTGCCGCCGATTAGGTTGGCGTATTCATTGGATTTAAAGTCAGATAAACGCACAATGACTTTTTTCGGCCAGAATGCAGCAGCTAAGGTACTGACACCTTCAACCAATTTATCGACATAGAAATCAATCGGGCTGGCATAACCGGCAGTGCGTTTTTCAATGCTGTCTTGTAAGTCGCTTGGTAAACTATCAAAGTTGAGCAGTGCTTTGGGGTGCACGCCAATCATACGGTTGATAATAAACTCAAGACGGGCTAAACCCACACCTTCGTTGGGCAACTGGGCAAAATCAAAGGCACGGTCAGGATTACCGACGTTCATCATGATTTTGAACTGCAGATCCGGCATCGCTTCAACAGAGTTGGTGCGAATATCAAAATTCAGTTCGCCTTCAAAGACATAACCGGTATCACCTTCAGCACAGGAAACGGTGACACCTTGACCGTCTTTCAGCAGAGCAGTGGCATTACCACAACCTACTACCGCTGGAATACCTAACTCACGTGCAATAATCGCCGCGTGACAGGTACGGCCACCACGGTTAGTTACAATAGCGCTGGCGCGTTTCATCACCGGCTCCCAGTCGGGGTCGGTCATATCGGACACCAGCACATCACCGGGTTGGACTTTATCCATTTCCGATACGTCATTGATAATGCGCACGCGGCCTGCACCGATACGTTGACCAATGGCGCGACCTTCAACTAAGATGGTGCCTTGCTCTTTAAGCAAGTAACGCTCCATTACATTGAGGTTGCTGCGGCTTTTAACGGTTTCTGGACGGGCTTGTACAATGTACAGCTTGCCATCATCACCGTCTTTAGCCCACTCGATGTCCATAGGGCAGCCATAGTGTTGCTCGATAATCACTGCTTGCTTGGCTAAGTTAGTGACTTCTTCATCACTCAGGCAAAAGCGCATGCGCTCAGCAGGAGCAACATCAACCGTTTCAATGGATTTACCTGCGCTTGCATCAGCACCGTAGATCATTTTCAGTGCTTTACTGCCCAAGTTGCGACGTAAAATAGCTGGACGACCGGCGGCTAAGGTTTGCTTGTGCACATAGAATTCATCAGGGTTAACAGCGCCCTGTACCACGGTTTCACCGAGGCCATAGGCACCAGTGATAAAGACCACGTCACGGAAACCAGATTCCGTATCGAGGCTAAACATTACACCTGCGGCGGCTGTTTCTGAGCGCACCATACGCTGCACACCGACTGATAGGGCCACATCACGGTGGTCAAAGCCTTGGTGTACACGATAAGAAATAGCGCGGTCATTAAACAATGAGGCAAACACTTCTTTAGCGGCGTAGATGACATTATCAACACCGCGAATATTCAAGAAGGTTTCTTGCTGACCCGCAAAAGAGGCATCAGGCAAGTCTTCAGCGGTAGCGGATGAACGCACCGCCACGGCCATATTCTCGTTACCATTGGCCATGTCGGCAAAGGCAGTGCGAATGTCGCTGTCAAGCTGGGTAGGGAAGTCAGCGTCTAAAATCCATTGGCGAATTTGTGCACCCGCTTTAGCCAGTGCATTCACGTCATCGGTATCTAAAGCATCCAATAAATCATGGATACGTGCGTCTAGATTATTGGCATCAATAAAGTCACGGTAGGCTTGCGCAGTGGTGGCAAAGCCGCCAGGCACTGAAACACCGGCGCCTGCAAGGTTGCTGATCATTTCGCCTAGGGAAGCGTTTTTGCCCCCTACACGCTCAACATCATGGTTACCGAGCTTATCGAGGGAAACTACGTATTCAACCAAGGTGATCTCTCCACGTCTGTATTGAAAGGGCCAGTGTAATCTATTGGCCTTGTTTGGGGAAAATGGGTCACAATGTCGCCCAACAACATGTCAGGCACTTACAAGCCTATACTAACCGAGAAATGTTCACGACTTAAGGCTTTTGGCAATTATGAAACGTACAGCTTTTTTTATCTCAGATGGAACGGGTATCACTGCCGAAACGCTCGGACAAAGTTTATTGGCGCAGTTTGATAATACCGACTTTCGCCGTTTAACCCGACCTTACATTGACACTGTTGAAAAAGCACAGGCAATGGTACAACAAATTAATGAGGTTGCGGACAATGAAGAGATGCGACCCATTGTCTTCGATACCATTGTAAATACCGAGATTCGCGATATTTTAAGCACTGCGAATGCTTTTAAAGTGGATATTTTTTCCAGTTTTTTAGCACCGCTTGAAGAAGAGTTGAACGATCGCTCGTCTTATTCAGTGGGTAAGTCACATTCCATTGCGCACAGCGCCAACTATATGGAGCGTATCGAGGCGGTGCATTTTGCGCTGGATAACGATGATGGTGGTCGCACTCGTCACTATGACAGTGCCGATATTATCTTGGTGGGCGTGTCGCGTTGCGGTAAGACGCCAACGTGTTTGTATATGGCCATGCAGTACGGTATTCGTGCAGCCAACTATCCGTTAACTGAAGACGATATGGAAAGCTTGCAGTTGCCCAGTTCGTTAAAACAGTATAAAGAAAAGCTGTTTGGTTTAACCATTGATGCTGACCGTTTAGCGGCGATTCGTAATGAGCGCAAACCCAACAGCCGTTATGCCAGTTATGCACAATGTGAGTTTGAAGTGCGCGAAGTGGAAGGATTGTTTAAGCGCGAAAATATTAACTTTATCAATACCACGCATTTTTCTGTTGAAGAGATTTCTGCGAAAATATTAGTTGAGATGGGTATTGAGCGACGCCTTAAGTAAGCATTATCTAGCTTTACTTGAGTAAAAAAATAGGCGGTATGCATTCAGTGTGCATACCGCCTATTGTGTATTAGAACGTTTTAAGTGGGCTTGAGCTTACTCGATGTCGTCCCAACCGCCCATTTCTTTCCAGCGATTGACGATGCCGAAAAAGAGTTCTGCGGTTTTTTCCGTATCGTAGCGCGCATTGTGTGCTTCACGACTATCAAAGTTGATATCTGCTGCTTCGCACGCTTTAGCCAATACGGTTTGTCCGTAAGCTAAACCACCCAGTGTCGCGGTATCAAAGCTTGAGAAGGGGTGGAAAGGGTTGCGTTTAATACCACAACGCTCAACCGCCGCATTGAGAAAGCCTAAGTCAAAGTGGCTGTTATGGCCGACTAAAATGGCACGCTTACAACCGACTGCTTTCAGTGATTTACGCACACTTTTAAAAATCTCACCTAAGGCGTGATCTTCAGTGACCGCCATACGCAATGGGTGATCAAGCTTAATGCCAGTAAAGTCTAATGCGGCTTGCTCAATATTGGCGCCTTCAAAAGGTTTAACACGGAAAAATAAAGTGTGCTCAGCATAGAGCAGACCTTCATCATCCATGGCTGGAATCACTGCGGCGATTTCGAGTAAGCCATCAGTGGCGCAATTAAAACCACCGGTTTCCACATCAATCACAACAGGTAAGTAACCACGAAAACGGCGCGCCATGGCAGATTTCAATCCGCCGCTGTGCTTGTCGTGTCCGTTGTTAGTGTCTTTGTTGATGTACTCTTCAAATTCGTAATCTGGGATGTCGTGGCTCATGCCTGAGCTCCTAATACGCGCCAATTTAAGGTTTCACCGGCACGCAATGGCACCAGTTGTTGTTCGCCAAAATCTAGAGTGGCGGGCACGGTCCAAGGTTCACGCACCAGAGTGATGGTGTCTTGGTTGCGCGGCAGACCATAGAAGTCAGCACCAAAGTGGCTGGCAAAGCCTTCCAGTTTATCCAAAGCGTTACGTTGCTCAAAGGCTTCAGCGTATAACTCAATCGCCGCATAAGCGGTGTAGCAACCGGCACAACCACAGGCGTTTTCTTTAGCGTTTTGTGCGTGCGGTGCAGAGTCAGTCCCTAAGAAAAACTTAGCAGAGCCACTGGTGGCCGCATCAAGTAAGGCTTCTTGGTGGGTATTACGCTTGAGAATCGGCAAGCAATAAAAATGCGGACGAATACCGCCGGCCAGCATATGGTTGCGGTTGTAAAGCAAGTGATGCGCGGTAATGGTGGCAGCAACAGTATCAGCGCAACTGCTGACAAACTGTGCAGCATCTGCAGTGGTAATATGCTCCATAACCACTTTTAAATCAGGAAAACGATTGACTAGACCTCCCAGTTGATCGTCAATAAAGCGTTTTTCACGATCAAAAATATCCACGTGACTGTGAGTGACTTCACCGTGCACCAACAACGGCATACCCACTTCACTCATGGCTTCTAAGGCTGGGTAGATCGCTTCAAGTGAAGTGACGCCTGAGTCTGAGTTGGTGGTCGCGCCCGCCGGGTACAGTTTTGCTGCATGCACAAAGCCGCAGGCCTTGGCTTCTTTAATATCTTGGGCAGAGGTTTGATCTGTTAAATACAGGACCATTAGCGGCTCAAACGCACTCTGTGCAGGGCGCACACTTAAAATACGTTCACGGTATTGATCGGCTTCCGCTGTATTGCGTACGGGGGGTACTAGGTTGGGCATAATAATGGCGCGGGCAAAAGTACGAGCGGCATCGGCAACAGTGTGTTGCAAAACCGCGCCATCGCGCAGGTGAATATGCCAATCATCGGGTCGCAGCAGTGTAAGACGGTCAATCATGAAGGCTTCCAGTCAGTCGATTTATATTGAATAGGTAGAATGCTACCGTAAAAGCGCGGTGCGGGCATCTGCTTTAAAGTTTTCTTAACAGTGACCGATAGCTTAGCTGAGCATTTTAGGTGATGGGAGAGCGCAATGCGCTTAGCTGTTTTTTCAATTTTAGTCGGTTTACTGGCAACACCTGCACTGGCAATAACCTTTCAAACGCCACTGGAGCATGTCGAGTGGACTGTGGAGGGTGATCGCTTTGAATGCCGCCTGACGCAACCGGTGAAAGGTTTTGGTCAAGGTGAGTTTGTGCGACGTGCCGGTGAAAGCCCTACGTTTAAGCTGCAAGCCCAAGAGGCGTGGCTCAGTCGTGGCTCGGCGACTTTATTTTCTGCTGCAGCACCTTGGCGTACCAGCCAGCATAGTGTTCCTTTAGGTGCGGTGATCGTTACCGCCAATAGCAATATGCTGCAGGCTTCCCCTCGGCAGTCAGGGCGATTGCTCACCGGTTTGCTGGAAGGGCGTGGACCTTTAATTCAGCACCGCACTCAGCAAGGAGATTGGCTTGAGGTGCATATTGTGCCGGCTGGTTTTGCTGATGCCTACCAACGTTACTTAACCTGTACCGCAGCTTTGTTACCCTACAACTTTGATCAGCTTAAACAAACGCGCATTGCCTTTGCTGATACCAATATGGTGCTCAGTGATTCAGCCACCGGGCGTTTACAGGCGATTGTTGACTATTTAAAAGAGGATCCAACAGTGAATCAAATAGAGATTGATGGTCACTCAGACAGTTGGGGCAATCGCTTAAGTAACCGTGAGTTGTCACGACGCCGAGCACTGACGGTACAAGATTACTTTTTAGAGCAAGGTGTTACCCAGGAGCAAATAATATTACGTTTCCATGGGGAGCGTTATCCGCTTAAGCCGAATAATACTGCGGCCAATCGTGCTCTGAACCGTCGAGTGAATATTGTCCTTTCGCGCGCGCCAAAATCAACTGAGAGTGCAGAGTAGTCTACTGATCAATGTGTTTTAGTGTTTGGCAAAGTAGGTTTTAGTCAGTTTGATCACCACAGGGCTGAGTAGCAAGAGTGAGATGATATTAGGCAGAGCCATAAGGCCGTTGAGCGTATCGGCTAACAGCCAGACTGTATCGAGCTGTGTGACCGCACCCAAAGGTACCATCGCGACCCAGAGCAAACGGTAGGGCAGAATAGCTCGAGCGCCAAATAAAAACTCCCAGCAGCGCTCACCGTAATAGCTCCAGCCAATAATGGTGGTAAAGGCAAATACCACCAACGCAGTGGTGAGCAAATAGTGGCCGCTGCCGGGCATGGCGGATTCAAATGCTGCCGATGACAGTGCTGCTCCAGTCAGGCCGCTGGTCCATACGCCTGAGCAAATAATAGCTAAGCCGGTCATGGTGCAGATAATCAAGGTATCGATAAAAGTGCCCATCATGCCGATTAAGCCTGATACCACAGGCTCATCACTGGTGCCGGCTGCTTGCGCGATACCGGCGCTGCCCAGACCAGCCTCATTGGAGAATACGCCGCGCGCAACACCAAAGCGCAGTGCAGCAATCATCGCGGCTCCAGCAAAGCCACCCGCCGCTGCATGGCCATTAAATGCCGAGTCAATAATTAATATAAATGCTGCAGGAATCGCTTGGTAATGGCTGATCAGGACAAAGAGTGTTGCCAAGATATACGCCACGCACATAAAGGGCACCAGCGTTTGTGCTACTGCGCCAATACGCTGAATACCACCTAAAATGACTAAGCCGACCAAGGCCATAATGCACAGTCCGCTGACCCAAGCCGGCACTGCAAAAGAGACTTCCAGTCCGGCGGCCATACTATTGACCTGCACCATATTGCCAATACCAAAACTGGCCAGCCCGCCAAAGATAGCAAAGCAAGCACCGAGCCAAGCCCACTGACGGCTTAAACCATTTTTAATGGCATACATAGGGCCGCCAACAAAGTGATTGAGGCTGTTCTTTTCACGAAAATGCACCGCCAGTACCACTTCACAATACTTGGTGGCCATGCCTACCAGTGCCGTACACCACATCCAAAATAGAGCACCAGGTCCACCTAAAACAATCGCAGTGGCTACGCCGGCGATATTGCCGGTGCCGACAGTGGCAGCCAAGCTAGTCATTAACGCGGCAAAAGGACTGATCTCGCCGATACTGGCGTCGCCTTTGGAGCGGCCATTCCAGATTTCTAAAAAGCCGCGTTTGATATTGCGCAGCGGCATCAATCTCAGTGACAGCATTAAAAACAAGCCGCTGCCTAAAATGGCAATCAGCATGGGAGGGCCCCAGACTAGATCGTTAATGGCTGTGACTGCGCTATTGAATGTATGCATAAGACGTTTAAAGTGTACTGAGCTTAAAAAGTGAATGAGCAGGCGCTGCAGTGCTGTTTTTACTGCTGATAAACGCTGAGAGGATTAAAATCATGATGATAGAGGGCTGTTAGCGTAAAATATAGTGTTTTTCTGAGCATTTCTAGCGCTGCTGGCAGTTTGTCAGTGCTGATGCGGTACACTATTGCAGTCAATGGGTAGGTGAGAAAACCATGAGAAAATATATAACAATATTACCGCTACTATTGCCGCTGACAGCCTTGGCGTTTCCATTTGCAGTGGATCAGCAACTCAATGGCGCGCAAATTGCCATCGATACACAAGATTTAGGTGAGAATACGGCTTCAGTGTCGTTAACTAACTATGGCAAGCAGGCTGCCGTGTGCACGGTACGTTTTCGTAACGGGCCAGAAAGTCCACGCACCCGCAAAGCGCGTATAGCTGCAGGTGAAACAACGCATTTAACCGCACGTATGCATACTCAAGTGATTAAAATGCGTGTCAAAGTTGAATGTAAAAACGATTAATTGATATCAGCTGAGCGTGGTGCTCAGTATAGGTAGAGCAGTGTATGGCCGCAATTGTTGAACCCTTTTGGAAACGTAAAACCCTTGCCGAACTCGACCAAGAAGAGTGGGAATCGCTCTGCGATGGTTGTGGTTTGTGTTGTTTGCAAAAATTAGCAGATGAAGACGATGACTCGGTGTATTACACCAATGTCGCTTGTAAATTATTGGATTTAGATACTGCGCGTTGCAGTAATTACCCCGATCGTAAAAACTATGTTGCCGACTGTATTCAGCTCACGCCTGGCACGGCTGAAACATTTAAGTGGTTACCGACAACCTGTGCTTATCGCTTAGTCAGCGAGGGTAAAGACCTGTTTGTTTGGCACCATTTAGTCTGTGGCAATACCGATGCGGTACATACGGAGCGTATTTCGCAGTTGGGCCGTATGGCCAGCGAGTTGGATGTGCCCGAGGAAGAGTGGGAAAATCATCTGATTTTCAGATCTGGCTAATCACTTTTATGCAGGCAATTTGCACAATTGACGCTGCGCTCTCGAGGTGAGCGCGCAGCGTCATAGGCAAAATTATTCAGCGTCTTGTTTTTTCAGTAAGTCGGCTAAACCCGCCAAGCCTTTAAAAGTCTGTTGCGGCCCTTTTTGGCCAGCGCTTTCTTCTTTTTGATAATGCATATCCACTTGACGCTGGTGCTCATTATCATGGCAGTACAAGCACAATAACTCCCAGTTTGAACCGTCGGATGGATTGTTATCGTGATTATGATCACGGTGGTGCACGGTCAACTCACTGAGACCCTTACCGCTAAACTCACGACTGCAACGGCCACAAAAATGCGGGTACATTCTCAATGCTTTTTGTCGGTAGCCGCTTTCGTTTTCTTTCTGAGCTTGGGCTAGGATTTTATCGAGCTTACTGGTTGTCATTGCATAGGGCCTTTACAAATTTCGCTAAGAGGGCGGTTAACGTCAAATAATTTAGCACGAATACCGGTAACACCACTGGCAGTTAAACGAGCGCTGTGCATCTCTAAGTAGGCTTGTGCTGCTGGCGCATCACTAAACAAATAGACACCACCGGCTTCTTGCGTTTCGATATTTTCCGTCCAAATTTTCCACAACAATCCAGGTTCTTGGATAATGGACTCAGCTAACGGCTGCATCGTTTGGTGCATATCTTCACCAAACGGGCCATTAAACGGGAAATCAATTTGCAGTACAGTTAGCATCGTTCAACTCCACTTGTATGTAAGCCAATAATAGAACTTCGCTGGGCATTGCTCAAGACATAAGGGCTTGATTCAATACATGCTATTTGAGTTTGGGACACTGTCGGTTTTTAATAAAACTGAGGGTGGCTTGCCTCAACTCTGGAAAAGCAAAAGACATAATATGCGGGCCTTTTGAATCGAGCCAACATAACTGTTGTTCAGGGTAGGCTTTTTGCCAGTGCGCATAGAGTTTTTTGCCTTGTTTAGCCGCCACAATAGTATCTTTTGGACTGTGCATCATCAGCACCGGTAAATTAATGCTCTGGATATGCTTGATGGGGTCCCACTGCGAGGGGATCAATACGGTAAAGGGCCACATCAGCCAACCGATAACACTTTGACTCATTGCACTGCGCGCAGCTGTGGCAAAACCGCTTAATGGCGCATCTAAAATCAACGCTTTGATATCATGTCGATCCGTCGCTTGTGCAATATAATTGATGGCGATAGCGCTGCCGATACTTTGCCCCAGTATGAGCAGTTCTTTATCTGGGTGTTGTTGCTTCATCCAGAGAAGAGCTGCTTCAATATCTTGCAGCACCTCAGGCATCCGAGCTTGACCTTCAGAGGCGCCAAAGCCCCGATAATCTAAAGCCAAGACACTGACGCCACTTGCGGGTAACCAATAGATGCTGTGGCTATGGCTGGAGATGTTTTCAGCGTTACCGTGCAGATACAGCAGCATGGTATTGGAGTCAGCTTGCTTGCCTTGTGCTGGCAGCCACCAGGCGTGCAGCTTGGTATTATCTTGGGCTGTCAGCCACACATCTTGATATTCAAGTCCCGCGTCTTGCGGCGTGGAGATCAAAGTGCTTTGTGGATAGAAAAACAAAGCAGACAGCGAAGTACAGCCGGTTAGCGTTAAGCTGCCGGCCAGAAGGGTTAATTGAGAAAACAGCGTACGGCCCCATCGTTTAGACAGGGCTTTGAGCGCTTTAGTAATACCAGTTGATGCCAAGGCCCACCTCATGCTGTTTGCTGGTGTCTTGATGGAGCTTAAAGTGTTGGCTTTTCGCTTCGAGTTTAAGTTGCAGGTTGGTTGATAAGCGCCAGCCTAGATTGGCACTGACTTCGGTACGGCGCGTTTTATCAATCACGCTCAGACCTTGCCAGTTACTTTCCAGCTGGGCTTGGATATGATCCCCTTGCCATAACCAGCCCAGGCGAGGGCCAAAGCTCAGCTGTGCGCCTCGATGGAACTGATTGTCAGCCAGCAACTGGGCTTGTGCTAAGCCATAGAAACGCCCAGCAGAGGTGAGCCAAGCTTTACCAAAGCCTGCGTTTAAATAACCAAATAACTCTGCATCGGCACCAATAAATCGATCTAAGCCACCACTGACTGACCAGGCTGTCGGTTGTTGTAAGTGGGTTTGATGGCTGAGCGATAAAATATCTACGATCTGAAATTGTTGCAGTCGAACGGCGCCGCCATCCCAGAGTCTTAGTTTTAAATTGCCCATTTGGATTTGTGATCCGGGTACAAAGCCTTGCGGTAAGTCCATCACTTCATGAAAAGCTGCGCGGTAATTCAGATCAACAAAACCTAAACGATTTGAGCGAGAACTGTTGCGCTCATCGGAAAATGTACTGCCTGCTTTAAATTGTAGGCGTTGGCTTAAATGGCCTTGATCGTCTCTATAAGCGGGTACTGGAACATCGTCAAAGACTGCCGAAACAGGCAGTTTTGCACGGGCTGATAATAGATTGACTGTGCGTTTGCGTAACTCAGGATTCGCCTGCTTCTTTTTAACTGCTAAATAGCGAGCGTAAGCATAAGCAAGTTCTAAGATTTGTGCTTGTTCATGTTCGCTGAACTCGGCCAGAGACTGTTGGATATCATCGTCTTGCTCAACGAGTTTTTTAGCCTGCTCTAATGCGGGCCCAGAGATCTGTTGGCTTTTATGCTCCATCTTGCTGGCCGCCGATGGGCGGTATTCAGTATCTTCAACTAAACCGCGTTTTTGTAAGGCGCGTATCGTATCGACGGGCAGGGCAGTGAACATAAAATCATCAGTGACATCGATGCGTTCAGAGCTGGCGTCGAGTAAAGCCAGTAAACGATAGGAGCAGTTTTCATCAAAGAAAAAATAATCAAAAAAAGTATCTTTGGTTTCCCAGATATGGCGAACAAACTGGTCCGCTTCTTCTTTATTGAGATCCAGTTGGTATTCCCAAATATCACGGTATTCCATATGCGAGTATTCGTTGGTTTTCGCATAATAAGGTAATACCGATACTACACCCGGGTAGCCTCCGGTTAATCCTTTCCAGGAGAATACAAACTCATTGTCTTCTGGGTCGGCATTCGCTGCGAAATTCACACTGTGAGCTAACAGCTTATTACTTGTAGGATCTTTTTTATCCAAACGAATAAAAGTATGGCCGTACATCGAAGACGGTGAGTTGATATGCGAAGCAGGAAAAACCAAGGTTAAATATTCGGCGCCCAGTTCATCACGCCATTGCTCTAGATCAGAACAGGATTGGTCTGTAAATGAAAGTTCAGGCAACTGTTGCTTAACCCAATGATAGCGTGCTGGAAACTGGCATTGCGCTGATTGATTGTCAGCTGTATCAGTCAGTAGGAATTGCTCTAGGTTTTCTTGCAATTCTGCTACAAGAGAGGTTTTGCCATCTTTAGCTAAAAAGAAATTGGGGCTATCGTTTTCACTGATATAGCGCCCGCTAAAGGGATGCTTGCGATAATGTAAAAGATGAGACCATTGCTGGCTGTGCGCAATAGGCTTGAGTTGATCTAGGGGGGGTATCGGAGCAGCTTGAGCGACAGCGTAAGGAGTCAATAAAAAGCTAGCAATTAAAGACCTAGCTATCATGTTAAAAACCTTTATATGATGACAATAAAAGAAGCCCGCAGGAAGCGGGCTTTAAAGACAGTAGGTGTGAATTAACCTAAGTATTTCTGTAGGTTGATATCTGCTGCCATAGCAGAAGTCATTGCTTCTAATGTTGCTGCTGAAGTTGCATCAGCGCTGAACATTGCATCGAAGTTAGACTGCATTGCACGATTAAAAGCTGCAGTGTCTTGAGTTTCAACACCCATGACTTCAGCTAAAGCGGCTAAAGTTTCGCCTTGACCAACCGCAATATCTGCAGCCAGTTGATCCATGTTTTCATCAATAAAAATTTGCGCTGATTTTAAAGGGCCGTTAGCAGCTTCACAGCCTAAAGTACCGGAAGTCATACCAAATGTTTGGTTGCCAGATGTACCGTTGGTGGTGGCAGCCATAACATGCTGATACCACTTATCAGCATCAGGGAAGATAACTGTTGAGCCTAAACCACAACCTGCTGGACCACTAGCAGCGAAAGCAAAAGATGATGCGGTGGCTAAAATTGCACCTGCAATAATTTTCTTCATGGTATATATCCTTAATGTGGCGGTTTTTAATTTTTATCGTGCTCTCTAGCACATCCTAAAGGTAGCCATCTTTGCTGTTTGTGTCTAGCTTATAAAACGACTATTTTTACTAACCGTTATATAAAGCGATGTTAGCGCAAAATTTCTCGCTCAGTATCTAATAAATAGGGCAGTTCAAGCGGCTCAAGTAGATCTTTTTCATTGTTTTCTAGGTAAATGCGACCATCACTCACCGCCTCATCCAGTGCCGTGGCGAGCAGTTCAATGCCGTGCTCACTGCGTGCCGCGCTGACCACTTCACCTACAGCGCTGGAGTGCACTGGTGATAATAGTGGGGTGCCGGCAACAGGAATCTCTGTGCTAGTGATCTGGAAGCGGTACATATGACGCTTAAGTTTGCCCAAATACTGCATGCGCGCAACGATTTCTTGGCCGGTGTAGCAGCCTTTTTTAAAGCTGACGGCATCCAGTGCCGGTAAATTGAGCATTTGCGGAATAAACTGCTCACGGATAGGCATGGATACATGGCCAATACCGCTGCGTATTTGTCCTAGCAGCCACGTATTGAGTGGTGCTTCCGGTAGTAGATTGAGTAAACGCTTACGCAGGCAAGGGCCCTCATCGGCGCTGACCCAGAGTTCGGTTAAAATATCAGAGACGCGTACAGCAATCATTTGATTGTGGTGCACGATACTGTTGGTTTCTGTGGGTAGATCAATACCCAGCGCAATGAGTGCGGCATCACCTTTATAGAGGCCAAAGCGGCTCCAGAGTGCGCTGTCATCCGTCAGTTTGGATTTGGAAAAGACTGCGTATTTTTGCAGTTCAGCCAATTGCGCGACTAAAATATCGTGATCCATTGCTAATAAATAGCCGTCATTTTCTAAAAGCACGCGAAAACTTGATAACATGCGACCTTTAGGCGTACAGCGCGCACCTAGACTGCTGCGTTCATCGCTGACGTAGGCAAGATTGCAGGTAATTTGGCCTTGTAAAAAAGCTTTTGCGTCGGGTCCACGAACAGCAAGTACGCCTTCGTGAGTTAATGGGGTAAAACTTGCACAACCGGTCATGACTGTCTCGCTTGTTAAATAATGCATATGCCTATCATAGAGTGCAAATAGCGTCTTGTCAGCGTATGCCACTTTGTTAAATTTGTCTTATACTGAGTCTACTAATTTTTGGAGTGCGTCATGTCTATCGAAGTTGAAGTGAAACGTCTCTATTGGCACAGCCGTCGTGGCATGTGGGAACTTGATCAGTTGCTCGTGCCATTTGTCGAAGAGCAGTACTTAAAGCTCGATGATGCAGACCGTGAGCGTTATCGTATGTTGCTGGATTGTGAAGACCAAGATATTTTTGGCTGGTGCATGCTGCGTGCTGAGCCTGAAAGTGATGATTTAAAACGCATTATTGGATTGATTTTGGAACATGCAAAACCAAAGTAAGCCATATTTTAGCTGTTTTTGGCAGCCTTCATTAAGGCTGTCACAGGCAGTGTTGTGTGTGTTGTTACTTGCTTGTGTGGCTGTTGTTCTAGCAGCCATTCCTTTAGCGCCTAAGCTCGCTGTTATCCTGTTGTTAAGCGTGCAAATCTACAGTCAGTTGCGCTGTATGCGTGATTATCAGCAACCAGCATTGCGTCGAGGTGTTCGGCGCGACTCGACAGGTTGGCAGTTATGGAGCGCTGAGCAGGGCTGGCGCTCAATACAGTTACGGGCTGATAGCATGGCCATACCGGCATTGGTGTTATTGCGCTACAGATATGCCCATCAATGGTTTTACCGCAGTGCGCTGATTCCTTTTGATAGCGCGCCGCAGGACAGTCATCGCCGCCTGCGGGTGCGCCTTAAGTTCAGTCGTCAGCGTTGGCATGCTGTAAAATAGTATCTTGTATGGTGTCGCTGAGCTCAGGGTAGTCCAAGGTGTAATGCAGGCCGCGGCTTTCTTTACGCTGCATGGCCGAGCGAATAATCAAGTCTGCAACCAAAGCAAGATTGCGCAGCTCAATTAAGTCCCGGCTGACGCGGTAATTGCTATAGAACTCATCAATCTCGTCCAGTAGCAGGCGGACACGGTGCTGAGCGCGCAATAAGCGCTTGTTGGTGCGCACAATGCCGACGTAATCCCACATAAAGCGTCTCAGCTCATCCCAGTTATGCGCGATAATCACATCTTCATCTGAATCAGTGACCAGACTGGCATCCCACTCTGGCAACGGTTCTGGCATCGAGACTTGCGCGTCGTTGCGGATGATATCGCTCGCAGCTGAGCGCCCGTAAACAAAGCATTCCAGCAATGAGTTGCTGGCCATACGGTTAGCGCCATGCAAACCAGTAAAGCTGGTTTCACCAATGGCGTATAAATTACTGACATCGGTGTGACCGAACTGATCAACTGCTACGCCACCGCAGGTGTAGTGGGCTGCAGGTACCACCGGAATCGGTTCTTTGGTGATATCAATGCCAAAGGTCAGGCAGCGCTCATAGACGGTGGGGAAGTGCTCTTGAATAAACTCAGCTGATTTATGGCTGATATCTAAATACACGCAATCAATACCCAGACGCTTCATTTCATGGTCAATAGCGCGCGCCACGATATCACGAGGGGCTAATTCTTCACGGCTGTCAAAACGCGCCATAAAACGCTCGCCATTGGGCAACTTAAGATGTGCGCCCTCACCGCGTAACGCTTCGGTGATTAAAAAGTTCTTGGCCTGCGGATGATAGAGGCAGGTGGGGTGAAACTGATTGAACTCTAAGTTGCCCACGCTGCAACCTGCACGCCACGCCATAGCAATACCATCGCCACAGGCGCTGTCTGGGTTGCTGGTATATAAGTAGACTTTGGCCGCGCCGCCGGTTGCTAATACTGTAAAGCGTGCAGCATAGGTGTCCACTTCACCGGTGGTACGGTTGAGCACATAGGCACCCAAGCACGTATTGCCATCGCGGCCAATTTTGTTGGCGGTGATTAAGTCCACCGCAACTTGCTGCTCAATCAGTTCGATATTGCTGTGTTGACGAGCACGGGCTAATAAAGTAGTGAAAATTGCTGCGCCCGTCGCATCTGCAGCATGAATAATGCGTCGATGGCTGTGACCGCCTTCACGGGTTAGGTGGTAGTCAAAATGGGTTTCTTCTGCGCTGCTGGCATCGCTACGGGTAAAAGGCACGCCTTGCTCAATCAGCCAATCAATTGAGCTGCGACTGTTTTCAACGGTAAAGCGCACGGCGTCTTCGTTGCATAAGCCCGCCCCAGCAATCAGCGTATCCTGCACATGGGACTCAACTGTGTCGCTGTAATCAAGTACGCCAGCGACGCCGCCTTGTGCCCAATAGGTTGAGCCGCTGGAAAGATCGCCTTTGCTGAGGACAGCAATACGTAAATGGCTGGGCAAGGTTAAAGCCGTGGTTAAACCTGCTGCACCGCTGCCGATAATCAGAACATCATACTGGTAAGATTGACTCATGATTTGAATCCACTGCAAAGATGCAGATCAGTATAGCGCTGGATGACTTGGTAAAATACTCACAAATGAATGGAACTTAATGACTGTTTGATGGCTCAATAGTGGCATAGAACATTAAACGACACGTGATGAATAGAAACAGGTTAAAGTTAAGTTAAGACAGAGCACGGCTGTGATGCGTCTTTTTATCGACACCAGACGAGTGGCTGTACATGTTTAATGCGGAGAATGAAATATGGCGCACAATGAATGTGCTATGCAATGTAATGCTGTGATGTGGTTTGTTGGTGATAGCGCATGACAGCAGATGATGATCAACAGTTGGTCAAGCGCGTTCAGAATGGTGATAAACGAGCCTTTGATTTATTGGTCTTAAAATATCAGCACCGAATTCTAGGCTTGGTTGTGCGTTTTGTGCATGATCCGCATGAAGCCCAGGATGTCACGCAAGAAGCGTTTATTAAGGCCTATCGAGCTTTAGCAAATTTTCGAGGCGATAGCGCGTTTTATACGTGGCTGTATCGTATTGCCATTAATACGGCAAAAAATTACTTAGTGTCGCGCAATCGTCGACCCCCGAGCAGTGATGTTGACTCAAGTGATGCTGAGTTTTATGACGGCGATCATGCGTTAAAAGATATGGCATCCCCTGAACGCTTAATGTTGCGTGATGAAATTAACGAGACCGTGCAACGCAGTATTAAACAATTACCAGAAGATTTACGTTGTGCACTAACTTTGCGTGAATTTGACGGTCTGAGTTATGAGGATATTGCAAACGTCATGCAATGTCCTGTCGGTACAGTGCGTTCACGCATCTTTAGAGCGCGTGAGGCTGTTGATAAAGCCTTGCGGCCCCTGTTGCAAGACGCTTAATGATGCGAGAAACAAAGCTAAAAGAGGAACTTAATATGAGTCAAGACGTTCTTAAAGAGTCGCTCTCTGCTCTACTTGATAATGAGACTGATGAACTGGAGTTGCGCCGAGTGCTCAATGCCAGCGATGAGGCAGAGGTGCGTGACACCTGGTCTCGTTATCAAATTGCGCGAGCAGCGATGCATAATGAGCTGCACATTGCTCAGGTTGATTTATCAGCCAATATTATGGCTGCGATCAGTGCAGAGCCTGCGCCGCTTGTTGATCAGCAAGAGACGCTTGATCAGCCGAAAAAGGTAGCCATGTCCCCTTGGATTACACGTGTCGCTGTGGCCGCTTCGGTCACCTTGGCTGTGTTAGGTGGCGTGCGCTTTTATAATCAAGATGCCATTCAACAAGATGTGTTGGTTGCGCAAAGTGAGCAACGCTTACCGGCAAGTACTCAAGCGCAAGGTCCAGCGATCTTAGCGAGTTATGCAGCGCAGGGTGAAGAAGCTCCAATGATCCAAGCTGTTTCTGGGCAAAGTGCATGGTATGAAGAGCGTCTACCCAGTTATCTGCGTCAGCATGCTCAGCAAACCAGCATCAATAAAACTGAAAGCGGTTTGCCGTATGCGCGAGCTGCAAGTTTGGAAGGTCAATAACGAATGCGAGTCAAAGCTCTTTGTTCAGGTATTGTGCTAGGGATGGCGCTCGTAGGTAGCGCATTTGCCGCGCCGTCTCAGACGGCTGATCACTGGCTACAACGCTTACAAAGCGCGCAAGGGATGCAAAATTATCAGGGGATCTTTGTCTATGAACGCAAAGGTGCTTTTTCAACCCATCAAGTGTGGCGGCAAGTGAATGCACAGGGGCATTTGCTTGAGCGGTTTTTGCAGCTTAATGGGCCTGCGCATGAAGTGATGCGTATCGATCATCAGGTCACCTGTATGAGTGCTGCGGTTGCGAATGACTTAGCTGCTGTTGATATTTGGCCGACAGGCATACAGCAGATGCAGCACTTACAAAAGTGGTATGACGTCCGTGTTTTAGGTGACTCAAGAGTTGCTGATCATACTGCAGCAGTCTTGCTATTTACTCCTCGGGATCAGCACCGTTACGCGGTTGAGCTGCATGTAGACCAAGACACAGCCATTCCTTTAAAAACATTACTGCTCAATGAGCAGGGTCAGTTACTTGAACGATTACAGTTTGTTCAATTCCAAGCTCAAGCAGAGCAGGATGCAGCCGCTCAAGCGCAAGGCTGGATGACCCCAAGTAGCAATTGTATTCCCGTGGTGCAAGCTAATGTGGCTGCAAACGTCAGTCCTGTGCTAAAAAACGACTGGAATGTGAGCTGGATGCCAGCAGGTTTTACTTTATTAAAAAGTCACTTTAAGCCGTCGCCTGATCAGGTCGGTGGTGTGCTCAGTCAAGTGTATTCAGATGGTTTAGCGCATTTTTCAGTGTTTTTTGAACCTATTGCTGAGCTTGATATTGAGGGTGGTCGTCGCCAATTAGGTCCTACGGCGGTGGTGTCGAGAAAGGTCAGTTTGGAAAACAGTCAGTTAGTGGTCACGGTAGTGGGTGAAATACCGCTGGGTAGTGCTGAACGTATTGCTTTGTCGGTACATGCAGAACAGGCACGTCAGGATGATTGAAGAGCCTGGCGTGGTCATCTCTGTTGCGGCGGATGGCGTTTGGGTTGCGACTCAACGTAAAACCACCTGTGGCAGTTGTGCAGCTAAAGCGGCCTGCGGACAGGGCTTGCTCAATAGCTTATCGGCCGATAAAAAGCCGCATACCGTTAAAGTACGCTCTGATTTGCAATTGCGTGAGGGTGATCAAGTGACTTTGGGTATTAGCGAAGACTCATTGGTACGCGGTGCTTTCTTGGTTTATATCGTGCCACTGCTTTTAATGTTTGCTGCTGCTTTAGCGGTGAATACATTTAATGTGGCTGAACCTTGGGTTATTTTTGCGGCGGCATTGGGTTTTCTCGGTGGCGCTGTTTGGGTGCGCTTTTATAGTGCGCGTTATCTTGATGAAGCTGCGATGCAGCCCGTTGTGCTCAAAGTACAGATTGCTTTACGGCCTGTGCTGGAAGTGTAATTTTAGTAATGGAGAATAATATGTTGCAGAAAAAAACTTCGTTATGGCTCGGTGCGTGTATGACGCTGCTGGTGCTGGTGATGCCCACTGCGCAGGCACAGCTCCCTGATTTTACCATTCTCGTTGAGGAGTCATCACCGGCGGTAGTGAATATCAGTACACGACAAACGACTAATGTAGCGAGTCCACAAAGCGGCTTTCATTCTTTGCCTGATTTAGAAGGCTTACCACCTATTTTTCGTGAGTTTTTTGAGCGCAGTTTGCCCACGCCGCGTGCTCCGCAAGGCCAAGATAAAGGCCGTCAGCGTGAAGCGCAATCGTTGGGTTCGGGTTTTATTATTTCCAGTGATGGCTATATCCTAACCAATAACCATGTGATTGCTGGCGCTGATGAAATTATTGTGCGTTTGGCGGATCGCAGCGAGTTACAGGCTAAGCTGATCGGAACTGATCCGCGCACTGACGTAGCCTTATTAAAGGTTGAAGGTGAAAACTTACCCATCGTCAAACTGGGTCAGTCAAAAGATTTAAAAGTGGGTGAGTGGGTCTTGGCGATTGGTTCGCCCTTTGGTTTTGATCATTCGGTCACTGCGGGTATCGTTTCTGCTAAAGGCCGTAACTTGCCCAATGATAACTATGTACCCTTTATTCAAACAGATGTGGCGATTAATCCGGGTAACTCAGGCGGGCCATTGTTTAACCTGAAAGGTGAAGTGGTGGGTATTAACTCACAAATCTTTACCCGTTCGGGTGGCTTTATGGGTTTATCCTTTGCGATTCCAATGGAAGTTGCGCTGGATGTGACTGAGCAGCTTAAACTGAGCGGCAAAGTTAATCGTGGTTGGTTGGGTGTAGTGATTCAGGAGGTGAATAAAGATCTTGCTGAATCCTTTGGTCTGGATAAACCGGCTGGCGCTTTAGTTGCGCAAGTTTTAGAGAAAGGCCCTGCTGATAAAGGCGGTCTGAAAGTCGGTGATGTGATTTTAACCATGAATGATCATCCTGTTGTTATGTCAGCTGATCTGCCGCACTTAGTGGGCTCAGTGAAGCCAGGTCAAACCGCAAAACTAGTGGTGATGCGTGAAGGTTCGCGAAAAACTCTAAAGGTTAAAGTGGGCGAATTACCCAATGAAGGCGAAGAAATGGCCATGGCTGATAGCAAAGGCGCTGTCAGTAAAAGCAATCGTCTGGGTATGACAGTGACTGATTTAACCATCGAGCAAAAGAAAGCTATTGATTTGCAAGGTGGAGTAGTCATTCAAGAAGTTCGCGATGGTGCGGCGGCTATGATTGGTTTGCGTCCGGGCGATGTGATTACTCACTTAAATAATCAGGCGATTGATTCAACTAAAACCTTTACCAAAATTGCGCAAGACTTGCCCAGCAATCGCTCCATCTCGATGCGAGTGTTACGCCAGGGTCGCGCAAGCTTTATTACCTTTAAACTATCGAGTTAAGTATTGTGTAATATAAGTGAGCCATAAATAAAAAAGCGACTCACGGGTCGCTTTTTTTATTTAAACAGGCCGAGAGCCTTGGTTTTTTATGTGCAAAGTGATGGATAGATGACTTGAGCGCAACAAATCAGGTAAACTCTTTGGCTATTTTCTGTTGGCAGTCGGCTGACGGACTGAATTGTAGAGTGATGTTCTGTGAGTGACTTGAGTCATATCCGTAATTTTTCCATTATTGCCCACATCGACCATGGTAAATCCACTCTGGCCGACCGCTTTATTCAAATGTGCGGTGGCTTGACCGAGCGCGAAATGGCGTCTCAGGTGTTGGATTCTATGGATATCGAGCGTGAGCGGGGCATTACGATTAAGGCACATAGCGTGACCTTAAGTTATACCGCTCGCGACGGTCGTACCTATCAATTGAACTTTATTGATACGCCAGGCCACGTTGACTTCAGTTATGAGGTGAGCCGTTCTCTGGCTGCTTGTGAAGGTGCATTGTTGGTAGTTGATGCCGGCCAAGGCGTTGAGGCGCAGTCGGTTGCCAACTGCTATACCGCCATTGAGCAAGGCCTTGAAGTGATGCCTGTGCTGAATAAAATTGACTTGCCGCAAGCCGATCCGATTCGTGTGCAAGAAGAAATTGAGCATGTGATTGGTATCGATGCTACTGACGCGGTGACCTGTAGTGCAAAAACTGGCTTAGGCGTTGATGAAGTACTTGAGCGTTTAGTTCAAGTGATTCCACCGCCAGTGGGTGAAATCAATGCGCCGCTGCAAGCGCTGATTATCGACTCATGGTTTGATAACTACTTAGGTGTTGTCTCCTTAGTACGGGTTAAAAATGGCTGCATTAAAAAAGGCGATAAGGTTTTAGTTAAATCAACCGGCCGTATGCATCAAGTGGATAGCGTGGGCGTCTTTAATCCCAAGCATACGGAAACTGAAAATCTTAAAGCCGGTGAAGTAGGCTTTATTATTGCCGGTATTAAGGATATTCAAGGTGCGCCAGTGGGCGATACTTTAACCTTGTCCAATACCCCAGATGTGGATGTGCTGCCTGGTTTTAAACGCGTGCAGCCTCAGGTGTATGCCGGTTTATTCCCAGTCAGTTCCGAAGATTTTGAAGACTTCCGTGATGCGCTCGAAAAGCTCACGCTGAACGATGCTGCTTTGCAGTACCAACCTGAAAGCTCTGAAGCTTTGGGTTTTGGTTTCCGTATTGGTTTCCTCGGCATGTTGCATATGGAAATCATTCAAGAGCGTCTGGAGCGTGAATACGACTTGGATCTGATCACCACCGCACCGACGGTGATCTTTGAAGTTGTACTGAAAAATGGCGATATCATTTACGTGGATAACCCATCACGTATGCCTGACCCCTCAATGATTGAAGAAATGCGTGAGCCGATTGTTAAGGCCACTATTTTAGTACCACAAGAGCACCTCGGTAACGTGATTACCTTGTGTGTTGAAAAACGTGGTGTACAAACAGATATGCATTTCTTAGGCAGCCAAGTGCAGGTGGTCTATGAGTTGCCGATGAACGAAGTGGTCTTGGACTTCTTTGACCGTCTAAAATCGGTCAGCCGTGGCTATGCGTCATTGGATTACAGCTTTGACCGTTATCAGGTGGCTCATTTATCACGTCTAGATGTGTTAATTAACGGTGAGCGCGTTGATGCGTTAGCCTTGATTGTGCACCGCGATAAAGCTGCATCGAAAGGCCGTGCGTTGGCTGAGAAGATGAAAGAACTGATTCCACGCCAAATGTATGATGTGGCGATTCAAGCAGCGCTGGGTGGGCAAATTGTCGCACGTACCTCGGTTAAGGCGTTGCGTAAAAACGTTTTAGCTAAGTGTTATGGCGGTGACGTCAGTCGTAAGCGTAAACTGTTAGAGAAACAAAAAGCGGGTAAGAAAAGGATGAAGCAAGTGGGTAACGTGGAAATTCCACAAGAAGCCTTCCTTGCAGTACTCAGAGTGGATGATTAGCCCCATGACATTGAATTTCCCATTGATATTGGTTATTGCAGTTGCAGTAACAGGCCTTCTTGCTTTGCTCGACTTGGTGTACTTTGCACCGCGTCGTCGCACAGCGATTGCCCAGTATGAAAAAGAAGCGGTGGCGCTGAATTCTGAGGTGCGTGAGCGCTTAGAAAAAGAGCCGCTACTGATTGAGTATGGGAAATCATTCTTTCCAGTGTTGGCGGTGGTGTTTGTGTTGCGCTCGTTTATTGTTGAGCCCTTTCAAATCCCATCCGGCTCAATGATCCCAACGCTGGAAGTGGGTGACTTTATTCTGGTGAATAAGTTTTCTTACGGCATTCGCTTGCCGGTGATCGATAAGAAAATTATCGAAATCAGCGATCCCAAGCGTGGCGATGTGATGGTGTTTAAATACCCAGAAGACACGCGTATTAATTACATTAAGCGCGTTGTGGGCTTGCCTGGTGATGTGATTACTTACACCTCTGATAAACGTATCTTAGTCAATGGTAAAGCGATTGCTGAGCGCTTCTTGGGTGAAGAACCGGGCAGTCTGGGCAGTGCTGGTTTGTATACGGAGATGCTGGGCGAGCAAGAGCATTTTATTCGTAAGGAGGCGCGCCGTCGTATTGAGCCCACCCGTCAGTGGTTTGTCCCGGCAGGTCATTACTTTATGATGGGCGATAACCGTGATAACTCTAAGGACAGTCGCTACTGGGATGATCCAAGCATTCCCTTTGAGCTGCAAGGTATGGTTCCGGATGAGTATATTGTCGGTAAAGCCTTTGCAATTTGGCTGACATGGGCTGATCCTAAGTTCAGTATTTTGCCAAGCTTGAGCCGCGTTGGTTTAATTCATTAAACGAGCTCAGCCTCACTTAAGAGAAGACGTTGCATGCAGGCTATGAGAAATCAACGAGGCGTATCTTTTTTTGGCGTATTATTGATTTTAGTGTTGGTTGGCTTTTTTGTGAGCATTGCATTTAAGTTGGTTCCGCACTATATCGATAATAAATCGCTAGAGCAGGGCATTCTTGCTGTTGAGCGTGAAGGTGTGATGGGCGATAAAGTCCAGACTATTGTTGAGTTTTACGACCATATGAGCAAAACCATTCAGGTCAACAGTATTCCTGATTTAGCAGTGCAAGACATTATGCAAATCACACAGTCCGGCGGTTATTTTTTGGTGCGCTTGAAGTATGAAAAGCGTGAGCCGCTTATTAAAAATATCGATTTGGTGGTAACTTTTGACAAAGAATATAGTGTGCGTGCCCAGTGAGTGATCCATTACTGATTTTACAGAAAAGAATTGGCTACACCTTTAAAGATACGGAACTGCTGACGCTTGCGTTAACACACCGTAGTTTTTCTGGGCGTAATAATGAGCGCTTAGAGTTTTTAGGTGATGCGATTCTCAACTTTGTCGCTGGCGAAGAGTTGTTTCACCATTTTGCCCAAGCTAAAGAAGGGCAGCTATCGCGTTTACGTTCGCGTTTAGTCAAAGGTGAAACCTTAGCTGTACTGGCGCGTGGCTTTGGTTTAGGCGAATATTTACGCTTGGGCTCAGGTGAGTTGAAAAGTGGCGGATTTCGCCGTGACTCGATCCTAGCAGACACCACTGAAGCTATTATTGGTGCGATATATCTTGACTCAGGTATGGAAGTTGCGCGTGAGCGTGTCTTAGCTTGGCTTGAGCAGCACTTTTCTGAGCTCACTTTAGTTGACACCAATAAAGATCCAAAAACACGACTGCAAGAATTTTTACAATCACGCAGTCACGATCTACCACGCTATGAAGTGATAGATATTCAAGGCGAGCCGCATTGCCGCATATTTCTTGTGGAGTGCCAAGTGAGCTTACTTAATGAAAAAACCCGAGGTCAGGGTGCCAGTCGTCGTATTGCCGAACAAGTGGCAGCGTCTTTAGCACTGATCGCCTTGGGTATAGAGAGTAATCATCAGCATGACTGAACAAGCAACACGTTGTGGCTATGTAGCCATCGTTGGTCGCCCGAATGTGGGTAAATCAACTCTGGTCAACCATATTCTTGGCCAGAAATTAGCAATTACATCGCGTAAACCGCAGACCACTCGCCACAACATGCTCGGTATTAAAACTGAAGATGGTGTGCAAGCGATTTATGTGGATACCCCAGGTTTACATATCGGTGGCAAAACTGCACTCAATCGCTATATGAATCGCAGCGCCTTAACCGCATTGCGCGATATTGATGTGGCGATTTTTGTGGTTGACCGTATGCGTTGGACTGAAGAAGACGAAATGGTCTTTGAGCGTATTCAGCATCTAACGTGCCCACTGATTATTGCCGTGAATAAAGCCGACCGTTTGGAAGATAAAAGTCAGCTTCTGGCTCACCTGAAATGGTTGGCAGAGAAACTGCCGAACGCGCAAATAGTACCGATTTCAGCATTGCACGGGCATAACTTAGAGACGCTGCAGACTGTAGTGTCGGATTATTTGCCTGAGAGCGAGCATTTCTTCCCTGAGGATCAGATCACTGACCGCTCCAGTCGTTTCTTAGCGGCTGAATTGGTGCGTGAGAAAATCATGCGTCAGTTAGGTGCTGAACTGCCGTATCAAATTACCGTGGAAATTGAAGAGTTTAAGCAAGAAGGCCGCATTTTGCATATTCATGCGCTGATTTTAGTTGAGCGTGATGGCCAGAAGAAAATCATTATTGGTGATGGTGGCGAGCGCATTAAGCGCATTGGCCAAGAAGCCCGTAAAGATATGGAAGCGATGTTTGGCTCTAAGATCATGCTGAACTTGTGGGTTAAAGTGAAAGGCGGTTGGTCTGATGATGAGCGCGCCCTGCGTTCATTGGGTTATCAAGAGTATTGATCCCTGTAAAGCACACGCTCTGTCCTTGAGCGTGTGCTGCTTTGAGGCGCAGCTATGCAGTCGTCGTTAGCTTTTATCTTGCACAGTCGTCCCTATAAAGAAACCAGTGCCTTAATGGATGTGTTAACTCCGCAAGGGCGTCTGCGTGCTGTTTTGCGCGGCGCACGAGGCAAGCTGGGTAGTGTGGCACGACCATTCTCTGCGCTGGATATTGAGCTGCGTGGGCGCAGTGAATTAAAAACTATCAGTCGTATTGAGCCTGCCGGTGAATTTAATTTCTTACAAGGCCAAGCACTGTTTTGTGCCATGTACTTGAATGAATTGCTGGTGCGTCTCTTGCCGCTGAATGATCCGCAGCCGGTGTTGTTTGAACACTATCGGTTATCAATACAAGGCTTAGCGCATGGGTTAGCGTTTGAGCCTTTACTGCGGACCTTTGAGTGGCGTTTGCTGGAGCAGCTCGGTTATGGCTTTTCCTTTACAGTCGACATACATGGGCAGGCATTGGATGCACAAATGTTGTATCGTCTACTGCCTAAGAGTGGCTTTGAGGCCGTTTCTTTGCTGCAATCGGGTGTTTTTTTAGGTGCAGATATTTTAGCGTTGTCGGCGGCTGATTGGCAGCAGCCGAGTATTTTGCATACGGCCAAGCGTTTAATGCGTCAGGCGTTGGCGGCTCACTTAGGTGGGCGTCCGTTGATGAGCCGTGAATTGTTTTTGGCACAAAAAGGATCGAAGTGATGAATTTGAATAAGCGTATTTTGCTAGGCGTTAATATTGATCATATTGCCACTGTGCGTCAGGCGCGCGGTACCCGTTATCCTGATCCAGTGAAGGCCGCTTTGGATGCAGAGCAGGCTGGAGCCGATGGTATCACTATTCATTTGCGCGAAGATCGCCGTCATATCCAAGATCGTGATGTGCGTGTGTTGCGTGAAGTGATGCACACTCCAATGAACTTCGAGATGGGTGTCACCGAAGAGATGCTGGCCTTGGCTGAAGAGATTCGTCCTGAGCATGCGTGTTTTGTGCCTGAGACGCGTGCTGAGCTGACCACTGAGGGTGGTTTGGATGTGGTCGCACAGGAAGCACGCATTGCCGTTGCAATTGAGCGCCTGCAGGCTGTGGGTTGTGATGTGTCATTATTTATTGATGCCGATGAGCAGCAGATTCTAGCGGCCAAGCGTGTCGGCGCAACCACCATTGAATTACACACTGGACACTACTCAGATGCAGTGACGCCGACTGAGCAGGCTAAGCAATTGCAGTTGATTCGTAAGTCGGTTGAGTTTGCTGTCAAGCAAGGCTTAGTGGTGAATGCGGGCCATGGTTTGAATTACCATAACGTTGAGCCGATTGCAGCGATTGCCGGGATTAATGAACTCAATATCGGTCATGCGATTATTGCACACGCGCTGTTTGTCGGTTTTTCAGCCGCTGTGGCGGAAATGAAAGCGCTGATCGTAGCAGCTGCAAACCGTAGCTGATACTGCATGTAAAACGCCTTACATATGATCCATGTGTTTTGACGGTGTATTGATTGATGCAGTGGCGGGCATCAATGCCCGCCCTACAAAAGCACAGCACAGTCATGTAAAACAACAGTTAGGGCGGGCACTTGTGCCCGCCACTGTGCATGCATATGCGTTACATATGATCTATGTAATTACGACCAGCTTCTGCGCGCTGTTCTTGATGAAGATTTAACCTTTTCACCTTTATTGGGTGTTGGGTGCAGCATCTCTTCTGGACGGACCCATTCGCTAAACTGCTCATCAGTCACTAAACCTAACTCAATCGCTGCAGCACGCAGCGTGAGGTCTTCTTCGTAGGCTTTCTTGGCGATTTTAGCCGCATTGTCATAACCAATATGGCGGTTCAATGCAGTTACCAGCATTAAGCCATTTTCTAAGTGATCAGCCATCTGCTTCTCATTGGCTTGCATACCTTCCACACAATGCTCTTGGAAGTTGCGACAGCCATCAGCCATCAATTCAATCGACTCAAGAATGTTGTGAATAATCACTGGCTTAAATACGTTCAACTGTAAGTGACCGTGACTGGCTGCCATATTGATGGTCACATCATTACCCATCACCTGACAGGCCAACATCGACAGTGCTTCACACTGAGTGGGGTTGACTTTACCCGGCATAATCGAGCTGCCAGGTTCGTTTGCCGGTAACATCACTTCAGCTAAACCTGCGCGTGGACCTGAGCCCAAGATGCGTAAGTCGTTGGCGATTTTCATCAGGGTGACCGCTAAGGTTTTTAGCGCGCCTGATAAACTCACTAATGGTTCATGACCGGCTAATGCAGCAAACTTGTTCGGTGCTGAGGTGAGTCGCAGTTGAGTGGCTGAAGCCAGCTCGCGGGCAATGTTTTCAGCAAAGTTGGCGTTGGCGTTGAGACCGGTACCGACGGCAGTACCGCCTTGTGCCAGTTCGCCGACTGCAGGCAAGGTGGCTTCAATTGCGTGTGTGGAGTAATCCAGTTGCGCAACAAAGGCTGATAGTTCTTGACCAAAAGTTACTGGCGTCGCATCCATCATATGGGTGCGGCCGGTTTTAACTAAGTTGGCGTAACGTTTAGCTTGCTTGTCCAAACCATCGCGCAGCATTTTTACTGCAGGGAATAAGTCATGCTCAATGGCTTGCAGCGCAGCAATATGCATCGCCGTTGGAAAACAGTCGTTGGAGCTTTGTGCGCGGTTGACGTGATCATTGGGGTGCACCGGTGATTTACCACCGCGACCTTGGCCAGCGATTTCATTAGCGCGACCAGCAATCACTTCGTTGACGTTCATATTACTTTGCGTACCACTACCGGTCTGCCAGACCACCAGCGGGAAGTGCTCGTCAAGGGTGCCGCTAATCACTTCATCAGCCGCTTGCTCAATTAGGGTAGCGATATCTTCAGGTAATTCACCCAGACGCGCATTGACGCGTGCAGCCGCTTTTTTGACCTGAGCCAATGCGTGTACTACGGCCAGAGGCATGGGTTGTGAACCAATCGCAAAGTTCTCTTTTGAACGCTGCGTTTGCGCACCCCAGTAAGCATTTTCAGGAACTTCAATGGCACCTAGACTATCGGTTTCTGTACGTGACATAACAAATCTCCAACGGTGTGGTAAGTAAATTATTGGTCTTGCTGACGTTCTTGCGCCTCCAACTCAGCATTGCGCTGACGCATCAATTCCAACTTGTCTGCGCTAATGGGCATCGTATTGGCGGTACTACGCAAAAGTAATAAGCTACCAACGATTGAGCCAAGTACCAAGGCGATTAATAACCAAATATACCAAGGCATGCGGACCTCCAAAACTCTTATAAATGAGAATCGATCTCATAAGGGGTATGCTACACCTTTATTGCATAAACTGCCAGAATCAGTAGGTTTGCAAGAATATTAATTTCAGTAATTGTAACACTATACTATTAGACTTTGTGATTACTCTTAAGTATCGCCTAGATTAGAAAAGCCAATCACTAGTAAAGTCGATGCGGTACTTTGCTGTGAGGAAGGCTACAATGTCGCCGATTTTATTGATACGAGACTCAAGTCATGTCCAGCCCAGTTATTGTCGCCTTAGATTTCCCCAGTGCCGCCCAAGCTTTAGCGCTTGCTGAACGTCTAAATCCACAACAATGCCGCCTTAAAGTCGGTAAAGAATTGTTTACCCGCAGCGGTCCGCAAGTGGTTGAAGGGCTGCATGCTCTAGGATTTGATGTTTTTTTAGATCTTAAGTTTCATGATATTCCTAATACCACGGCAATGGCAGTCAAAGCTGCAGCTGAGTTGGGGGTATGGATGGTCAATGTGCATTGCTCAGGTGGTTTGAAGATGATGCAGGCCTGCCGTGAAGTGCTGGACCAGCATGTCGGTGCGAAACCGTTACTGATTGGCGTTACAGTGCTGACCAGCATGGAACAGTCTGATTTGGCAGGTATTGGCCTCGATGTGACGCCAGAGCAGCAGGTGCAGCGTTTAGCGGGCTTGGCGGAGCAAGCGGGTTTGGATGGTTTAGTCTGTTCAGCTCAAGAAGCCAGCATTTTAAAGAAACAATGGCCAGCAGGGCAGTTAGTCACGCCTGGTATTCGTCCCGCCGGCAGTGCTAAAGATGACCAAAAACGCATCTTAACCCCAGCACAAGCCATGCAAGCAGGTTCCGATTACTTAGTGATTGGACGCCCCATTACCCAAGCCGCTGATCCAGCCCAAGCGTTAAGTGATATTTTGGCGGAACTTTCTCAAGGATGAACTACCCATCACTTCAGAGAGACTGCCGCGAAAGGGGCAATGCTGGAATTTGTGAAATACAGGTATGTGTCCGCGTTACCGCGTTGTAAATCGGTTGTGGCGGGCAGAGTGGCGGGCACAAGTGCCCGCCCTACGATTAGCTTGAGGGTTGTATCAGCTGTTGCTTTTCCAGTTTTGCGGTAAGTTAATAAAATCGATTAACTCACGCAGGCGACCGTGGTCACGACCGTTAAAGACAAACTCTAAACGGTATTGATTGCAGAACTCAGGCTCATTATGAGTTTCAGCGCAGTAAGGCACTTGCGTGTATTGACCTGATTCACACAGATCTAAAAACTCTTTATGCAAGGTGACCATTGCGTCTTCATTGAGCGGATGATTCATACGTAGCACAAAGCTATCGCGGAACCAGCGTGTCGAGTGGAAGTTCAGATAGAAACGTTCAATTTCTTCACCGGCTTCTTGCGGCGTGCGCACTTGGCGCATTAAACGTAAATCACTGGCCGCAATATAGTTTTTATCAACCAGTTCCTCACGCATAAACGCCAGCGCTTTATCCCAGTAAGTACCGCCTTCTTGATCCAGCAGGACAACGGGTACTATAGGGCTTTTACCGGTTTGAATCAGCGTCAAGACTTCGAGAGCTTCATCCAAAGTGCCAAAACCGCCTGGGCACAGTACCAGCGCATCGGCTTCTTTCACAAAGAACAGCTTACGCAGAAAGAAGAAGTGGAAGGTCAGTAAGTTAGCGCTGCCATTGACTGTGGGGTTAGCACCTTGCTCAAAGGGGAGGTGAATATTGAGCCCCAAGCTGTTTTCCAAACCAGCTCCTTCGTGTGCTGCTGCCATAATGCCGCCACCCGCACCGGTAATCACCATCAAATTCTGACGTGATAAAATCTTGCCTAACTCTATGGCTTGCAGATAAAGCGGGTGATCAGGTGCAGTACGGGCTGAGCCAAATACGGTGACTTTACGGCGACGCTTAAAACGTTCTAGTAGGCTAAAAGAGCCTTCCATTTCACGCAGCGTTTGCAGCATGATCTTGGCATCCCAGCGATTGCGATCATCTTCTGCCATACGGGCGACGGTCAGCATCATTTCCCGATACAACTCAAGGTTTGTGCTGGTGGGTGGCACGGCTAACTTCAGTAGCTCATCGACCTTAGTATCAAGATCGAAGCTGCTGACCTGATACTGGCGCGTTAAATAGTCATCATTTTTAAATGTCATAATAATTCCTTATAAAGCAACGCGATCACTCAACTCGGGGATATTCACATCCCAATCCAATTGCTTTTTAAACTCGCTTTGCAGAATTTTCATTTTTTCCACTTCACCATGGATTAAATGCAATTCTGGTTTGTTTTCAAAATGGCTGGCCCATTCAATCAAGCTGGATTGACCTGCGTGAGCGGAGAAGCCACCCAAGGTATGCACTTGCGCACCGACCATAATATCTTCACGGAATACACGTACGGTTTTAGCACCATCAACAATAGCTCGACCGGTGGTACCGCGGGCTTGGAAACCAGTAAAAATCATATGGCAGTTTTCACGCCATAGGTTGTGTTTAAAGTGGTGGATAATACGGCCACCGGTACACATACCACTACCGGCGACAATAATGGCGCCGCTTTTAACACTGTTAATGGCCATGGACTCTTGTGGTGTCGGTGTCAGTTTTAAAATCGGCAGCCAGTCGGTGGCATTATGGAAGTTGCTATCTTGGAGTTGCTCCATATTGTCTTGATCGAAGTCTTCGCGGTGACGCATATAGATTTCATTGGCGCGAATCGCCATCGGGCTGTCTAAGTACACTGTATGCTGAGGTAGACGACCTTCGTGATAGAAGCGACCCAAGTGGAATAAAATATCTTGAGTACGTCCCACAGAGAACGCCGGAATCATCACGTTGCCGCCATCTTTATGGGCTTGTTGCAGAATTTCCGCCAACTCGTCGAGAGTGTCTTCATTACAGCGGTGATCACGGTCACCATAGGTCGACTCGAGCAGCAATACATCAGCGTGCTTGAGGATAGTAGGGGCTTTCATTAGCGGTGAACAGCCGCCACCGAGGTCACCGGAGAACACCAAGGTGCGCACACTGTCATTGGGCTCATGGAACTCAAGTTTAACAATGGCTGAGCCAATAATATGGCCGGCATCATGGAAGCTCACTTTGACATCAGGAACAACTTTTTTGAGGGTTTCGTAGTCAACCGCAACCAGTTGTTTCAATACCCGTGCAGCATCTGCGCTGACATACATCGGTTTAATGGGTTTTTTACCTTTACGGGCACGCCAGCGGTTTTCCCACTCAGCATCTTTTTCTTGGATATGTGCCGAATCGAGCAACATCAGTTCCATCAGTTCACAGGTGGCAACCGTTGCATAGATCGGGCCACGAAACCCTTCAGACACTAAACGCGGTAACATACCACTGTGATCAATGTGCGCATGGGAAATCACCACAGCATCAATATGCTCTGGGTTGAAAGTAAAGGCTGAGCGCTTCTCTTGCTCTTGCTCTTGTTCTTCGTCGTCTTGATCGCCACCTTGTTGCATGCCGCATTCGAGTAAAATGTTCTTTTTATCAAAGGTTTCTATCAAATAACACGAGCCAGTCACTTGTTGAATGGCACCGAGAAAATTAAGTAAGGCCATGGTTATTCCTTCTTGGCTGTGTAAATAGAGTATTACAGGATAAGCAGTAATGGATGGTTAACATGATAACCTTATCAGGCTGACTTTAAACTGCACCTTATTTGAGTTTACGGAGTATTAATATGCATCAAATTTTGCCCAGCATAGCTGACTTAACTGATCACGCTAAAATTGAGCCGGCCTTTGCGCAATGGCAAAAGGGCTATGGCCCAATTGAGCATACTGCAGAAACACAAGCTGCAGTATATCGTCTTGCTCACCAACTCGTACAAGCACAGATGCAGCCTGATTTGGCCACTGTGTATCGTAAAATGAGTGCGTTGGATAAAATCACTGCTGCAGGTATGTCGCTGGTAGTGCATATGACTTATGCCCGCAAAGTGCATTTAGATGGCAGTGAATTGAGCGCGGATGAATTTAAAGTTCAGCCCGAAGGGCACACCGGTGGCGCACTGAATATGGTGCCAGGCTATGCCGCTTATATGGCGCTGAATGCCTTAACCGGTGAAACCCGCGCATGGATGATGGGCCAAGGCCATAGTGTGGCCGCGATTGAAGCGCTGAACGTGCTGATGGGTAATCTGCATCCTGAGCAAGAACAGGCTTACGGTAACGGCGAAGAAGGTATTAACCGTTTGCTCAATGACTTCTACGGCTACGAAATTGCCTCAGATGGCTCGATGGCGGCGCCACTGGGCAGCCACGTCAACCCACATACCGCCGGCGGTATTATTGAAGGCGGTTACTTAGGCTTTGCTGAGCTGCAATATGTGCATATGCCATTGCCGGGTGAGAAGCTGATTGCCTTTTTATCTGACGGAGCCGCTGAAGAACAACGTGGCAGTGATTGGATTCCACGCTGGTGGCGGGCTGAAGACAGCGGCCCAGCATTGCCGATTATGATTGCCAACGGTCGTCGTATTGAGCAGCGTACACAAATGGGTACACCGGAAGGCTTGGCCAGTTTTGAGCGTCATCTGCGCGGTTGTGGTTTTGACCCGATTGAGTTTGATGGCCGTGACCCTGCCGCTTTTGTTTGCACAATCTGGGAAATGGAACAGCGTTTAGAGCGCCGTGTGCAAGAAAAAGACAGCGGCATTTTGTCTTATCCGCTGCCGATTCCATACGGTATTGCTAACACCATTAAAGGTTTTGGCTTCTATGGTGCTGATGAAAACAAAGCACACAACTTGCCGCTACCCGGTAATCCGCATGTGGATGCGCAGTCGCGTGACTTGTTTAATAAACATATCAAACCACTGTATGTCACCCCTGAAGATATGCGCGAAGCGTTAGAGTTGCTCAATACGCATCAAGCGCAAAACCGCCCATTGGAGCGTGATAATCCATTAGCCAACCGTCATCCAAAAACGCCAGTGCAACCTGAACTGCATTACCGTGACGATACCTGCTCAACAATGACTGCGCTGGATCGTTACTTTGTAGACTTGGTTGCGGCGAACCCCGACTTACGCCCACGTGTCGGTAACCCCGATGAGCTGGCCAGTAACCGTCTGACAGAAGTGCTGAAAACCCTACGTCATCGCGTCACTGAACCAGAAAGTGATTTAGAAGCGATCGATGGCAAGATTATTACTGCGCTGAACGAAGAAGCAGTGGTCTCGGCGTGCTTAGCCAACCAGTCCGGTCTCAATTTGGTCGCCAGCTACGAAGCCTTCTGCGTGAAAATGCTCGGTGCTGTACGTCAAAGCTTGATCTACTCGCGTCAGCAAAAAGAAGTCGGTCGTCCTGCCGGTTGGCTAGGCTGGCCATTGGTGGCGACTTCGCACACCTGGGAAAATGGTAAAAACCAACAATCGCACCAAGACACCACCTTCTGTGAAGCCTTATTGGGCGAGATGAGTGATGTGTCACGCGTGTTATTCCCAGCTGACTACAACAGTATGCTGGCGCTATTACCGCAGATTTACAGTGCGCGCGGTCAAATTTCCTGCATCGTGGCGGCTAAACGTGACCGTCCTGCTTATTTCACCCAAGAGCAAGCAGAGCAGCTAGCCCGTGATGGCGCCATTGTGGTTAAAGAGTTTGAAGGCACTGATCCATTACTGTTGATTGCCAATGGTAGCTACCAGTTAGAGCAGGTTTTACGTGCCTCACAGCGCTTAGAAGAAGCCGAAATGGGCTACCGCGTCGTGTACTTGCAAGAGCCGGGTCGTTTCCGTGCGCCGCGCGACCGTTGGGAGCTGGAAAGCCTGGCCAGTGACGCGTTAGTTGAGCAATTGTTCCCCAATCGTTTCCGTATGCGTGTATTGCTCACGCATATGCGCCCTGAAGTGATTCGTGGTCATTTATGGACGATTCTGCCTGACGCCAACAACACCTATGTACTGGGCTACCGTAACCGTGGTGGTACTTTGGATGAGTTCGGCATGCAGTTTGTTAACCGCGCCTGCTGGGGTAATGTTTTGGCCGCCTGTGCGCGCCTGCAAGACTTACCACGCACAGCACTGTTGACCATTGAAGAAGCTGCAGCGGTGGCTGGTAAAGGTGATCCGCAGATTCTGCGTTAAGCCTTAACCTTATGCTCTGCATAAAAACCCGCGCCGCGCTTAATCACCGGCGCGGGTTTTTTATGGAATCTGTGGTAAAACATTATGAATGATCCATTGTGAGCCAGTGCTTGAAGGCTGCTGGCTCAACTGCTAATTGCCTTTGCTGCTGACAACGACGTTTTTGTGAGCTTGATTCCACCACACTATTCATAAGGAAAGTTGAAGATGGCTGGTTTGATTTTCCCGTGGCGTGCCGGTAACCAATTCGAACTTTTGATTGATGGTCCCGCATTTTTTAACGACTGGCTGGCGCGTATTGAACACGCGCGCGAGCAGATTGATATAGAGCTTTATCTGGTCAGTAGCGGATACAGTGCCGACCGAGTCGAAGCGGCATTGATTGCTGCAGTAGAGCGTGGCGTCAGCGTGCGTTGTTTATTTGATAGCTTTGGGAGTCGTCATTTTCGTCCTGTACAGCGCAGTCATTGGCTGGAAGCAGGGATTGAACTGCGCTTTTATAATCCATTGCGTTGGACTCGCGGCTTGGAAAACTTCTACCGCGACCACCGTAAACTGCTAATCGTTGACGGACACACTGCCTATATTGGCGGCACCGGTTTAACCGATCAGTTTTGGCTGCCCGATCATGAGCACAGCCAGTGGCATGAAGTGATGGTGCGCGTGCAAGGTCCAGTCGTGACTGACTGGCAGACTTTATTTGATAACCAGTGGGGCAGTTGTATTCAGCGTTTTTTTTGGCAACAAAATAACAGTCCGGAGAGAACTGCCAAACACAAAACTCCAGCGTTACCTTTTGCCAATATCGGTAAATCCCGCGTTGCTTATGCGGCATCCACTCAGAACCGCGATATTCAAAAGTCGCTGCTGCGCGCGCTCAAAGGCGCGCACCAAACCATTTGGTTAGCAACACCGTATTTTCTACCGACTTGGGCAATACGCCGCGCATTACGCAAAGCCGCCGTGCGCGGCGTGGATGTACGTTTACTGCTCACCGGCCGTAACACGGATTTACCTCCTGTGCGCTGGGCAGGGCAACGCTATTACCCAGCATTGTTGCGCAAAGGCGTACGCATCTTTGAATACCAGCCACGTTTCTTACACTTGAAAATGGTCATGGTCGACGACTGGGTCAGCATCGGCTCCTGTAATTTTGATCACTGGAACTTACGCTTCAATCTTGAAGGTAACCTAGAAGCTCGCGACCGAGGCTTACTGGAACAGGTGCATAATTGCCTGATCAATGACTTTGAGCAGAGCATCGAAATCACCGAAGAGACGTGGCGGCAGAGGCCGTTGTTTGAACGCGTTCGCCAGCGACTGTGGGGTTGGATGGACCGGGTGGTGATTAACTTTTTGGATAGCAGGAAGTGATAAAGGTAGTGCTGTTGCTTTGCAGGGTATGAAACTATTTTGCAGCCCTGCAATAAGCGAATTAATTAGCTCACTCCCTCTTGTTCACCAACTCAATCGTCTCCCCCTGAAATACCCCCAGCTCAATAGTCCCCAAAGTATCCGAGCGCTTTTTGCGTTGTGCTGCCACTTCAGCATCAAACCCTCCAATCATCTTGATAATAGGGGCTTGATCCTGCAGCACAATAATCGGCAGTGGAGCAGTGACTGGGCCTGCAGCGCCGTTAAACTGAGTGATATTCGCCACCGGCTGCACCTTAACTGGGCGACGAATACGGATTGAACCATAGGGCGCTTCGCTGACATTTTTCAGTAGCTCAGACAGCGTATTGATATAACCTGGGTTGGACGACTGCTCAATGGCCAGACGCATCTTAGTTGCCAGCTTATCTTTATCGGGATAGACCAAAGATTGCTGTTGCGCCCAAGTAAAACGCACCGAACGCAGACCTTCGTTGTGATAGCAGCGAATCAGCCGGTATAAATGCACCGTCATCACCCCGGGGCAGGCCTGCTTCAGAATTTCAAAACGCGCAGATGCGGTTTTAAAATTGCTGACAACATAGTCCTTAATCGCCAGCTTAGATGTATTGATGGCGGCGACGCAGGCGGCGATATCCGCTGCACCGGGTGTTGTCAGGGTATTAAACCAAATCACACCGGGCATCCTACGAGCACTTTTTTGCGATAAACCAACAATAGTATGCAAGTCTTTATAGGCCTTAACAGCCAGCTCAACAGCGCTGCGATCCGTGTAAATCACCGGCTCGATCTTATTTAAAGGCTCGTGCTCTTGGCTTTTTGTCAGCGGCGGAATGTGAGCGACCGCCGCATGCTGTGGCTCCAGCTCAGTGATCAAAAACTGCAACCGATTGAGCTGCTCACACAGCTCGCTGTAGTGTTGCTTGAGAATAACGTTGTCCATACTTTAGCCTCGCCCATAGCTTTTATTTAAACCATCATACAGTTAAATAGAAAAATAACTAAACATCCCAGCCTCAATCTACTGCTTTAGTTAATAATGCAGGGAATCAGACAGCATTGACATCCTCACCGTCCTAAAGATGCGGTGATTCCTACTGCTAGACGGCCATGCCCGACCGCGAGAATGTTCTTTGCCGCATTGATATCGCGGTCGTGAGTGACACCGCACTCACACGTCCATTCTCTTATTCCAAGCCCTGCGATACCTTTCGGCCTCGATTCGGGCAAAGCGCCACAATTCGAACAGGTTTGGGTGGTGTATGCCTCGTTAACTTCCTTAAAAACAATGCCTGCGTGATCGCACTTATAGTCCAGCATTGTTTTTAATTGGCCCCAGCCAGCGTCTAGCACTGATTTGGCCATCTTGGTTTTAACGAGTTTTAAGCTACTGACATTGCCCACATAGATTTCACCACAACGATTAACCAAGCGACGGCTGAACTTATGTAGGCTGTCTTTTCTACGATTCGCAATCTTGGCGTGGATGGTTTTAACACGCTGCTTGTTTTTGGCTCGTTGCGCCACAGCCAGCTTGTCTTCTAGGCCGCGATAGAAACGCGATGCTTCCAACGTTTCACCATCTGAGCAGGTCGCAGTAGTTGCCAGCCCAAGATCAATACCGATGCGGTCTTGCCCTGCGGGTATCTCAGCCTGCACATCAACGACCACATTAAAATACCAGCGGCCACGGGCATCTTCGTTGAAACTGCCTGATCGGAATTTATACTGACTGAGACTATAACTATCCCACACACCAAAGTAGTGGCCGTTGTGATAGACCGTAAGCGCCCTTAAATCAGCATCTTTCATCGCGCATTATACCGTTTCAAACTAATACCTGTCTTTTTGAAAGGGGTATTGGTGATGACTTCACAGGAACGCCAGCAGTTTTGGCAGCAGCATATTGGTGCCTGGCAAGCC
>DATERS010000085.1:0-28647 GCA_035271365.1 Thiopseudomonas sp.
ACCTTTGGTTCGGCCACGGCCAGCTTGGCTTTCTATCGCAATGGCTTATTTAAACCGCAACAATGGCGCAAAGGGTTGTTGGCTACCGGTATTGGAGCTGTATTGGGCGCTATATTAGCGCAGCAGTTGCCCTCAGAGTGGCTGAATCAAATGCTACCGGTGGTGGTGTTTGCCTGTGCGGCGTATTTATTATTCGGTCCGAAGCCACAAGATAATCAAAGCAATGACACAGTGATCAAAACCACACGGCAAATCCCGCAAGGTTTAGCTTTGGGTTTTTATGATGGTGTCGCTGGGCCGGGAACAGGTGCGTTTTGGACGGTAAGCACTTTAATGCTCTACCCCTTGGATTTATTACGCGCCAGCGGTGTGGCGCGCTCAATGAACTTTGTCAGTAATGGCGCAGCGTTGAGTATGTTTATTATCAGTGGCAATGTCGCTTGGGCGATTGGTTTGGGGATGGGCGCCGCACTGATGCTGGGTGCAACAGTCGGCGCGCGCGTGGCGATTGGTGGCGGTAATCGCTTAATCCGCCCGATCTTTATTCTAGTGGTGATGACACTGGCAGCGCGCTTAGCTTGGCAGCACTGGTTCGGGCTGGCCTAAGCGCTGAGCTACATATAAATCAATCAAATAGCGGGCAATGGAATTGTGCGCCGGTAAACGCGGCAAATCATAGATGCTAAACCACTGTGCATCTTCGATTTCTTCTGGCTGCGGAATAATCTCGCCACTGGTGTATTCAGCGTGATAACCGAGCATCAATGAGTGCGGGAATGGCCAGTTCTGACTGGCGATATAGCGAATATTTTCAATCTCAACGCTGACTTCTTCGCGCACTTCACGACGAACACAATGCTCAACGGTTTCATTGGGTTCCACATAGCCGGCTAAAGCACTGTACATCCCATCAACAAAACGCGGCGAACGCGCCAGCAAGATCTCATCACCACGACTGACCACCACAATCATACTGGGTGATAAGCGTGGATACTCCTGCACACGGCAAGGATCACAGCGCATCACACGGTGACCTTGTGCTTGTTGCATGGGCTTGCCGCAGCTGCCACAAAAACGATGCTGGCGTACCCATGTGCCAATCTGACTGGCAAAAGCCAATAAACGAAACAGAGTTAACTGCCCTTCCATCATAAAATCGCGCATGCTCTGCCAGAGCAGATTATCGAGTTCCAGCGGCTCAGCCAGTTCAAAGACAAACACGGCTTCGCCATTCAGATGCCCCACACCTTGCTCGGCAATAATCTGCTCAGTGCAGAGCGCGCGCAGCCATTCTCGAGGAAATAACAAGCCTTGCGTACTACCTAAAAACCGCATCCGACAGTGAGCCACAGCCAAGCCGCCGACTGTGCTTAATTCTGGCATACCTTGCTGCCAGTCCATCGCTGTGTGCTGTTCATTCATAACTGTTACCTGCATTGCCAAAACTCTCTAAGCTGAATCTGTACTCAGTATGTCGTATTTGACGCAATAGCTGTATCAGCCAATGGCTTAATCTTTAAACTCAGGCGCTTGTTGAGTCATCTGTGCCGCCATGGCGACACGTAAATCTTCCGACTGCAACATCGCCGCATTCCACGTGGCGATATAGTTCAGGCCGTCGGTCACAGTGTGATCGCGCATATAACGAATCATTTCCTTGCTGCCTTGTACGGCAATCGGTGATTTCTGTGCGATGCTGTGGGCAATCTCAAATACGCCAGCCATCAGAGCTTCTTGATCTGGGTAAGTGCGATTCACTAAACCAATACGTTGCGCTTCATCGCCATCCACAGTGCGACCGGTATAGGCCAGCTCACGCATAATGCCATCACCTATAATATGTGGCAGTCGCTGCAAGGTGCCAACATCAGCCGCCATACCAATATCAATCTCTTTAATAGAAAACTTAGCATCATTGCTGCAATAACGCATATCGCACGCACTGATTAAATCAATCGCACCACCTAAGCAATAGCCTTGAATCGCGGCTAACACAGGCTTGGAACATTGATCTACCACGGTAAAGGTGGATTGCAACTCTTCAATTTTACGTTTCAGAATTCGCGCATTGCGCCCTACGTCTTTACCAAGCTCACCACCGATTTGCGCTAGCAGCATTAAATCGATCCCAGAGGAAAAATGCTTGCCTGCGCCCGATAACACCACCACTCGTACTTCCGGCGTATCTTCAATCCAAGCAAAAATATCCCGCATCTCTGACCAAAAATCAGCGTTCATTGCATTGATTTTTTCTGGACGATTGATTTGTACATGGGCAATCGAATCTTTGAGTTCAACATTAAACGCGCGGTAAAGAGTCATAGAGCTTTTTCCTAATTAAGTTTGTTTTTATTATTGATGTGTTTTTATCGAACAAACCACACTATAACAAGCGGCCAAATAATGTCGATACGTAGAATTAAGTACTCATTGAAGAGAAGTAAACCCACTTCTATTAACGATGGAAGCGATTGTAATGAGCTTGTTTGGCGGGTGGGTATCACTCACTGGGCATAAAAAAACCGCACGCATCTGAACAACGCGTGCGGTTTCTAAGCTATAGACTTACTTAGCTCTTCCAGGCCAGCTCACCACCACTGGCCTTTTTTATTCTCTGTAAAAACAATTCATGCGCTTGCAGCTCCTCTGCTGTCGCGGCCAATACGGTTAAAGGTGCACGGTCAGCATCAATGCGACGTATTTTTGAGACGCTGATATAACCACCGCCTTCATCCCCGCCATCGCCTGCTAGAGATAAGTTAGTCTGACCACCAGTCATGGCTAAATAAACTTCAGCCAAAATCTCAGCATCAAGCAACGCACCGTGTAACTCACGGCCTGAGTTGTCGACGCCATAGCGCTTACATAAGGCATCTAGGCTATTGCGCTGACCGGGGTGACGTTCACGCGCCATCACTAAGGTGTCTAAAACAGTGCAGTATTCACTGATATTAGAGCGATCTGACTGGCCTAATAAAGCAAACTCATGACTGATAAAGCCAATATCAAAGGGGGCGTTATGAATGACTAACTCTGCGCCTTTAATAAACTCAAAGAACTCATCGGCCACATCTTTAAAACGCGGTTTATCTTTTAGAAATTCATCGGTGATTCCGTGTATTGCCAAAGCGCCTTCTTCACTGGCACGATCAGGCTGTAAATACACATGATAAGTCCGACCGGTCGGCGTTCGGCCCTCCAGCTCTAGACAACCAATTTCAATAATCCGATGGCCTTCGTTGATATTAATACCGGTGGTCTCGGTGTCCAACACGATGTATCTCATGCCAGCACCTCTTCCACACCACGGTTGGCCAACTCATCGGCACGCTCGTTACCAGGATGACCGGTATGACCGCGTACCCACTGCCATTCAATCTGATGCCGCAGCGTTTGCTCATCCAGCTGCTGCCATAAATCAACATTTTTAACCGGCTGTTTAGCTGCAGTTTTCCAGCCACGCTTTTTCCAGTTCGGCATCCACTCTTGAATACCCTGCATGACATATTTGGAGTCCGTCACCAAAAGCACAGTGCAAGGTTGCTTCAGCTCAGCCAAACCACGAATGGCTGCGGTGAGCTCCATACGATTATTGGTAGTATTGCGCTCACCGCCACATAATTCCAATTCTTTACCTTTGTACACTAACAAAGCACCCCAGCCTCCAGGACCAGGATTGCCTTTGCAGGCTCCGTCAGTGTAAATCTCAACTCTATCTGTCATGTTCTTCGCTATGTTTAAAGTTTTTTTGATGAGGTGTTTGTGCTGCAACCACAGTGGGTGGTAATTTTTCCACACGTAATTTCAATGAGTGTGACTGCGGATGCATACCATGCACCATTTTACGGGCAACCAGCATATAACAGCTACCTAAGGGTAGTTTTTTATGAGCAGCATAACGTTCAAGCCAACCCAGCTTGCGATGCAATGCATTGGATTTAAACAACGGTCGGTAGGCGGTAAAACAGCGTTTTTCTAGACTAAAACCTAATACACCCAGCCAGTCGGTAATCCGTGACGGCGCTAAACAATGCGCCTGCCGCCACACGCTACGCGTGCAGTGACGGTACAAGCCAAAGGCACTCCAAGCATGCGCACCTAAAATAATCACATGCCCACCCGGTCGTACACAATGTGCCGCCTCACGCAGTACATCATGCGGCGAGCGGGCAAAATCTAAGCTGTGTTGCAATACCACTACATCGGCAGCACCCGCAGCAATCGGCCATTTATTCTCAGTACAGTGCATCTCTACACTGAGCTGCGGATCACCCAGACTCACATGATGTCGAATGCTCGGCGCTCGTGTAATTTCAACGGGTGGATTGTAATACAGAATATAACTGCCGAAGTGCCGCGCCAATTGTTGCTCAAGCAAATCATGCTCTAGCTGCTTAAGCTGTTGCCCTTTATTGGTTAAAAACCATTGCGCTAACGGCCCCGTTAAATTTTTACGAGGACGCGATAAAAAATCAGAGAACCGCTGTAACTTCATAGATCGATACCCGATTAATGCACTGTAAGGGCAAACCCGGTAAGTTGGGCATGCTAAGCTTATTTCATCTGTTACTAAGGATCATGCCATGTTGACCTTTACCGCCCTACCCGCATTTAATGATAACTACATTTGGCTTATTCAAGATGCACAACGTCAAGTGTGCGCAGCCGTTGACCCCGGTGATGCACAACCGGTGTTGGATTGGCTCGCCGCACACCCACAATGGCAGCTCACGGATATTCTGATTACCCATTACCATCATGATCATATTGGCGGTGTTAGCGCTCTTAAAGCAGCCACGCAGGCCCGCGTAGTTGGCCCTGCACGTGAAACAATTCCTTGTTTAGACCTGCCTGTCGATGATGACGCAACCATCGATCTGTTTGGTCATACCGTACAGGTTTTTGCTGTGCCCGGACACACCTTAGGTCACGTTGCCTACTTTTGCAAAAGCGGCCTCACACAGCCTTGGCTGCTCAGTGGTGATACGCTCTTTGCTGCCGGTTGTGGCCGTATGTTTGAAGGCCATCCAGAACAAATGTATGCATCACTCGCACGCCTCGCAGCGTTACCGGACAACACTCTGGTCTATTGCACCCACGAATACACTTTAAGCAATTTGCTCTTTGCCCAAGCGGTTGAACCTGACAATCACGATATCCAACAACGTATCGTGCAGGTACGTCAATTACGTGATAATCAGCACATCACCCTGCCCAGCCATATCGCCTTAGAAAAACGCACCAACCCGTTTTTACGCTGTGAGCAAACAGCAGTTATCAAGGCTGCACAACAGCAAACAGGCCAAGAACTGAAGGAAAACCATGAGGTATTCGCTGCATTGCGGTCATGGAAAGATACATTTTAAACAGCCCGATGATCGGAATCGGCTTGACCCACACTCACTGACTTCCTAAAATTGTGCAAACTTTCTGAAAAGCACCTCTATTGATGCCGGATTCCGACAGCCAAAAACCTTCTATTTATTGCTCTATTCGCCGTGTTACCCGCCTAGTTGCCATCTCTTTTGTAGCGTTACTAGGCGCTGGCTGTTTATCCTTTGAAGAAGTCCAAAACCCTCCCGCGCAACAGATGATTTACTCACCTGTCTATACCAATGATGCTTTCGCGATCAATAAGAAAACAGCACAGCGATTAATGCAGCAAGCAACCGCACGAGATCAAGCCGCCAAAGAGCAAGTCGAACTGGATATCTGGCAACGCATCAGTCATGGCTACCAACTGCAGCACTTAATTGATAATAACCCACGTGTTGATCAGCAGCGCCTGTGGTTTGCTAGCCGCAGCAAGGTGATTGAGAATATCTCCGAACGTAGCAGCCCTTATATGTACTATGTCGTTGAAAGCCTTGCTGCGCGCAATATGCCACTGGAATTGGCTTTATTGCCAATGATTGAAAGCGGTTATAACCCGCACGCGTATTCAACAGCGCATGCGTCGGGCTTGTGGCAATTTATCCCCTCCACTGGCCGTCATTTTAAGCTTAAACAGTCCCATTGGTATGATGCGCGTCGCGATATTATGGCCTCGACACAAGCCGCATTAAACTACCTTGAATACCTGCACACTATGTTTGATGGTGACTGGTTACTGGCTTTAGCCGCTTACAACTCTGGCGAAGGTACTGTGGCTCGTGCGATTAAACTCAATGAATCACGCAATTTACCCACTGATTACTGGAACCTGAACCTGCCAGCAGAAACACAAGCTTACGTGCCTAAGCTGCTGGCTATTTCACAATTAATCAGCGCCCCGCTGGCCTATGATATTGCACTCAGTCCTATTGCCAACGAGCCCTACTTCACTACAGTACCGCTTAAGCAACAAATGGAAATTGGCCGTTTAGCCAAGCTGGCCAAGCTTGATGAAAAAGCACTGGTGCAACTCAACCCAGCGTATACACAAGGTATAACCTACGACGGCCCTCAGCATCTATTAGTGCCATTAAAAAACGCACAACTGCTGACGGCACAACTGTCCACCATTAAACCCAGCGACCGAGTGCAATGGCAGCAATACACCGTACGCAGTGGGGATAACTTATCCACCATTGCCAGCCGTCATAATGTCTCAGTGGCATTGATTAAAGATATTAATAAGCTCTCCAGTAATTCATTGCGCATTGGTCAGGTGCTCAACATACAGCAAGGCGGTGCCAATCTTGCTCGTATGCAGCCGCCCACTAGGGACTCTCAGCCAAGCCGTACCACCTACACTGTACGCTCAGGCGATAGCTTATCCATGATTGCTGCACGCCAAAAAGTGTCAGTAACCAATATTAAACGTTGGAATAAGCTCTCATCGAATGCATTAAAAGTCGGACAAAAACTGACATTAATGACCGCCAGCAACTCAGGCCAACCGTCGGCACAACACTCACGGACCATCCAATACAAAGTGCGCCCTGGTGATTCTTTGTACGTGATTGCCAAACGTCATAAAGTCAGCTTAAAGCAACTGCAAAACTGGAACCCCAAAGCCAGCAAAGCTTTAAAGCCTGGTCAAACCTTGTCCCTGCACCTGTAGTACGGCGCTGGATATCAGCCTAAGCCACACGGGCTGATATCCAGCTAAGTGTAAGCTGACGCCCAGTTGATAAATCGAGTAAACTGCGTAATTGTTATCTCGTTGCTGTTTATTGAAGGGTTGATGCTTTTATGCGCGTATTTTTTTTGCTGATCGGCGTGCTTGTACTCAGCCAAAGCGCTTTTGCCAGTCTGGTCACCAGTCATGGCTATGCGCAGTTTGAAGAGCTCAAATATGACGCTGACTTTAAGCATTTTGACTGGGTCAATCCAGACGCGCCCAAAGGTGGCACCATCCGTCTGATGGGGTTTGGCTCATTCGATACGCTCAACCCCTACACCCTAAAAGGCACCAGCCCGATTGGCACAGCTGACTTCAGCAGTTATGGCATCAGCGAACTCAATGAACCCTTAATGGTGGGCAGCGGCAATTATGATCCTTCAGGAGATGAACCAGCGAGTGCCTACGGCTTAATCGCCGAGAGCGTGCAATACAACGACAGCCGCAGTTGGGTGGTGTTTAATCTACGCAAAGAAGCACGCTTTCACGATGGCACGCCGATTACCGCGAAAGATGTGGCGTTTTCCTATCGCACCCTATTAAAGCAAGGCCATCCGCAATACCGCACCTACCTACAAGAAGTAAAGCGCGTTGATATCCTCAGCCCGCATCGCATTCGTTTTGTCTTTAAGCGTGCGGGGAATCCTTTATTGATTTTGCGTATGGGTGATTTGCCTGTGCTGCCAGAGCACTACTGGCGCGATCAAGACTTTAGCCAAACCACCTTTAAGCCGCCACTGGGCAGTGGTCCTTATCAGATTACTTCAGTTAAACCCGGCCGCGCGGTGGTATTTGAGCGGGTGAAAGATTGGTGGGGAAAGGATCTTGCGGTCAATCGTGGTAAATACAACTTCGATAAAGTTTTTGTCGATTTTTACCGTGATAAGCATGTGGCCTTTGAAGCTTTTAAAGTCGGTAACTTTGATTTTTATATCGAGCACCAAGCTAAAAACTGGGCTAATAACTATCGCTTTCCTGATATTGCTAAGGGACAGGTGATCCGTGCGGAAATCCCGCATCAAATCCCTACGCAAACCCAAGCCTTGTTTATCAATACTCGGCGTGCGCAATTTCACGATATTGAAACCCGCGAGGCGCTGACTCTATTATTTGATTTTGAGTGGGCCAATAAAACTCTGTTTAATAACGCCTATCAACGTGCTGATAGCTATTATCCCAATAGTGATTTCTCGGCTCGGGGCACGCCACGAGGTGCTGAAGGTTTATTGCTAGCAAAATGGCGCGAACAGCTGCCCCTCGCCTTATTTCTAGAACCCTTTACTTTAGAACCCACTGCCGGTCGTGGTATCCCTCGTGACACATTACGGAAAGTGATGAGTTTGCTATCTGATGCAGGCTGGCGCAGCACCTCTAAGGGTTTAAAGAATAAACTCGGCCAACAATTAGAGCTGGAAATCCTGTTGGTGAATCCAAGCTTAGAACGAATCTTGCAAGCCTATGTCAATACACTCAATGAAGTGGGGATTGCTGCACGGATGCGCACGGTCGATCGCGCGCAATATAAACAGCGCTTGGATAACTTTGATTTTGATTTAACCTTATTAACCTTGCCGCAAACCCTCAGTCCTGGGCTGGAACAGTGGCAGTATTTCCACTCTTCGCAAGCCATGATTAAAGGCAGCAAGAACTATGCAGGTGTCAACAATCCGGTGATTGATGACTTATTAGAACATTTACTCAGCGCCAAAAACTATCGCGAGCAACGTAATGCTGCCCGCGCCTTAGACCGTGCATTACTGTGGCACTACTACAGCATTCCAAACTGGTATATTAGCCATCATCGTCTTGCTTACCAGAACCGTTTTGAATTTGTACGCATTCCACCTTACACCTTAGGTTTACGTGCTTGGTGGTTAAAACCCTCGGAGATTCGCTAATGTTAACTGTGCTGCGTCGCGGCTGTTTATCACTGATTGTCTTAGCCTGTAGCGCTGGCGCTGTTGCCCAGCCGCAACATGCGATGACGCTATATGACGAGGCGCCTAAATACCCCAGCGACTTCAGCCATTTTGCTTACACCAATCCCCAGGCACCCAAAGGCGGTACGTTACGTCTGGCGGGGCTCAATGGTTTTGATAGCCTCAATCCCTTTATCCCCAAGGGTAATGCCGCTGATCAGATTGGTTTGATGTACGACACTCTTACCTATCATTCTGCGGATGAGCCGTTCACTGAATATGGTCTTTTGGCTGAGCGCATCGAAAAAGCCGATGACAATAGCTTTGTGCGTTTTTATCTCAATCCCCAAGCGCGTTTTAATGATGGCCAGCCGGTCACTGCAGAGGATGTGCTCTTTACCTTTAATACACTGCTAGAAAAAGGCCACCCGCTGTATCGCCATTACTACGCTGATGTGGCCGAAGTGGTGGTGGAAAACCCACTGCAAGTGCGCTTTGACTTTAAGCACACTGAAAACCGGGAATTGCCACTGATTCTGGGCCAGTTACAAATTCTGCCAAAACATTGGTGGGCCAAGCGGGACTTTACTAAAACCAGTTTAGAAGCCCCTTTAGGCAGCGGCCCTTACCGTTTAGTACGCGTCGATGCAGGCCGCAGCTTACGTTATGAGCGAGTGGCCGACTGGTGGGGAAAGGATTTACCGGTATCGCGCGGACTGTATAATTTCGACAGCATCCACATTGATTACTACCGTGATATGTCGGTGGCCTTAGAAGCTTTTAAAGCGGGGCAGTTTGATTTCAATCTGGAATATTCAGCCAAAGACTGGGCCACAGGTTATAACTCGCCGGCATTACGCAGCGGGCAGATTATTAAGAAAGAGATTAAAAATCATAACCCCGTGGGTATGCAGGGTTTTACCTTTAATCTGCGCCGCGAGATCTTTCAAGATCCGCGCGTGCGTGAAGCCATTGGCTTGCTGTTTGATTTTGAGTGGACCAATAAGCAACTGTTTTACAGTGCTTATATTCGTACACAAAGCTTCTTTGAAAACTCTGAATTAGCCGCGCGCGGTTTACCTTCTGCAGAAGAGTTGGCTCTTTTAGAGCCCTTACGTGATTCGATCCCTGAGCAGGTCTTTACTCAGGCCTACCAAGCGCCAGTCAGTGATGCCAGCGGCATTATTCGTGAGCGCCGCTTAGAAGCTTGGCGCTTACTGCAGGAAGCCGGTTACCGTATTGAAAACGACCGCATGGTTAATGTTGCAGGTGAACCACTGGAATTTGAATTTATCATTGCCCAAGCCAATCTTGAGCGTGTGCTATTGCCCTTTAAGCGCAATCTAGCGGAGCTGGGCATTGAAATGATCATTCGTCGCACTGATGTTTCGCAATATATCAACCGTATGCGTTCACGGGATTTTGATATGACCTCTAGTATTTGGTCACAGTCCAACTCCCCCGGTAATGAGCAACGTGATTTCTGGCACTCAAGTAGCGTAGACAATCCTGGTAGCCGCAACTTTATTGGCCTTCAAGACCCAGCCATTGATACGCTGGTTGAAGGTTTAATTAATGCGCCCAGTCGTGCCAGCTTGATTACTCATGCACGTGCCTTGGATCGCGTGTTATTGGCTGGTCATTATGTTATTCCCAACTATTATATTGATACATGGCGCACGGCGTACTGGCAGCATTTAGCTCAGCCGGAAATCGCACCGCTGTATGATTATGGCTTAATGACCTGGTGGCATAATGCTGATGCAGCAAGCCCTCCTTCTGTAACGGACCAATAAGTATGCTGGCATATATTTTTCGGCGTTTATTGCTGATTATTCCTACGCTATTGGGGATTTTAGTGGTGAACTTTATTATTATTCAGGCCGCTCCTGGTGGACCTGTTGAGCAAATGATTGCCAAGCTGGAAGGCTTTGATGCGGCAGCAGGCGGCGCAACGGGACGCATCTCTGGCGGTGGCTCAGAAGTCTCCAGCAGTTCATCGGCCAACTACCGCGGTGCACAAGGACTGGACCCTGAGTTGGTGCTGGAAATCGAGAAGATGTACGGCTTTGATAAGCCCGCCATCGAACGTTTTTGGATTATGCTGAAAAACTATGCGCACTTCGATTTTGGTAGCAGCTTTTTCCGCGACGCTAAGGTCACTGATTTAATTATTGAAAAGATGCCGGTCTCTATCTCACTGGGGCTCTGGAGTACGCTGCTGATGTATATGATCTCCATACCGCTGGGGATCAGTAAAGCGGTACGCCACGGCAGCGCTTTTGATGTGTGGACCAGCTCGGCGATTATTCTCGGCTATGCCATCCCGGCCTTCCTCTTTGCCATTTTATTGGTGGTGGTCTTTGCCGGCGGCAGTTATTTAAGTTGGTTCCCACTGCGCGGCCTGACCTCCAATAACTTTGAAGAACTGAGCATGCTCGGCAAGATCGGTGACTATTTCTGGCACTTAGCCTTGCCGGTGACTGCCCTGGTAATTGGTCACTTTGCCACCTTAACGCTGCTGACCAAAAATAGCTTTCTTGATGAAATCAATAAGCAATATGTGACCACTGCACGCGCTAAAGGCTTGCCGGAAAACAAAGTGCTCTACGGTCATGTGTTTCGTAATGCCATGCTGATTATTATTGCCGGCTTCCCTGCGGCCTTTATTGGTATGTTCTTTACTGGTTCTCTGCTAATTGAAGTGATTTTCTCGCTGGACGGCTTAGGTTTGCTCAGTTTTGAAGCGGCGATTAATCGTGACTATCCTGTGGTGTTTGGCACGTTGTTTTTATTCACGCTATTGGGTTTACTGGTTAAATTGATCGGCGATATCACTTACACCTTGGTCGATCCACGTATCGACTTTAGCAGTCGGGGGAACTGATATGGCACTCTCTCCGATTAACCAACGCCGCTTTGCCCGTTTTAAGTTACATAAGCGCGGCTGGTATTCGCTGTGGTTATTTTTAATCTTATTTGTCTTATCGCTGGGCGCTGAGTTTATTGCCAACGATAAGCCGCTGGTAGTCAGCTATGACGGGGGCTTGTACTTCCCGGTTGTTAAACGCTATCCAGAAACCACTTTTGGCGGCGAATTCCCACTGCAGGCTAACTATAAAAGCCCCTACATCGAAGAATTAGTAGCGGAAAAAGATGGCTGGATGCTATGGCCGATCATTCCCTTTAACTACTCCAGCATCAACTACGATCTGCAAGTGCCAGCACCAGCACCGCCCTCGCTGCAAAACTGGTTAGGGACTGATGATCAAGGCCGTGATGTGATGGCTCGAGTGATTTATGGCTTTCGTATTTCGGTACTCTTTGCCCTCACGCTGACGCTAATCAGCTCAGTGATTGGTGTCTTTGTTGGTGCCCTGCAAGGTTTTTACGGCGGCTGGGTGGATTTAGTCGGTCAGCGCTTTCTAGAAGTCTGGTCGGGTCTACCCGTTTTGTATTTACTGATTATTATGGCCAGCTTTATTCAACCGAACTTTTGGTGGCTGCTGGGGATTATGTTGCTGTTCTCGTGGATGAGCTTGGTGGATTTAGTCCGCGCCGAGTTCTTGCGCGGGCGTAACCTTGAATATGTGCGTGCTGCACGGGCTTTAGGGATGGAAAACAGTGCGATTATGTTCCGCCATATTTTGCCCAATGCCATGGTGTCGACCATTACCTTTTTGCCGTTTATTTTAACTGGTGCGATCGGTACCTTAACCGCGCTGGACTTCTTAGGCTTTGGCTTACCGCCCGGCTCACCCTCGTTGGGTGAATTAGTGGCGCAAGGTAAATCCAATTTACAAGCCCCTTGGTTGGGCATCAGTGCCTTTACCGTCTTGGCATTGATGCTGAGTTTATTAGTATTTATTGGTGAGGCTGCCCGTGATGCATTCGATCCAAGAAAATAAGACACAACAGCTGTTAAGCATTGAAGACTTATCCGTTGAATTTATCAGCGGTGAGGACGTGCAGCGCGCGGTCAACCACATCAGTTTCACCATTAACAAAGGTGAGACGCTGGCGCTGGTCGGTGAAAGTGGTTCAGGTAAATCAGTGACGGCGCACTCTATTTTGCGCTTACTGCCCTACCCTATAGCCCGTCATCCCAGCGGCAAGATTATCTATCAAGGTCAAGATTTGCTCAGTGCCACGCCCAGCTACTTACGTAAAGTACGCGGCGACCGCATTGCGATGATCTTCCAAGAGCCCATGAGTTCTTTGAACCCACTGCACAGCATTGAGAAGCAGATCAATGAGATTCTGATGCTGCACAAAGGGATGACGGCGAAACAAGCCTCAGCACGTACGCTGGAGTTGCTGACCTTGGTTGAGATCAAAAACCCTGCACAGCGTATGAGCTCTTACCCGCACGAGCTGTCCGGCGGTCAACGCCAACGAGTGATGATTGCCATGGCTTTGGCTAATGAGCCCGAGCTGCTGATTGCGGATGAGCCAACCACTGCGCTCGACGTCACAGTGCAGCTGACAATTTTAGAGCTGCTAAAAGACTTGCAAGAGCGTCTGGGTATGTCGATCTTATTGATCAGCCACGACCTCAATCTAGTACGGCGTGTCGCACATCGTGTCTGTGTAATGCGCAGTGGTGAAATTGTTGAGCAAGCACCCTGTGCTGAGATTTTTAGTAATCCACAGCACCCCTACACCCAAGAGTTACTCGGTGCAGAGCCCAGCGGTTTGCCGGTGCCACATACGCCCTGTGAGACTTTATTAGAAGTTCAAGATTTGCGTGTGTGGTTCCCGATTAAAAAAGGCATTTTGCAGCGCACTGTGGATTATGTAAAAGCTGTGGATGGCATCAGTTTCACTCTACAACGCGGGCAAACCCTCGGTGTGGTGGGTGAAAGTGGCTCAGGTAAATCAACGCTGGGCTTGGCTATTTTGCGACTCATTCAGAGCAAAGGTGGCATCTTTTACGCAGGAAATGCCATCGACGGCCTCTCGCAAAAGCAGGTGCGCCCGCTGCGCCGCGATATTCAAGTGGTTTTTCAGGACCCATTTGGTAGCCTGAGCCCAAGAATGAGCGTCTCAGATATCATTGGCGAAGGATTACAGATCCATAAGATGGGCAATGCCGAGGAGCAAGAGCAGGCGATTATTGCGGTATTAAATGAAGTCGGCCTTGATCCAGAGACGCGCAACCGTTATCCCCATGAGTTTTCCGGGGGGCAACGTCAGCGTGTGGCCATTGCTCGCGCCTTGGTGCTCAAACCCAAGCTGATTATTTTGGATGAGCCCACTTCGGCACTGGATCGTACGGTACAACGCCAAGTGGTAGAGCTGCTGCGTCATTTACAGCTAAAATACAACTTAACTTATGTATTTATCAGCCATGACTTAGCCGTAGTTAAAGCGCTCAGTCATCAATTACTGGTGATGCGTCAAGGCCGAGTGGTTGAACAAGGTGCTGCAGAGGATATTTTTGCGGCACCACAACAGGATTACACACAACAGTTGTTAGCAGCCGCTTTTATAAACAGCCCGCAGCAACTGTAATAATGACTATTGACTCAAAAAGAGGAAAAACCATGGGTTTTATGACCGGTAAACGCGTTTTAATTGTTGGCGTGGCCAGCAAATTGTCCATCGCTTCTGGTATCGCAGCGGCGATGCACCGTGAAGGCGCAGAATTGGCCTTTACTTACCAGAATGACAAGCTCAAAGGCCGTGTTGAAGGTTTTGCTGAAAGCTGGGGTTCATCAGCTGACCTGTGCTTTCCATGTGATGTAGCCAATGATGACGAAATCGAAAACGTCTTCGCTGAACTGGCGAAGAAATGGGACGGTTTAGACTGCATCGTTCACTCAGTCGGTTTCGCACCTGGCGACCAACTCGATGGTGACTTTACTGAAGCCACCACCCGTGAAGGTTTTAAAATTGCCCACGATATCAGTTCTTACAGCTTTATTGCGCTGGCTAAAGCCGGTCGTAACATGATGCAAGGCCGCAATGGCAGCTTGCTGACTCTGACCTACCTGGGTGCCGAGCGCACCATGCCGAACTACAACGTGATGGGTATGGCTAAAGCCAGCCTAGAAGCCGGCGTACGCTACTTAGCAGGCAGTCTCGGTGCTGAAGGTACGCGTGTTAACGCCGTATCAGCAGGCCCAATCCGCACTTTGGCGGCATCAGGCATTAAAAACTTCCGTAAAATGCTCGCCGCTAACGAAAAACAAACACCTTTACGTCGCAATGTGACCATTGATGAAGTGGGTAACGCTGGTGCATTCTTATGCTCAGACTTAGCTTCAGGTATCAGCGGTGAAATCATGTACGTTGACGGTGGTTTCAACACCACAGCAATGGGCAATATCGAAGAAGATTAAGTCTTCACTCGATACAAAAAAACCCGCTGATCAGCGGGTTTTTTTGTATTTATCTAACGACTAGAAGCGTTGGATTTTCGCATCCAATTCAAGCTGTTGCATCAGTGCATTAAAATCAACTTGTCCTGCACGTGAAGCCAAAATCTGCTGGTACTGAGCAAGCTCATCAGCATTTAAAGGCGTTGCCGGATCACTGACACCGGTTAACTGCAACACGACATAACTGCCGTCATTTAAGCTTAAACCCGCAAACTTAGCTGAATCAACGTCAGGCTTGGGCATTTTAAACAGTGTTTGCAATACCTGCGGATCAATACCCTCTTGGTCACGCATCGCTGCTTCAACCATTTGCCACTCTTGGGTTTCTTGCGCTTGGGTCACTGGAGTCTGACTGTCCTGCAAGCTAGCTAACAGCGCTGTACCGGTTGTCTGTGCTTGCTCAATCGCCTGCTCATTAACCAATTGCTGCTCGATCTGCTGACGTACTTCAGCCAGTTCAATTTGCTGAGGACGCAAGTGCTCTTTAACACGCAAGACAATAGTGGTTTCAGGATCAAGCTCAATCGCCAGACTGTTGGCACCCTCTTCCAGCACTTCAGTGCTAAAGGCTGCCGCTAAGATTTGACGGTTAGCAAACAAACCTTCTTTTCCCTCACGACCAAAGGCCTCGCTGACTTGTATATCTAGGTTCAACTCAGCAGCAGGCTGCTGTAAATCAGCTGACTCATAGGCTAAGCCTTCAAGATCTTTAATGATCTCAACAAAACGCTGCTCAACTTCTTGAGCTTTTAAGCTCTGTGCCAGTTTATCTTTTAAACTATCGAAACTTGGAATATCAGCCTCTTCAACATCCAGCAACTGAATCACATGCCAGCCGTAGTCAGTGCGCACAGGCTCTGAAATCTGATCTTGCTTGAGTGCATATAAAACATCTTCAAACTCTGGCTCATACACGCCTTGCGTTGCAAAACCAAGATCACCACCTTGCTGCGCTGAACCCACATCATCAGACAACTCTGTGGCAACGCTAGCAAAGGTTTCACCCGCATTGATGCGAGCAATCGCTTCGTCAGCCTTGGCACGAGCTTGCTCATCGCTCACATCATCACTGATTTCAATCAGAATATGTGCCGCACGACGCTGTTCTGCAAGATTAGCAATTTCTGCCTTATACAGCTCTTGCAGTTGCTCATCATCTACAGTGACCTGATCAAAGAGTGCTGATTTTTTCAACTCGATATATTCAACAACCACTTGCTCATCGGTCATAAAGTCAGTTGTGTGATCGTTGTAATAGGCTTCAATTTGCTCAGCTGAAATCGCTACATTGTCAAAGTCAGGTTTAATGCTCAACATGGCAAAATCACGCGTTTGACGCTCTAAGCGTGCAAAAGCATTGGCTTCTTGCTCAGTCACAAATGCACTGGCAGCAATGCCAGCACGCAATTGGCCGGTGCGCATTTCTTCTTCGATCATTTTTCTAAACTGCAAACGGCTGTAGCCCATTTGACGAATAACTTGATCAAAGCGGTCGGCACTGAACTGACCATCGTCCTGAAATTCAGGAGCCTGTAGAATGAACTGATCGATCGCCGCACTGGAGTAAGCAAAGTCAGATTGATCTGCTGCTTGCACCAATAGCGCACGTGTAATCAGCCCTTTAAGTGCTGCTTCAGAAAGCAACGACTCATCAATAAGATTGGTATCAAAATCTTGACCAAATTGCTGGATCAACTGTCTACGTTGGTTGTTTTTTGCCTCAGCCAATGCATCGAGGGTAATTTCTTCGCCATTCACTTTAGCAGCATTATTACTGTTGCTGGTCGAACCTAAAATGGCATCAAAACCAGTAAAAGCAAAAAGCACCACAATCAAACCAATAATTGATTTAGAGATCCACCCCGTAGAGTTATCTCGAATATTCTGCAGCATGCATCCCCCGATGTAACCATTTAATATGGCTGTGCACTATGGGTCGGTCTAACAAAATAAAGGCGCACCGAACGATGCGCCTCTGCATTGACTGATACGTATACAAAGTCTGCGACTTTAGATCAGCAAGAACTTTTAACACGTATCAAGTGCATCAGCCCGCAGACTGATGCATTTACAAACGCTTAATTATTAACGGCGTCTTTCAGTGCTTTACCTGCTTTAAAGCCAGGAATTTTAGCTGCTGCAATCTCAATTGGATTACCAGTCTGTGGATTGCGGCCAATACGTGCAGCGCGATCTTTAACAGCGAATGTACCAAAGCCAACCAATACGACTGAATCACCTTCTTGCAATGCACCTGTGATGCTTGCAATCACAGCGTCTAATGCACGTCCAGCAACTGCTTTAGGAATATCTGCCGAAGCAGCAACTTTATCAATTAACTCTGACTTGTTCACTCGTAAGTCCCCTTAGGTTTTCAAAAAATGATGTTTGCAACATATATGCAAACAAAAACAACTCTGTTATGCAATTCAATGAGACAGACACCTTACCTTAAAGCAAGGTGCCAAAAACATGTCTATCATAACTGCATTAGTGTGTTCTGAGGCTATCATTGCCCTCAGTTTCACGCGACTCATCCTTTATCAATAGGTCAGATGCGACATCAGATAAAGGCTCAGGCATGTATTGCAACGCAATTTGCAGCACTTCGTCAATCCATTTCACTGGTTTGATGTCTAAATCGGCCTTTATATTATCTGGAATTTCCTTCAAGTCACGCACATTCTCTTCAGGAATGATAACGGTTTTGATTCCGCCACGGTGGGCAGCCAGTAATTTCTCTTTCAAACCACCAATCGCCAACACCTGACCACGCAAGGTGATTTCACCCGTCATAGCCACATCAGCACGCACAGGTATCTTAGTTAAGGCTGACACCAAGGCCGTACACATGCCTATACCTGCGCTAGGGCCATCTTTAGGGGTCGCCCCCTCTGGCATATGCAAATGCACGTCGCTCTTCTCATAGAAGTCTGGAGCGATGCCTAGACGCTGTGCTCGGCTGCGCACCACGGTTAAAGCAGCGGTCATCGACTCAACCATCACGTCGCCCAGTGAACCGGTTTTAATCAACTGACCTTTACCTGGAATCACTGCAGATTCAATGGTCAGCAACACACCACCGACTTGTGTCCAGGCCAAACCTGTGACTTGTCCAATTTGGTCCGCTTCTTCAGCCAAACCATAGGTGTACTTCTGCACACCTAAGTAATGTTCTAAATCATCCGCTTTAACGATGACTGCAATGGCTTTTTTCGTCGTCTGTTCTCTAACGACTTTACGGCACACTTTAGCAATTTGACGCTCTAAACCACGCACACCCGCTTCACTGGTATACAAACGCACAATATTCAATAGTGCATCAGGCTCAAATTCAAGCTCGGCTTTTTTCAAGCCATTGGCTTTCAGCTGCTTGCTGACTAAGTACTTCTGCGCAATATTCAACTTTTCATCTTCAGTGTAGCCTGGCAAACGAATCACTTCCATACGGTCCAATAACGGCGCAGGAATATTCATTGAGTTGGCAGTACACACAAACATTACATCGGATAAGTCGTAATCAACTTCCAAATAGTGGTCGTTAAAGCTGTGATTTTGCTCAGGGTCAAGCACTTCTAGCAATGCAGACGCTGGATCACCGCGCATATCGGTACCCATTTTGTCGATTTCATCGAGCAAAAATAGTGGGTTACGTACGCCGACTTTACTCAGTCGCTGAATAATACGACCTGGCATCGCACCAATATAGGTACGGCGGTGACCACGAATTTCAGCTTCATCACGTACGCCACCCAGTGCCATACGGATATATTTACGATTCACTGAACGTGCAATCGACTCAGCCAATGAGGTTTTACCCACACCCGGCGGACCCACTAGACACAAAATTGGGCCTTTAAGCTTGCGCACGCGCTTTTGTACCGCAAGGTATTCAAGAATGCGCTCTTTGATTTCTTCTAAACCAAAGTGATCCGCTTCAAGAATTTCTTCAGCACGCTTTAAGTCTGAGCGAACTTTACTTTTAGCTTTCCAAGGCGTGTTCAGCAACCAATCAATATAGGTGCGCACGACACTGGCTTCAGCCGACATCGGTGACATTTGCTGTAGCTTTTTCAACTCGGCATGCGCCTTGGCCAAAGCCTCTTCTGGCATACCCGCTTCATCAATACGTTTTTTCAGTGCGTCAACTTCGTTGTTGCCGTCCTCGTCGTCACCCAGCTCTTTTTGAATGGCTTTCATTTGCTCATTCAAATAGTAATCACGCTGACTGCGCTCCATTTGTTTCTTAACGCGGCCACGAATACGCTTTTCAACAGTGAGCAACTCAAGCTCGGTATCTAAAATACCTTGCAACAGCTCCATACGCTCAGTGATCGGCCAACTACTGAGCACAGTCTGCTTCTGCTCAAGCTTGAGCGTCATTTGCGCGGCAATCGAGTCAACCAAACGACCCACGTCCTCAATCTCACCTAAGGTGGCTAAGACTTCAGCGGGGACTTTTTTGCTTTGCTGAACAAAGCTTTCAAATTGCTCAAACAGTGTATGGCACAGCACTTCATTTTCAGTCGCACTGATGTCTTCAAGCTGATGCAACTGAACTTCTGCACTTAAATACTCTGCATCCTCTGCAGAGACTTGCTTAATGATTTCAGCACGCTGTTCGCCTTCAGCCAATACTTTGACCGTACCATCAGGCAGCTTCAGCAATTGCAAAATAGTTGCAACAGTACCGACTGGGTGCAGTTCACTCAGTTCTGGATCATCATCAGCAGGACTGTGTTGTGCAACCAAAAGGACTTTTTTGTCACCTTGCATTGCAGCTTCAAGTGCCGCAATGGATTTCTCACGCCCTACAAATAGGGGAATAACCATATGCGGATACACAACAACATCTCGCAATGGTAATAACGGCAATTCGATGATTGTCTTCATTATTCTCTCTCACATGCGGCACGCAGGCCGTAAAAAAATTGGCTAAGCCTGTGATCAAAGATGGGGATGCATTACAACGATTACAAGGTGGGCAGCATAAAATACAAAAGGGCCCGTAGGCCCTTCTGTTAAAACACTAAGCAAAATTAAGCATCAGGTGCCGTTTTTGCTGCAGTGTCTGGCGTTGCGTAAATCAATAACGGTTTCGATTTACCTTCAATCACACTCTCGTCAATCACGACTTTACTCACATCAGTTTCTGATGGGATGTCATACATAGTGTCGAGTAGAATGCCTTCAAGAATCGAACGCAAGCCACGCGCGCCGGTTTTACGCAGCAATGCACGCTTAGCAATCGCTTGCAGTGCATCAGGACGAAACTCCAGCTCAACCCCTTCCATATCGAATAACTTACCGTACTGTTTAGTCAGCGCGTTTTTCGGTTCAGTCAGAATTTCTACCAGAGCAGCTTCATCCAGCTCTTCCAATGTTGCGATCACAGGCAAACGACCAACAAACTCAGGAATCAAGCCAAACTTAACCAGATCATCCGGCTCAACGTCACGTAACGCTTCACCAATTTTCTTCTCTTGCTCTTTGCTGTGCACTTCTGCGCCAAAACCAATTCCGCCTTTGACTGAACGGTTTTGGATGACTTTTTCTAAGCCAGAGAACGCACCACCACAAATAAACAGGATGTTTTTAGTGTCCACCTGCAAAAACTCTTGCTGCGGATGCTTACGTCCACCCTGAGGAGGAATCGAAGCCACGGTACCTTCAATCAGCTTCAATAAAGCTTGTTGAACACCTTCACCTGACACATCACGAGTGATCGACGGGTTGTCAGATTTACGGGTAATCTTATCGATTTCATCGATATAGACGATCCCCATTTCAGCTTTTTCAACATCGTAATCACATTTCTGCAATAACTTCTGCAGAATGTTTTCAACATCTTCACCCACATAACCGGCTTCAGTCAGAGTGGTTGCATCAGCGATGGTGAAAGGTACGTTCAATAAGCGTGCTAATGTTTCGGCCAGCAATGTTTTACCTGATCCGGTTGGACCGATCAGCAAAATATTACTTTTACCTAATTCAATCTCGTCTTTCTTATCACGATTATTTAAGCGTTTGTAGTGGTTATATACCGCCACTGCTAACACTTTTTTAGCGCGTTCTTGGCCAATCACGTACTGGTCAAGAATGGCGCTGATTTCCTTAGGAGAAGGCAGTTTATGTGTCGCGCTGTCGGACTCAAGCTCTTCGACTTCCTCACGGATAATCTCGTTACATAAGTCGACGCACTCATCACAAATAAAAACAGAGGGGCCAGCAATCAGCTTGCGCACTTCATGTTGGCTTTTGCCACAGAAGGAGCAATACAACAACTTGCCTTTGTCCTCGCCACTACGCGTATCAGTCATTCGTTCGTTCCAGTATTGGTAGGCTATGAGTAGTAGATGAAGCCTTCAATTGGCTTTTTCAACCCATGCGCCCACATAAAACATATACAGCATCACTTAGAATTGATTAAACAGGCATTTGTCGCTTGGTTGCCACATGATCAATCAAGCCGTATTTAACTGCTTCTTCACCGCTCATAAAGTTATCGCGGTCGGTATCTTTAGCAATCACATCCATCGGTTGACCGGTGTGGTCAGCAAGGATTTGATTGAGGCGATCACGAATGGTTAAAATTTCGCGCGCATGGATTTCAAAATCCGATGCTTGACCCTGAAAACCGCCCAATGGCTGGTGAATCATCATACGTGAATGCGGTAAGCAGTAACGTTTACCGGCCGCGCCACCTGCGAGTAACAACGCACCCATACTGGCCGCTTGGCCAATACACATGGTCGATACATCAGGCTTAATAAATTGCATGGTGTCGTAAATCGACATACCTGCAGTTACAGAACCACCGGGTGAGTTGATATACAAATGGATATCTTTATCGGGGTTTTCTGCTTCTAAAAATAATAGCTGCGCCACTACAAGGTTCGCTGAATAGTCTTCAACGGGCCCCACCAAGAAAATAATGCGCTCTTTTAGCAGACGCGAATAAATATCATAGGCGCGCTCACCGCGTGATGATTGCTCAACGACCATAGGTACTAAACCACCAGCGGCCTGAATATCGTGCGGATTTTGCATAAATGTATTGTGTGACATATCTGCCGTAGCTCCAAGATTAATGCTAATCGTCATAAAGACACAAGCCAGCACTAAGGCTGGCTTGTTGGCTAACAGACCTCACAGGCCTGCCAGCACTTGGGTGTCAGCAGAGTAAAATCACTCAGCGCTGGTTTCTTCTTCAGCTTGAGGTGCTGCTGCTGGCTTAACTGCTTCTTCGTAGGCAACAGTAACATCAGTTACTTTTGCTTTCGCTAAAACAGTATCTACAACTTGCTCTTCAAGCACAACTGCACGGACATCTTCCAGTTGCTGCTCGTTTTTATAGTACCACTCAACCACTTGCTCTGGCTCTTGGTAAGCAGCAGCCATTTCTTCGATGGTGCTACGTACTTGTGCATCGTCTGCTTTGATTTCGAACTGCTTAACCATTTGTGCAACGATTAAACCCAATGCAACGCGACGCTTCGCTTGTTCAGTGAACAGCTCTGCAGGCAGTTGGTCAGGTTTAACATTACCACCAAACTGTTGTACTGCTTGTACACGCAAACGATCGACTTCGTTAGAAATCAGTGCGCTTGGTACTTCAATCTCATTGGCTGCTAATAAACCGTCCATCACTTGGCTTTTTACTTTGCCTTTAATGGCTTGGTTTAGTTCGCGATCCATGTTTTTTCTAACTTCAGCACGGAAACCGTCTAAACCGCCTTCAGTGTTACCGAACATGGCGAAGAATTCTTCGTTTAGCTCTGGTAGCTCTGGGCCTTCAACCTTGTTTACAATAACAGTGAACTCAGCAGTTTTACCGGCTAAATCAAGGTTTTGGTAATCTTCTGGGAAGGTTGGCGTGATCACTTTAGTGTCGCCAGCTTTGCAGCCTACTAATGCTTCTTCAAAACCAGGGATCATACGACCTGAACCCAATACCAAAGGTACGTTGTCAGCGGTACCGCCAGCGAATGCTTCGCCGTCGATGCTACCTACAAAGCTGATGGTGACTTGGTCATCGTTTGCCGCTGCACGCTCTACATCAGCAAAGCGGGTGTTTTGCTTGCGCAAGATATCGAGCATATTGTCAACATCAGTCTCAGCCACTTCGGCGCTCTGACGCTCAACTTCAATCGCTTCTAAACCTTGTACTTCAAATTCTGGAAACACTTCAAATGTTGCAATGTACTCAAGACCTTTGTCTTTTTCGAACATTTGCGGCTCAATCGATGGTTGACCCACTGGATTAAGCTTCTCGGCAACAACTGCCTCATAAAAAGTTGCTTGAATCACATCACCGAGCACGTCTTGACGTGCATCAGCTTCGTAACGCTGACGAATAATGCTCATTGGCACTTTACCTGGACGGAAGCCAGATACTTTAGCGCGTTTAGCAGTTTGCTGAAGGCGTTTAGTAACTTCACTTTCAATACGCTCAGCTGGAACGCTAATATTTAATTTGCGCTCAAGGGCGGAAGTGCTTTCTACGGAAACTTGCATGGTTATTCCTCGTTGAATAGACGTGGCCAGACGTACCGACCCTAGAATCAAGGGCATGCATTCTAGAGGGCTCGAACAGAAATATCCATCCAATCCGGCAGAGATTTTACAGTATTACAATAATCCTTCAATTGGCAGCCATGAAAACAGGCGAACAGTCATTCGACGCCAGACACTGCTATTAGGTTCAGAGGTGTAGGTTTTCACACCCCAATCTTGCTGCTCAGTCCAGTAAATACGGCCTGTAGAGCTCAGTTTAACATGGTAAGCATGCGCAGGAATTTCATCATAAAAAGCTTGGTTAATGCGCCGCGCCAGCTGTGGACTGTCAATTACAAAACCCAGCTCAGTATTTAAGTTTGCCGAGCGCGGATCGAAATTAAAAGAGCCAATAAACACATGTTTTCGGTCAACTGAGAAGGTTTTTGCGTGCAAACTAGAGCCAGAACTGCCTAAAAAGCGCTTTTTACGCTTCATTTTCTTCACTTGTGTGGGGTGTCGTTGCATCTCATACAGGATCACACCGGACTGTAATAAAGCTTTACGACGTTTAGCATAACCAGCATGCACTGCAGACACATCGGTTGCTGATAATGAGTTCGTCAGCACTTTAACTTCGACGCCTTGGCGCACCAGCCAAGCAAAGGCTTCGACACCTGCTTCAGTTGGTACAAAGTACGGTGAAACCAGCTCCACATCAACGGTGGGGTTACCGATAATGTCTTGAAACTGCTGGATCAACAGTGATTCTTTTTCTGCCAAGCCCAAACCCTTACGCGGATCATCACTGACCATGCGCACTTTGAGCCATTCAAAATCAAGATTATGCTGTTCCAACTGAGCAATAAAGGGGGACTCACGCAACGACTCAACATACTGCTGCGCACCAGCACTAGCCGCAATTGCTTTGGCTTCTTTACGCAAGTCATCCAACGATACACTGTGTTTGCTCAGCACCACGCGATCCAGCGGATAGGATGAACCACTGTCCCAATACTTATCAAAATCATTGGACACATCCTGTACTGCAGCCCCCGCAGTCAGCACATCTAAGTCAGCAAATAACACATCATCAGTCGCACCAAAGTATTCATCTCCGATATTGCGCCCGCCAATAATGGTCAGAGCGTTATCAGCAGTAAAAGACTTATTATGCATACGTCGATTGAGGCGATAAAAGTCGGTCACAAACCCCGTCCAGCGTGGCTTACGCAGCATAAAGGGATTAAATAAACGTACTTCAAGATTCGGATGACCATGCAGAGCCTGCAAGATAGGTTCAGAGCCGTTGGTATTATTATCATCCAACAATAAACGCACACGCACGCCACGATCAGCTGCCGCGTGCAGGGCTTCAAATAGCATGGTACCGGTCATATCATGCCGCCAAATATAATATTGCACATCCAAACTGCGTTGCGCATATTTGGCCAGCATCATACGTGCAGCAAAGGCTTCATCGGCTTCAATCAGCGGGAAAATGCCACTTTTTTGGCTACCATTGCTTTGCTCGATCGGCGCTAGCGCTTTAGCAAAATAGGTATCAGCCACTTGCTCTTTAGAATACGCCTGTGACTGAGTGCGCCCTTCTAAACTGGGCAGTTTTTGGCAACCGACCAGCGAGAAGCTTAAAGCAACCAGCCAGCCTAGCAGTCCCCATCGGATCATTTTACTGTTCATAATTTATCTATTGTGTGGTTCATCTTTATGCTACTAGAATAAAAAATTGCGCTAAATCAACATCTTGCCGGTCTTTTTACGCAAGCCTGCGCGCTTGCTGTAGTCTAGCGCTATTCAATAATGATCAGCAAAGCTGTTCTTCTAACTAGTATAAAATAGGGGTCTGGCCAATGGAGCATATGCCGAGCTTTAATAGAGCACTTGTGGAAAAATATGACCGTCCGGGTCCACGCTACACGTCCTACCCGACCGCTCCACAATTTCACACGGCTTTTGCCGAGGATCATTACCGTCAGGCGGCAACGCAGAGCAATCAGCATCCTATTGCCAAGCCCCTATCAATTTATATCCATATCCCGTTTTGTGAAAGCCTGTGTTATTACTGCGCGTGTAATAAAATTATTACGCAAAAAACAAGCCGCGCTGTGGAATACCTTGAATACTTAAAACAAGAAATTCGTTTACAGGCGAGTTTATTTGATCAAAAACGCAAGGTCACTCAACTCCACCTCGGCGGCGGTACGCCAACCTACCTGACCCAAGAACAACTCACTGATTTAATGAACTGTCTGCGTGAGGCGTTTAACTTCGACGAGAGCTCACAGCGTCAATTCTCTTTGGAAGTTGATCCGCGCACCATTACCCCAGAGCAAGTTCAGCAACTGCGCGATTTAGGTTTTAACCGTGTCAGTTTTGGTATCCAAGACTTTGATCCCAAAGTGCAACAAGCAGTCAACCGCGTGCAAAGTGACGAGCAAGTTCAAGCGCTGATGGATGCAGCGCGTACCGCAGAGTTTCGCTCTATCAGTGTGGATTTAATTTACGGCTTACCACTGCAAACAGTAGAAAGCTTTAATACCACGCTGGATAAAATCATCGCCCTGCGCCCTGACCGTATTGCCGCGTACAGCTATGCACACTTACCAAAAATGGTCCGTGCGCAACGTATGATTCGTCCTGAAGATATGCCGCCACCCGAGCGTAAACTGGAATTGCTTGAGCTGACTATTCGCCGTTTATGCAATGCAGGTTATATCTATATTGGTATGGATCACTTTGCTTTGCCTGAAGATGAACTGGCGCAAGCACGCATTAACGATACGCTGCAACGCAACTTCCAAGGTTACTCAACCCATGCTGATTGTGATCTGATTGGCTTAGGCGTGTCATCGATTGGTAAAGTGGGCGATACCTACAGTCAAAACGTCAAAGAATTATCGCAATACTATGCCTACTTAAACAAAGGCGAATTACCACTGCACCGCGGCTATAAACTCAACGCCGATGACCAACTGCGCCGTGACGTGATCAGTATGCTGATGTGTCATAACCGCATCGATATTGCCGCTATTGAGCAGCAGCACGCGATTGTGTTTAATGAGTACTTTGCTGATGCACTGCTGATGCTGCAAGAACAGGTTGCAGATGGTTTAGTCACCATCAGTGACGAGGCTATTGTCTTGCTCGACAAAGGCAACTTGATGATGCGCAGTGTCGCCATGGCATTTGATGCCTATCTTGGCGTACAGCAACGTGGCGAGTTCTCGCGTACGGTTTAATATCAAGCTTATATACTGCGGTGGTTCAGCTCAGTCTGGCCTGCCGCAGCGCATACTCGGTCACCCGCAAGCCTTTAGATTTGAGTTGTAGGTTGGATAGCACTCAGCTATATGAACAGCGGCACAGCCATTCGCTCCTATAGCAACACAACCTGCCCCGCCTGCATTCGATAAAGTGTGTCCTCTTACTGTTTTGATGCAACAACAACTGACTGATCAGTCAGGTAAAGAACCTGCGTGGCGTCGCTACGTCAGCAGCAAAAGACTTATAGCCCGCAGTTCCCCTTCACCTAGAAGTTCTCTACACTGAGAATCGCCACGACTTCTCTTTTAATTATATTTAAGAAGCAGTCGCATAAAAAACTATTAAAAGGTGCCAATTTTATGAGCAAAACAACTCAACGTATTAGCAAGCTGTTTGCTGCTATCGCTTTAGCGGGTGCTGCTAGTTATTCATTAGCCGCTGCGCCGATTAAAATTGCCCTCGCTGGCCCTGTCACCGGCCCTGTTGCCCAATATGGCGATATGCAATCCATGGGCGCTTTAATGGCGATTGAGCAAATCAATAAAGCCGGCGGCGTCAATGGCAGCATGCTTGAAGCCACCACCTATGATGATGCTTGCGACCCTAAGCAAGCCGTCGCTGTCGCAAACAAAATAGTGAATGACGGTATTCAGTTTGTCGTGGGTCACTTGTGTTCAGGTTCAACTCAGCCTGCAGCGGATATCTACGAGGAAGAAGGCATTCTGATGATCACCGCCGCTTCCACGGCACCTGAACTGACAGAGAAAGGCCACACCCTGATTTTTCGCACCATTGGTCTCGATACCATGCAAGGCCCAACTGCAGGTAACTATGTGGTTGAGAAACTCAAGCCAAAGCGCGCTGCCATTTTGCATGATAAGCAGCAGTACGGTGAAGGTATTGCCACTGCAGTGAAAAAAGCTCTGGATGATGCAAAAATCCCAGTAGCCTTATTTGAAGGTGTGACTGCCGGTGATAAAGACTTCTCCGCACTGATTGCTAAGTTGAAAAAAGAGAACGTTGATTTTGTGTACTTCGGTGGCTACCACCCAGAAATGGGTATGTTGCTGCGCCAGTCGGCTGAAAACAAACTCACCGCACGCTTTATGGGTCCAGAAGGCGTGGGTAACAGCGATATCTCGGCAATTGCCGGTGAAGCATCAGAAGGCATGTTAGTGACCTTGCCAAAAGCTTTTGATGAAGACCCTAAAAACGCTCACTTAGTCGAAGCCTTTAAAGCTAAGAAACAAGATCCACGTGGCGCCTTTGTCTTCCCAGCCTACGCTGCAGTGCAAGTGATGGCCGATGCCATGACTATCAGCAAATCACAGGATCCAGTCAAAGTTGCTGAGGCTTTGCGCAACAACAGCTTTGATACGCCGACAGGTGTGCTTGAGTTTGATGATAAAGGTGACTTGAAAAACTTCAGCTTTGTTGTCTACGAGTGGCACGCAGATGG
>DATERS010000086.1:0-20287 GCA_035271365.1 Thiopseudomonas sp.
GCTTGCTCCTCACGAAACACTTGCGCGGCTTCAACCAGTCGGGCGCGAATACGATCACGCAACTCTTGGGTCGCGGCATCCGTAAAGGTCACCACTAAGATTTCAGGCGGCAATAAGTAACGATTAAAGGCAGTGCCCTCATCAATGCCATGCTGCAAAATTAAGCGTACATAGAGTGCAGCGATGGTGTAGGTTTTGCCGGTACCAGCACTGGCCTCAATTAAACGACTGCCATGTAACGGAAACTGCAACGCCAAGGGTCGCTGTGTGGTGTGTGACGGACTCATTGCGCATCTCCCTGACGTTCCAACTTGATAATATCGGCGTTGAATAAGGAGCCGTAGAGTAGCTCAGCCCACTCGCCAAAAGTCTCATCGGCGATTAAATCCGCATAACTGGGGAATTGACGTGCTAGCGCGGCACTTTGTTGTACCTCACCAGCCGATTGGAAGCCGCCTTCATAGACGGATTTCGCTTTGCCATCGGATTGGTTTTTCAAGAAATCCATTGCGGTTTTTAACGCCACGGGGATCGGCTCGTTTAAGCCACTTTGCCAGCACTCAAGCCACGCCTGCACAATCTGTAAAGCACGTTCAGCGTCAAGACTGGCAAAGGCAATACTGCTTTCTTGAGCAATAATAAAGGTTTGTGTCGCTGCACCGGAGGCATTGATCAGCACATGCTGCACCCAAGGCCTTAATAAACGATGCCAGCTGCGCTCTTTACCCCTGTTGATTTTGCCAGGAGTCAGTTCAATACGTGCGTATTCAGTTGCAGCGTCCTCACTGTACGTAGCGGTACGCAGTCCGCCTAACCAGCCTTCTAGATGAATTTGCCCGTTTTCTAGATCAATTAGGCGCGCGGCCTCTTCCTCATGAGGCCAAGCCTCACAGAGCATTCGATAATGCTCAAGCTGTGGCAGTAGCGGTTCAATTAATTCACTGCGCACTTGCTCACCAAAGGCGCACATCGGCAAAGCACCGCTACGCTGCAGTTTTTCGCTGTGCAGCTCTAACACCTTAGATAAATCCGCATCCTGTGCAGCATGTTGACCGGCACTTAAGAGTTCAGATTGCAGGCTATAGCGTTGCAAGCCATCCAGAGCAAAAGGCTCATCTTCAAATACCTCAAGCTCAGCTTGGTCGAGGTGCACTTTTAGGCGTTCAGTAAAGAAAAACTTAACGGGATCACGTAAAAATCGCTGCAACAACTCAGGCGTCATCGTACTGACAGGCACAAACCGATCTAAAAGCGTGGCGCTGTCAGCCGCAGGTGCTTGATGCAAAACAGACCATTCATGCGCATAAGTAAATAAATCAGCGTGCTCTTTATTGTCAGTAAAATAATGCTGACTAAAGGGCTGCAACGGATGCACTGTAGTTAACGCATCTAATAAGGACTGCTCATCGTCTGCATGCCAACCACTGCTGATATGGTCGCGTAATTGCGCAACCAAAACTGAGGGTGGACGCTCAGTATTATCACGTACACTGCGCCCTACCCAGCTGATATAAAGCTTCTCACGCGCTGAGAGTAAGGCTTCGAGTAATAAGTAGCGGTCATCTTCACGACGCGAGCGGTCACCCGGACGATAGTCACTGCCCATTAAGTCAAAGTCTAATGGCGCTTGCACACGTGGGTAATCACCGTCGTTCATACCTAATAAACACACCATGCGAAATGGAATGGCGCGCATCGGCATCAGCGTACAAAAGTTAACCGAACCTGCTAAAAAGCGCTGACTCAGGTGATCGGCATCAATATTGCTCAGCCATGCTTCACGCGCAACAGCGAGGGTTAAGGGCTCATCCAGTTCCGCATCAATGCACAACTGATACCACTGCTCGCAGCCTTCGCGCATGCGCTGCATTAATAAATAGTCAGCATCCTCTTCAACTAAGAAAAACTGCTCCAGCAACGCTAAGAAGATACTGCGCCACTCGGCAAACTGCTGCAGACTGCTGAGTTGCTCGTGCAAGTCTTGCAAAGCATCAAGAAAGTGCGTCAGTGGTCCGATTAACGCTGCGTCTAATCCGCCGACTTCGTCATAAGGCTGAATACCCGCATAGGCATCACTGTCACCCATGGCATAACCCAGCAACATGCGTTGCAGACCAAAGTCCCAGGTGTTTTGTGCTAAACCTTGTGGCAGAGAGAAATCTTCACGGTGCTTCGCATTCAGCCCCCAACGCACACCGGCACCGGTCAGCCAGCGCTGTAAAATGGGCAAATGATCTTCGTGAATGGCAAAACGCCCTCGCACTGCCGGTACATCGAGCAAGCTCATAATATCGGTCACCGTCAGGCGTGACTCAGGCAAGCGCAGTAGCTCATGCATCGCGATCAATAATGGCTCGGTGCTCTGCTCGGCTTGGTCAGACAGTGTAAAGGGAATATAACGCAAATCATTGCGCGCATACTGAGCAAACACCGCCTGAATATGCGGTGCGTAGCTATTGATATCCGGCACCATCACAATAATATCGCGCGGCTTTAAGCTGGAGTCAGCATTAAAATGCGCTAACAGTTGATCGTGTAAGACTTCAACTTCACGCTGGGCACTGTGGGTGATATGAAAGCGCAATGACTGATCTGTTTGCGGCTCTAGCGCTGGCCAAGTTGCCCGCGTATCCGCCAATGGGCGCAAATGTAAAATATCGTTGTGCAGTTGTTCTAGCAGTGTGCCAATCTTTCCATCTTCAAAGATATCAACGCGCTGGCCCTGACTATTAAACTGCGTTTGGTAGGTGTCCAATTCATCATGCTTATCCAGCAAACTAATATAGTCACGTCCCTGCTTACCCCACGCCGCTAATAAAGGATGGGCAAACTGGTGCAGTTGCTCAATGGATAACACCTCAGGAAAGCCCTCTTTACGGCTTTGACGGCGGTACTCATGACGTAATAACTGTTTATCTTCAACAATGTCGGCCCAATGATACTGGCACGGGTTATGTACACAAAGCATGACTTGGCTAAATCGACTGATCGCCGCTAAGGCCTCAACCATCTGCGCAGGCAGTGATGAAATGCCAAAAATAATAATCCGCCGTGGCAATCCGGCTGGCGCAGTGTCCATGGCTTGCATTGCTTCAATAAAGCGCGGATGTACAGCGGCACGGCTGCTATGGATGGCATCTTCGCCGATATCATCAATCAATAAACGCCACAATTGCGCCTGCCACGCCACGATAGGTTCGCGAGCTTGCGCTTTTTCAACACTCACCTGTGGCTGACCATCAATTTGGCGTAACTGATCATCACCTACGGCCCAGTCTTTAAGCCAATCGGAGCGGTACACCTGATACTGATCAAACAAGTCAGCAAGGCGCTCAGACAATTGATAACGTTTGCGTAAATCAGGGTCATGACCTAAGAAATGCTGCAGCGGAGCGAAAACAGGCTGGTCAATCACCCGTGGCAACAGGCGCATTAAACGCCAAGTCAAAGGCGCTTTATCAAAGGGCGAGCTTTTCGCAATCGTATCGGTGCCCAGTACTTGGCGATAAATTTGCCATAAAAAACGTGCTGGCAGACCAATTTGTAAACCTGCAGCAATGCCGCAACCTTGATCATCTGCTAAAGCCAGCTTCAGCCACTGTGCAATACCATTACTTTGCACCAAAATATGTTCATTTTCGAGCGCATGCAGCGGATTGATCTTCGTCCACTGCACAACTAATTCGCGTAATTCTTCTAAATGGTTGCTATGTGCAACGATGAAACCTGGCTGTAGCGTCTGATCAGCTGACATCGATACGTCCTGTGAAAATTTTCAATAGTGTGCCATGTTCCTGCGACAATGGGTGTCGCGCAGTGCAAATAGGTCGGGTAACAAACTAGTAAAATCTAGACATAAGAAAACACTTATAACAGACCATTGTCTAGATGACCCAGCAGTCATAAACATGATTTATTCCACGTGTCACAACACTTATAATTTGATCGACTTATCCGCATTCCGGAGAACTATAATAATGAAATTAAGTCCGTTAGCCCGCGCAATCAGCGTTAGCACGCTCGCAGTTGCGCTCAGTATCCCCATGCTCGCTCAAGCAGCTTTTATTGAAGATAGCAAAGCCAGCTTAGAGCTACGCAACTTCTATATGAATCGTGATTTTCGTCATGACACTGCAACACAATCAAAAGCTGAAGAGTGGGCGCAAGGTTTCTTACTGCGTTACGAATCTGGTTTTACTGAAGGCACTGTTGGAGTCGGTGTTGATGCGTATGGCTTTAGCGGTTTTAAACTTGATTCAGGCGGCGGTACTGCAGGAACAGGCTTGTTACCAAGAAGCAAAAGCTCAGGCAAGGCACCTAGCAGCTACGGCCAACTGGGCGCAACATTTAAAGCGCGCTTATCTGAGAGCACATTAAAAGCCGGTACTTTAATGCCTAAGCTGCCCACCGTATCCTCTGGTGACGGGCGTTTGATCCCGCAAACCTTTACTGGCGTGCATATTAACAGTAAAGAAATTGACAACCTAACCGCTGATATCGGTCGTTTAGGTCGCATGAACCAGCGTAACTCAACTGATAACGCACCTATTGTTTTAAATGGCTTCTCAGGCAACCAAGGCAAACGTAACAATAAATCCACCCGCTCACCTGCGCACCAGAAAGTAACCAGCAAATTTGACTTTGCCGGTGCAAATTACGTGTGGGGTGATACTGGCCTAAGTACGGGTTACAACTTTGCTAACTTTGATGGTGCTTATAAACAGCATATCCTTAACGGTGTTTACACATTACCGATTGCTGAAGGCCAATCATTAAAAACTGATTTACGTTTTGCCAGAACAACTGAAGATGGCAAAAGCGGTATTGATAACAAAGCTATTTCTGGAATGTTGACCTATAAACTGGGTTACAACAGCTTTGGCTTGGGCTATCAACAAATGTCTGGCGATACCGGTTACGCTTACATTGAACTGACAGATCCTCTCTTGACCAACTATGTACAAATTCGTGACTTCGCAGCTACTGATGAAAAATCTTGGCAAGCACGTTATGACTATAATTTTGCTGGTCTCGGCATCCCCGGCTTAAACTTAATGACCCGCTATGTTAAAGGTAACAACATCTATATGGGCGCAAACCAGTCACGTGGTGGCGAGTGGGAGCGCGACACTGATATCGCTTATGTCTTCCAAGATGGGCCATTAAAAAATCTAGGCGTGAAATGGCGTAACGCAACACTTCGTTCAGATGTTTCTGGAAAAATTGACGAGAATCGTCTAATTGTTAGCTACACAATGCCATTGATGTAAGCCTTAAATGTGCTCCCAATTAACCCGCTAACAAGGCGGGTTGATTTTAAAAAAATATAGTCTGTTTTAAAATGAACTAGTTACAACTATATGGCCTCTAATGTCATGCAATATCTTGAGTTTACTTTTGGAGTACTACTGTCATGGCTAAAAAAAATATACGCGGTATGAGCGACCCATTAATGGCAGAATTTAAAGCACTGGTATCTGATACCGAGCAACTGCTACAACATTCTGTCGATCTAACCGGTGACAAAGCAGAGGAACTGCGCGGACAAATTAACTCAAGCTTACAACGAGCACGTAAAGCTCTGAGTTCAACAGAACAAGCGTTACTTGACCGCGGAAAAGAAGCATTAAGTGATAGCCAAGACTATGTACGTGAGCATCCACTACAGTCTTTAGCCATTGGTGCTGGCGTTGGCTTCTTGTTAGGTCTATTAGTGTCTAGGCGCTAACAGATGACAGAGCATAATTTTACTGACAGCTCGCGGCGCTTAGGCGCTGCGGCGTTGGATTTGCTTAGCGATCATGCTGAGTTATTTGCTCTGGAGCTACAAGAACAAAAACACAACAGCAGTCAGCAATTACTTTGGTTAGGGCTGACTGCTGCTTGTTTGTTTATGTTGTTTTTGTTGCTCAATGGCTTACTGATTGTCGTGTTATGGCCGTACTACGAGCATCTTTTGTTGGTGGCTATGGCTGCATTTTATGCATGTGCTGGCTTAGTGTGTATATGGCGGATAAAAACCGCGCATCGTCGTACACAAGCGCCCTTTAGTGCGTCACTGAACCAACTTAAAAAAACTAAAGAGCAGCTACTACCATGACTAAAAAACAAGATAACGATGACCGTATCGCCTTACGCAAACAGCTTATTGAGATGCGCTTAGAGTTAAATCGACAAAAAATTCGTCATGAAAGCATAGCGTTACTTGAGCCTATACAAAAACTTCGTGGTTATCAGAAGCGCCTCACCCAAGGCTCAACTCCTTTGCTGATCGTGGCTGGTGCTACATTCGCCAGCTTCTTTCTAACGCGCAATCGCCGCTCAGCCGGTAAGATGCTGCCACTGCTAAAAGTAGCAGTAGGCCTGTTGCCTTTTTTACTGGTGAAAAGCCAGTCGCAAGCCGATACAACCTCATCACAAGCTGATAATCTAGATAAAACGCACTGACTGAGAAGTCGTGCGTTACCTTGAATATCTTGATTGAGGGCGCACAATGGATTGGCATCAACTATTAAATCGTGAGCGCTTAGGCAAAACTTCCCACAGCTCAGAAGAACTGGGCCGCAGTCCTTTTCATAAGGATCATGACCGCATTATTTTCTCAGGCGCATTCCGCCGCCTGGGTCGCAAAACACAAGTTCATCCCGTCTCCAGTAACGACCATATCCATACTCGCTTAACTCACTCGCTGGAAGTCAGTTGTGTGGGACGCTCATTAGCGATGCGTGTCGCTGAGATGCTACGCCCTGCTCTACCTCAGTGGTGCGAGCCCAGCGACCTTGGCATGATAGTACAGTCCGCCTGCCTCGCCCACGATATCGGCAACCCACCTTTTGGCCACTCCGGCGAAGATGCCATTCGGCATTGGTTTCAACAAGCGGCACGTGACGGCTGGCTTGACAGCATGAGCGAAGCTGAGCGCGCTGATTTTCTAAACTTTGAAGGCAATGCGCAAGGTTTTCGCGTACTCACGCAACTTGAGTACCATCAGTTTGATGGTGGCATGCGCCTGACTTATGCAACCTTGGGTGCCTTCTCGAAATACCCTTGGAGCTCCAAGCATGCCAACGCTCAAGGCTATAAAAAACATAAGTTTGGCAGTTACCAAAGCGAACTGGCGTTATTGGAGAAAATCGCTGACAAACTAGGCATTCCTAAATTGGATGACGAACACTGGGCGCGCCACCCCTTAGTGTATTTAGTCGAAGCTGCCGATGATATTTGCTATGGCTTGATTGATCTTGAAGATGGCATTGAAATGGATCTGCTCGATTATGCTGAAGTTGAAGCTCTGCTGCTCAATTTAGTCGGCGATGATCTGCCAGAAACCTATCGTCTGTTAGGCCCTAATGACTCACGGCGTAGAAAGCTGGCTATTTTACGTGGCAAAGCCATTGAGCATTTAACCAATGCTGCCGCACAAGCCTTTGTTGATCAACAACCTGCTTTAATGGCCGGCACCTTAGAAGGTGATTTAGTTGAACATATGCATGGTCCAGCAAAAACCTGCGTTATCAATGCCAAAGCCTTAGCGCGTGAGAAGATTTTCCAAGACAAACGTAAAACACTGCACGAGATCGGTGCCTACACAACCCTAGAAATACTGCTGAATGCTTTCTGCGGCGCAGCGTTAGAGCAGCACAGGCATGGCACGCTATCCTTTAAAAATCGACGTATTTTTGATTTACTTGGGCAAGCTGCACCACAGCCCGAGTGGACGCTCTACACATCATTTATGCGTATTATTGATTTTATTGGTGGTATGACCGATAGCTATGCGACAGAAATGGCGCGGGAAATGACGGGGCGCTCCAGTCCCACCTAGTACGCTACAACGCTAAGGCATCAAACACCTTAGCGTTTTTTAGAAATGTCGATTTATGATGCTTTGGGCAATTGTGCTGTTTCTGGCTCAATAGCGTCAGACACTTTCAGCTCTGCGTCGCTTGCTTGTAGTTCAGCAATACGCTGCTGACTCTCTTTAAGCTGCTTAACTTGCTTGTTATAACGCATACGTAAGCGCTGGTGAGGCCACCAGGACACAACAGGACCGATTACCAGGCCTAGGATAAAGGTGCCCATAACAAATAGAGCTGCAGGCAACTCAGGGCTCTGCCAACCAAAAAACACAAGCTGAGTGGGCGTGCGGTTCTCTAAAGTAAATACGATAACACTGGCAGCCAGTGCTAAAGCAACAATAACAATGAATAGACGCTTAAAATTTCGCATACAACCCTCTGTGGTCACGCAGACTATTGAGTAGCAGATTAATCATCATTGACCCTGTCGCGCAACTCTTTACCCGGTTTAAAATGAGGCACATGCTTGCCTGGCAATTCGACCGACTCTCCAGTTTTCGGATTACGGCCAGTGCGAGGCGCACGGTAACTCACAGAAAAGCTACCAAAGCCACGCACCTCAATGCGCTCTCCAGAAGCTAATACTTGCGTCATGTGTTCCAGCATAGTCTTAACTGCTAACTCTACATCACGTACAGAAAGCTCCTGTTGCTGGTCAACGATACGCTCGATTAATTCGGACTTATTCATTATTTTCCCTTTCTTATCAAGCAGCTATGAGTTTTTAGCATGCCTGTCAGGCTTTGAACAGGGTCAACCTATGAATTACTAAAAGTAATCTGAATTTAATAGGTTTTAAAGCAAAAAAACCGATAACAGCTTGTGACTGTCACCGGTTAGTTTAGGTCTTGATGTATATAACATAAGACGCATAATATAAAAAAACTGCTTAAGCTAGGATCGTCCAACTCAACAGTGTCCGTGTTTATAACACGCTGCAAAGCTTTAGCAGGGTAATGTTCAAGCTTGTTTTGCACGAGCTATTTTATAAGCTTGCACCGACTTGATCTATTTGACTAAAGTCCCCTGCGTAGACGCTTGATTAATAGTAAGCGTTTTCAGTCACGCTGTGGTCAGTCACATCGCGCACGCCTTTAACTTCAGGAATACGCGCCATTAAGGTTTTTTCGATACCTTCTTTCAAGGTGTAGTCGGCTTGACCACAGCCCTGACAACCGCCACCAAACTGCAAAATCAAAATACCATTATCAATATCAATCAGACTGACTTCACCGCCATGACTGGCTAAGCCTGGGTTGATTTCAGTTTGCAGATAGTAGTTAACACGCTCCGAGAGCGGACTGTCTTCACTGACCATAGGCACTTTAGCATTCGGTGCTTTGATCGTCAGTTGGCCACCCATGCGGTCTGTGGCGTAATCCACTACTGCATCTTCAAGGTAAGGCTCGCTGAGTGCATCAATCCACGCAGTAAACAGCGGCAAAACCAGTGGGGTATCTTCTGCTTTTTGCTCTTCAGGCTTGCAATAAGCAATGCAGGTTTCTGCGTAAGGTGTGCCCGGTTGGGTAATAAATACGCGAATACCAATGCCTGGGACATCCTGGCCTTTCAATAAGTCGCTTAAATAAGTTTGTGCAGTTTCTGTAATATTAATTGTGCTCATGGTAACTCCTCGCAATCATAGTTGCAGTGTACGCTAATTAGCCCTCACGAAGAAAGACCTAGTAAAGCAGTCAGGTAAAGTTTTACCCTTTGATCACTCAAGCAGCGCTCATTCTTAAAACGCAGCAGGGCTAATTTTGGTGAAACTGTCCACTGTGGTATGGCCCTGCAAAGGCAGGGCATCAGGTTCGCGCGCTAAACCACAGGTACGCATACCGCTGTCACGCGCCGCATCGAGCTCTTCCACTACATCTGATAAAAATAAAATCTGTTCAGCCGGCAGCTTAAGCGCTTGTGCAATACGCGTATAGGACTCAGATTCACGTTTATGCCCTGAGGTGGTATCAAAGTACCCCGAAAATAAGGGGGTTAAATCACCTGCAATGGAATAGCCAAAAATCAACTTTTGCGCCTGCACTGAACCTGACGAGTAGACATAGAGGTCATAGCCCTGCTGCTGCCACGCTTGCAGCGCCTCTACTGCATCCGGGTAGACATGCCCTTTGATCTCTCCACTGACATAACCTTGCTGCCATACACGGCCTTGCAGGGCTTTCAGTGAAGTGGCTTTAATATCGTCTTGCATCCAGTGCGCCAAGATCGCAATCACACGCTCCACATCTGCCTGCGGCTCATGGGCTTCATCGCGCACGGCTTGCAGTAACGGCGCTTGTGATTTTTCTTCGGCGCAAGCACGTACATAAGCGGGTAAATGTTGCTTGGCATAGGGAAACAGTACATCAAACACAAATTCAATCGAGCTGGTAGTGCCTTCGATATCGGTCAAAATAGCTTTGACACTCATAACAGGTCATCCAGTTTAGGGTACTGATCAGCAATGCTATCGCCGGTATACTGTGCTATCCAACCCTCAGGGTTGTTAAATAAACGTATCGCGATAAAGCGTGGATGCTCGCCCATATCAAACCAATGTTGAGTTCCAGCAGGCACAGAAATCAACGAGCCTTTTTCGCACAATACGGCGTAAATATGATCTTCAATATGCAAGCTAAACAAACCACGACCCGTCACAAAGAAACGCACTTCATCGTCATCGTGCGCGTGCTCGTGTAAAAACTTAGCGCGCAGCTTTTCTTTTTGCGGATGCTGATCATCAACACTAATCACATCCACAGCGACATAGCCACCTTCGTGTTTTAAACGAGCGATATCGTCGGCGTAAGCAGCAATGACCTCATCACTGGATGATTCTGCTGTCAGAGGCTCGCTGGCTAACCAGTGCTCAAAACGCACGCCCAACGGGGTCAAAGTATTAATGATATCTTCTAAGTGATTTAACACCTTAACCGCCTGTTTAGGCTGGCTGGTGTGGTATACAAACAGCTGACTCATAGGTCGTTATTCCCTATATAAATTCATTTAAAAACGCTTCAGTGCTTAGCGCGCAGTGCATGCTCGGACTTTTAACTCGCACTCAAGCAAAAACTCAAAGGCTTCGATATGACGCAACGTATCCTGCATCGATGCGCCCCAGGTGTATAAACCATGCCCACGAATTAAATAGCCCGGGCAATCAGGGTGACTATCCAGCCACTGCTGCACCTGTTGAGCTAAACGCGGCATATCTTGATCATTATCAAAAACAGGCACCCGCAAAGGCTGCTCATGACTGCTAATACCGCTAAAGGCTTTTTGCAGTTCGTAGCCACTAAACTCAATATAAGCGCCCTGCTCAATACGTGACAGTACAGTAGCGTTGACTGAATGGGTGTGCAAAACGGCTTGAATCGATGACTGCCAATTGTAAATCTGTGTATGCAATAAAGCTTCAGCTGACGGCTTTTTATGTGGCTCAAGGCTCTGCGCTTGTAAGTCAATGGCGAGAATATCATCCGCAACCAACTGGCCTTTATGCTTGCCAGATACGGTTAACAGCACTTGGTTGGCGGATAAACGCGCCGAGTAATTACTGCTGGTGGCTGGCGACCAACCCCGAGCATACAAAAATTGTCCCGCGTGGATAATGTGCTCTGTGAGCTGCTCACGAGTGAATGTCATTCTGACGACCCTTTTTTCAATCGAGATGAAGTGTGTTCAATACCACTTAAACCAAATAGAACCAATACAACTGCCACCAATGCTATCGCACTGGCCAAAACAAAGGTCATGCTAGCACCCAGTGACTGCCAAGTATAACCGGCATATAAAGCGCCTAAAGCACCGCCCACGCCAGAAAAGGAGACATATAAGCCCTGCCCTTGACCTTGTTTATGTGCGGGGAAATAGCGCTGTACGAAATGAATCCCTGCCGCATGAAAACTACCAAAGGTCGCGGCATGCAGTAGCTGCACAAATAACAACACTGCCAGTGTGTCGGCATAGAAGCCTAATAACCACCAACGCACTACCGCCACTATTAAACTGATCAAGATAATACGTTTTAAACGTACGCGCCGCAGCAGCCACGGCATTATCACAAACAAACCAATTTCAGCCAATACACCCAGCGCCCAGAGCCAGCCAATCACCGTGCGCGAGTAGTCCAAATCAATTAGATGCAAGGTTAAAAAGGTGTAATACGGTCCATGTGAAAGCTGCATTAAGGTGACGCAGGCTAGAAAAATCACAATGACCAGCGTTTGCGGAGTTTTAACTGATGAGGTGCTGAGCTTTACTGTAACTGCAGCAGACTCGCTCTCGGCAGGCTGTGCTGGCACCCAAAAACTGCTGAGGATAATACCGCCCATCACCGCTAAAATGGCCCAAGGGTAATAATCTAAACTAACCTGTTCAAACAGATAACCAAAGCCAATCACCACCAGCATAAAACCAACCGAACCCCACAGACGCAGCTGGCTATAGCGTTCACTCTGCTCATGCAGATGCGCTAAGGTAATAACTTCAAACTGAGCCAAAATCGCATGCCAGAAAAATGCATGCGACACCATAATTAAAGCCATCCAAGCAAAGCTTTTGCCCAGAAAAATCAAAGAAAATGACAGCATGGTGCAAATCGCGCCAAAACGCACAATCGCTAAACGCTTCTGAGTACGATCCGCCAGCCACGCCCATAAATTAGGCGCAAGACAACGCATCAGCATGGGAATAGCGATCAACTCGCCAATACGTGCTGCAGAAAAACCTAGATGATCAAAATACAATGCCATAAACGGCGCAATAGCACCGAGCAAAGCAAAATAGAAGAAGTAAAAGCTGGATAAACGCCAGTACGGTAATGCGGCACTCATGATTCAGTTGGCCTCAATATATGGCTGAACTCGATCAGCCATATATGATTCTATTGGCGTTTTAAAGCTGAGCAAGTACAGGCGTGCTGACTTGCACATCAGCATTTTGTCCACGGTGACGCAGCAAGTGATCCATCAAGACAATCGCCATCATCGCTTCAGCAATGGGTGTAGCACGAATGCCCACACAGGGGTCATGACGACCTTTAGTGATCATCTCAACTGGCTGACCTGCTGTATTAATCGAACGACCGGGCGTGGTAATACTGGAAGTGGGCTTCAGCGCTAAATGGGCAATAATCGGCTGACCGGATGAAATCCCCCCCAGCACACCACCGGCATGATTCGAGGTAAAGCCTTCAGGTGTTAACTCGTCACGGTGCTCAGTACCGCGCTGCGCAACAGAATCAAAGCCGGCACCAATTTCAACACCTTTAACCGCATTAATGCTCATCAGAGCGTGAGCTAAGTCGGCATCCAAACGATCAAATACCGGCTCGCCTAAACCCGGCATCACCCCTTCAGCGACAACAGTGATTTTCGCACCGACTGAATCTTGATCGCGACGCAATTGATCCATATAGGCTTCAAGCTCAGCAACCTTGCTTGGATCTGGGCTGAAAAAAGCATTGTCATGCACAGAGTCCCAGCTTATAAATGGGATTTCAATCGGGCCGAGCTGACTCATATAGCCACGCACCACAATACCCTGGGTTGCTAGGTATTTTTTCGCAATCGCACCTGCAGCCACACGCATTGCGGTTTCACGCGCAGAGCTACGACCACCGCCACGGTAATCACGCAGGCCATACTTATGGTGGTAGCTGTAATCAGCATGTGCGGGACGGAAGATATCTTTAATCGCCGAGTAGTCTTTGGATTTCTGATCGGTATTGCGAATCAGCAAACCAATCGGACAACCGGTGGTGTGTCCTTCAAAGACACCCGAAAGAATCTCAACCTGATCAGGTTCTTTGCGCTGAGTGGTGTGGCGACTGGTGCCCGGCTTACGACGATCCAGATCATCTTGTAAGTCTTGCGCAGACAAAGGTAAGCCCGGTGGGCAGCCATCAACAATCGCAACCAATGCAGGACCGTGGCTTTCTCCAGCGGTGGTAACAGTAAAAAGCTTGCCAAAAGTATTACCGGACATACACACTGCTCCGAAATGATAAAAATAATCTTGCAGTATACCTGCACCGAGTGCTTTCTGGCACCTTGCAGTACAAGGAAACACTAGTGGCCGTTTGCTAGCCTATAGAAGCTAGGTGTATTGCCGATAGAGATACATCAATTGTAGTTAAGAAAGTGACTCGTAATGAATGAATCTGCTATAGCAACTGAACTCAGCACGCCAGCAGCAGAACTTGAAAATACTGCTCCAGCTGAACACCCATGGCTGCAATTAAATGCTGAGCGCTTCCAAATACTGCGACTGGCAGCGCTGCCTGCAGATCGTGAAACCGGCTTAAGGGCCTTACGCTTTGTCAGTTTGGGCCGTGTAGAACGCCATAGCAAAGAGGAGAGTTTCTTACGCCTCTCGATCAGTTTGCCAGGACAAACGACTCATAAAGAAATCAATGCATTTGACGTATGGGCAGATCATAAAGAAAAACTGGTGCGGATTAATCCAGACCTGCCCCTGCGCACTGACCCAGGCAACCGTGGACTTGGACGTTTTATACTCGCGCAAGCGGTGATCTGGGCACAGAGACATTGGGGGCATTATAAAGTTGTTGAACAAACGCTACTGGTCAAGCACTGCACAGACGAGGCCGCCCGCTTACGTCGTGACCATGCATTACAAGCTCAAGGTTTTACTGTGACCTATGAGGATGCGGTAAAAATGAACGCGACCTGTTCCGCCGGGCGCGTCAGTGAATTGCATAGCGATTGGAATGAAAAAAAGGTCAGCCAAATCAGCAGTTTAGATACGGCTGTCATGCTAGAAAAAGCAGATCAAGGGCTTAATCAGCAAAGTCGTCAAATCAAAGTGTTAAACGATCATATTGATCTCTTAAAAAGAGAAGACAGCACGCTGCGCTTTACCATTACCATGCTGACTATTTTCGCTGTGTTTCAGGCCGCTTTACTGATCTGGATTGCCACGCGCTAACTCTGCATCAACGCGTGATATTGCGCCCACAATCTAAGCACTTAACACGCGATAGGCTGCACATTGCTGTGCCGTTAACGCCAACACACCAGTACCTGCACGCGAATGCTCTAACCAAGTAAAATCCAAGTCAGGATAGAGGGCTGTTAGGCGTACTCGATGTTGCCCAACGTCTAGCACCAACAAACCATGATCGCTCAGATGTGCCGCTGCGTTTTGCAAAACAGCTTGAATATGCTCAAGTCCGCCGTTCTTGGCAATACAACTGTCTTGCGGCTCATAATGGAACTCGCGTGGCAACTGCGTCCATTGCTCAATTGAAAAAGAAGGCGGCTGACAAATAATCAAATCAAAACGTTGCCCCGCAAGCTGCGAAAACAGATCACTGCGCTGAGTTTTAATACGATCATCAAGTTGATGCAAAGTGATATTCTCAGCCGCAACCTGTAATGCCGTAGGGGATGTGTCTGCTAGCAGCACTTCTGCATCTGGAAATTCTGCTGCACAAGCAATCCCAAGACAGCCCGAACCGCAATATAAGTCTAGAATGCGCTGCGGAGTCTCGACCAACCAAGGTGTAAACTGTTGAGAAATCAACTCTTCTAAAGGTGAGTTGGGTACTTTAACGCGCTGATCGACTTTAAACAGCAGCCCAGCAAACCACGCTTGCTCAAGTAAATAAGCTGTTGGCATACGCTGCTCAATGCGCTTCTTTAAAATGGACTGCACAATTGCATGTTCATCCCGATGCAGATTGCAATCAAGGTACTTATCATGCATTTCATCCGGTAAATGCACACCGCCAAGCACCAAGGCGCGAGCCTCTTCAAAGATACCTGCTTCACTGTCCTGAAAAAACAAGCGCTCACGGCTAAATTGACTGATCGCCCAGCGGATATAATCACGCAGTGTTGCTAAACCGGAGTTACTCACTGATATCACCTGTTGTATTATTGATTGTTACTCACACCATCACCTGCTCAATGGCTTTATTAATCGTCACGCCCGTCCAGCATATGACGCTTAAGTAGCACATAGAGCGCACCTGTTCCGCCATGCCGAGCCACACACGAAGTAAAACCTAATACTTTTTCATGTTGACGCAGCCAAGTATTAACATGGCTTTTAATCATCGGCTTTTTGCCATCCAGTCGCGCAGCTTTACCATGAGTCACTCGCACACAGCGCACTTCAAGACGCAATGCCTCGGTTAGAAACTCACGCAAGGTTGAGCGCGCTGTTTCAACATTCATACCGTGCAAATCCAAACTGCCTTCAAATGCAATTTGCCCAGCCTTCATCCGACGCAGCTGCGTGTCTTGCACGCCATCACGCGCCCAATACAATGCATCTTCAGCGCCGACATCAATCACAAACTGATCCGACAAACCATCGACAACAATGGTTTCAATCACCTGTTGCGCATTTTCACGACGCACACGCTGACCGGCACGGTTAATTTTGGCCTTGCCAACATCGGCTTGATCGACATAAATACGGCGCACGCCCTGCATTTGCTCAGTAAACAAAGAAAAATCATCATGTGGCATAACACCCTCCTCATTTCGTGCTGCATTGTACCCGTATTCGCCAAACACAAACAAAAACGCCCCAATTAAGGGGCGTTTTTTAAGCAGAAGCTTTGATTACATTTTTGCAATCATTGCATCGCCAAACTCAGAGCAAGACAACAGTGTAGCGTCGTCCATTAAGCGCTCAAAGTCATAGGTCACAGTCTTAGCAGCGATAGCACCATTGATGCCATCAATCACTAAGTCAGCGGCTTCAGTCCAGCCCATGTGACGCAGCATCATTTCTGCTGAAAGGATCAGTGAACCTGGGTTAACTTTATCCAAACCAACATACTTAGGTGCAGTACCGTGTGTTGCTTCAAACATTGCAATGGTGTCTGACAAGTTAGCGCCCGGTGCAATACCGATACCGCCGACCTGTGCCGCGAGTGCGTCAGAGATGTAGTCACCATTGAGGTTCAAAGTAGCAATCACGTCGTACTCTGCTGGGCGCAGTAAGATCTGCTGCAGCATTGCATCAGCAATGGCATCTTTAACGATGATGTTTTTGCCAGTTTTAGGGTTCTTGAACTGCATCCAAGGACCGCCATCCAACAACTCAGCACCGAACTCGTCACGCGCAATTTCGTAGCCCCAATCTTTGAAGGCACCTTCGGTGAACTTCATGATGTTGCCTTTGTGCACTATAGTCAGTGAGTCACGATCATTGTCAATAATGTACTGCAATGCTTTACGTACTAAACGCTTAGTACCTTCTTCTGATACTGGCTTAACACCAATACCACAGTTTTCAGTAAAGCGGATTTTGGTAACGCCCATTTCTTCAGTGAAGAACTTGATGACTTTTGTTGCTTCTGGCGTACCAGCTTGCCACTCAATACCCGCGTAGATGTCTTCTGAGTTCTCACGGAAGATCACCATGTCAGTGTCTTGTGGACGCTTAACAGGGCTTGGAACACCGGTGAACCAGCGTACTGGACGCAAGCAAACATAAAGGTCTAACTGCTGACGTAGAGCAACGTTCAATGAACGAATACCGCCGCCAACTGGCGTAGTCAAAGGACCCTTGATAGAAACAACGTAGTCACGGACTGCGTCAAGAGTTTCTTGTGGCAACCACGTTTCTGAATCGTAAACCTGGGTCGCTTTTTCACCAGCGTAAACTTCCATCCAGGAAATTTTGCGCTTACCGGCGTAGGCTTTCTCTACAGCGGCATCAACAACTTTGATCATTACCGGGCTGATGTCAGTACCAATACCATCACCTTCAATGTAAGGAATGATTGGATTGTTTGGTACTGTTAAGGTCATATCTGCATTAACGGTGATTTTGTCACCGGCTGGCACTTGGATCTTTTGGTATCCCATGCTGGACTCCGTCATTTACGTGGTCTTTAAAAGTCTGTCACGCGTGTGGCCTGACAGCGATAATTCAAACTTAGTAGGTATGTATGACCTCTAGTTTGTAGAATAAGTCACACATACTAATCACTCACTTTTACGTTCATCATGCTTTAACGTAGTTTGTGCAGCGCACATCATACACTCTTTATACGATTACCTGATAGATTGCTGCGTTCAAAAAAACACTTTACTGCAAGAACTTATGCCTAACGTCGTTTAATCTCGATCATTATCATAAATATGCAGCGATCAATCAGATCACTCAGCTTACACCTGACAAGGACATATATGACACGCTTTACTCCGCATATCACCGTTGCCACTGTCATCGAAAAAGATGGTCGCTTTCTGTTCGTTAAAGAGCATGCTGAAAAACGTACTGTATTAAACCAGCCTGCAGGCCACTTAGAAATGGACGAAAGTCTAATTCAGGCCGCAATTCGTGAAACTTTAGAAGAAACTGGCTGGGATATTGAGATTACTCACCTGCTTGGCATCCATTTATACACAGCACCCAGTAATAATGTGACCTACCAACGTGTCTGCTTCGCGGGTCGCGCACTGCAACAACGTGAAAACTATACCTTGGATGAGGGCATTATTGGCCCGGTATGGCTAACACGCGATGAATTACTAGAACAGCGCCAGTTATGGCGCAGTCCAATGGTGTTACGCAGCGTGGATGACTACTTAAGTGACGTCCGTTTTCCTTTAGACATTTTTAAAAACTAACGCATTGATGCGATGCTCTCCCTAGCCGAGCGCAAATCTGCTAAAGTTATTTTCTTTAATTAGCTTATTTAAATTGCCATGCATACTCCTTCTGAAACCCGTGTAATTGTCGGCATGTCCGGCGGCGTTGATTCTTCTGTTGCTGCTTTGTTGCTGATCCAGCAAGGCTATCAAGTGGAAGGACTCTTTATGAAAAACTGGGAGGAAGATGATGGCACTGAATACTGCACTGCCAAAGAAGACCTCGCAGATGCACAAGCCGTGTGCGATACCTTAGGTATAAAATTACACACAGCAAACTTTGCCGCTGAGTATTGGGACAATGTATTTGAACATTTCCTCGAAGAATACAAAGCGGGGCGTACGCCGAACCCCGATATTTTGTGTAACCGTGAAATCAAATTTAAAGCCTTTCTCGATTACGCCGAGCAATTGGGCGCGCATTTAATTGCCACCGGCCACTATGTACGTCGCCGTGATGTGAATGGCATCAGCGAACTGCTGAAAGGTGTCGATAACAACAAAGATCAAAGTTATTTTTTACACGCAGTGGGCGGTCGACAAATTCACAAGTCGCTCTTCCCTGTCGGCGAGTATGAAAAACCTGCCGTTCGTGAACTGGCCGAACAACATGGCTTGATTACTGCGAAGAAAAAAGACTCGACCGGTATTTGCTTTATTGGTGAGCGGCGCTTTACTGATTTTCTTAAACAATACTTGCCAGCCCAGCCCGGCGTGATTGAAACCACCGATGGAACAGAGTTGGGCCAGCACAGCGGCTTGATGTACCACACCATTGGTCAGCGCCAAGGTTTAGGTATCGGCGGCTTGAAAAATGCCAGCGAAGACGCATGGTATGTTCTTGCTAAAGATTTAGTGCGCAATGTATTGGTTGTGGGGCAAGGTAATGATCACCCTTGGTTATTCTCACGCACCCTAGTGACTCGCGATGTGAACTGGATCAATCCAGTTGATCTTGATGCTCTGGATAACCTGACCGCAAAAGTGCGTTACCGCCAAAGTGATCAAGCTTGCAGCATTGAAAAGACCGAAGACGGCTATCAAGTCACCTTCGAGCAACCACAACGCGCAGTGACTTTAGGCCAGTCCATCGTTTTCTATGTGGACGATGTCTGCTTAGGCGGCGGCGTGATCGAAGCCTGCAGCCCTTGGGACGAGAGTATTCAGCGACCATGACGCCACTTCAAGAACAAATGACCGCATTAGCAGGGGTGTTCCAAGCCGCTGCATTAGTCAATAAGCTCGCACATACGGGTCAAGTCAGTGATGCGGCGTTGGCTGGCATGCTAAAAACACTGCTGGTGCGTAATCCAGAGAGCACTATTGATGTCTATGGCGGTGATGATCTAGGACTGCACGAAGGTTATCAATTACTGCAATCCATCTTAGCGCGTAAAACAGACGACCTACCACGCGAAAGTTTGCGCTACGTAATATCGATGCTAAGTCTAGAGCGTCAGTTTTCACGCCGCGATGACTTGTTGGAGATTGCCGGTCAGCGTTTACCCAGAATCGAACAGCAAGTTGAGCTGTATGGTTTAACCAGTGACAACATTGCCTCGTCTTTTGGTGGGCTGTACCAAGACACCATCAGCACCTTTAAGCAGCGAATTCAGGTACATGGCGATATGCGTTTTCTGCAACAAGAGGCAACTGCAGCTAAAGTACGTGCGTTACTCTTTGCCGGAATTCGCTCCGCACGTTTATGGCGACAACTGGGTGGCCGCCGCTGGCATTTACTGACCAAGCGAGGCGCTATGCTGCATGAATTGAATACACGCAACTCATGAA
>DATERS010000087.1:0-4823 GCA_035271365.1 Thiopseudomonas sp.
CATAGTGTAGGATAATAAACGCTGCTCACTCATCCCCGTGGCAGTGAGTACTGTCATCTCACTTTCTAAGTACAAGCGCCCATAGGCTAGCAAGATGCCTAGAAATAGCCCCAAAGGTAAAATCAGCTGTAAAAACCCAGGAATGCGGTAGCCCATAATCATCAGTAACACACCCGGATCGAGCATGCCCTGAGCGGCTTGCGCAAGGTATTTAATAAAGCGGCCGCTCATAATAATCACAAGCAGAACCGCACTGACCGCACTAAAGGCCAGCAAAACTTCTCGAGAAAGATAACGAAAAACTATCAAGTAAAGGCTCCGTACTTGTCAAAACTGCCTATCACGGCTCACACTAGTCATACATATTATGGCAGTGTACCTACACGCCGATGCAAACGAACAGCATTATCCTGCATCTATCTACCTTTGTCTTGAGGATCCTTGAGTATGGACTTTATAGTCAGTTCCAATTCAGTTGAAACGCTAAAAACTAGCGCACTTGTATTAACCGTTAATGAACAGCTCGAACTCGACAGCCAAGGTCAGCTGATTGATAAGCTCTGCGACGGTGCCATCAGCGCTCACCTCAAAGCAGGTGATATCCAAGGCAAACTGGGTCAAACATTATTGCTGCACAACCTCGCTAATCTATCAGCGCAACGCGTACTTTTAGTTGGCACGGGTAAAGACGCTGAACTGTCTGACCGCAATGCACGCAAATTGGTCAGTGCAATTTTAAATACGTTCAAAAATTTGTCGATTACAGATGCAGCATTGGCTTTTGCTGATGTGAAGTTTGACGAGCGTGATGCCTTAACCAGTGCTCGCTTGGTAGCTGAATGCTTAGCTGATGGCTTATATGTCTTTGATCAGTTCAAAACCGAAAAAGCGCCAACTGTGAGCCTCAACGCTATCACTTTTGTCTGCACCGCAGCACAGCAGGAAGCCGTTGAGAAAGCCTGCCAGCAAGGAAAAGCAATTGCTACAGGTATGGCGTTTACTCGCGACTTAGGCAATATGCCGCCGAACATTTGTCACCCGCGCTACCTTGCAGAACAAGCGCTAGAGCTGAGCAAGCAACATAAAAACCTTAGCGTTGAAGTACTGGAAGAAGAGCAGCTTAAAGAGCTCGGCGCCGGTGCTTTATTAGCCGTTGCACAAGGCAGTGATCAGCCAGCACGTATGATTATTCTGAATTATCAAGGCGCTGATGATGAAACCAAACAGCCCTATGTGCTAGTGGGTAAAGGTGTCACCTTTGATACTGGCGGTATTAGCCTCAAGCCTGGCGCTGGCATGGATGAAATGAAATACGACATGGGCGGTGCAGCCAGTGTCCTGGGTACGTTTAAAGCTCTGACAGAACTGCAATTGCCGATCAACGTGATTGGTGTTCTGTCCTGCGCAGAAAACATGCCCAGCGGTGGCGCAACCCGCCCGGGTGATATCGTCACCACCATGAGCGGCCAAACTGTTGAAATTCTCAACACTGATGCTGAAGGCCGTTTAGTATTGTGTGATGCCCTCACTTACGTGAAGCGCTTTAACCCGCAAGCTGTGGTCAATATTGCCACCTTAACCGGTGCATGCATCGTGGCATTAGGCAGCAGCACTAGCGGCCTGATGGGTAACAACCCAGAACTGGTACAAAGCTTACTCAGCGCCGGTAAACAAGCCAGTGATGTCGCGTGGGAATTACCTTTATTTGACGAATACCAAGAACTGCTCGACAGCCCCTTTGCAGATATTGCCAATATTGGTGGCCCAAAAGCAGGCTCCATCACTGCAGGTTGCTTCCTGTCACGCTTTACCAAAGACTACCCATGGGCGCACTTGGATATCGCAGGTACGGCATGGATCAGCGGCGGTAAAGACAAAGGTGCAACCGGTCGCCCAGTGCCCTTGCTGACTCAATACCTACTGGATCGCCCGCAGTGAAAGTAGAGTTTTACGTTTTACCTTCTACCCAATCGGCGGACCGCTTAACTGCGGCCTGCCGTTTGGCACATAAAGCCTGGCGTGCAGGCTTTATGACTTTTATTCGTTGCAATGGTACGGCGCAGCAAGCTGAAGTCGATGATCTACTCTGGACTTTTCGACGCGCCAGTTTTATTCCGCATGAACCCTACAACAGCACAGCCCAATCGCCCGTGTTAATCGGTGTAGATGAGCGCCCTCATTTTGATAATGCGGTATTAATTAATCTGAACCCTAAAATATCCCAACATCTTGACTGCTTTACTCGTGTTATTGAGATCGTCAATCAAGAACCTGAGCAGCTCAAAATTAGCAGACAGAACTTTGTCCGTTATCGCGAACAAGGTCACCAACCAGCACGCGTCGAGTTATAAGCACACTCAATCTGCCACACCGCACTCAATTTAAGTCTTATCTGTGTTTTTATGCGCCATTTGTATTCTTTATCCAGTTTTGACCACACTTTTTGCTGCGATGATGGCCGCTCGGCCTGAAGCCTGATAAAATCGCGCAATTAATCGTATTTTTCGCATACTTCGCAAAGGCCCAATTCATGAGCAACAATAAAACCTCTTTAAGCTACAAGGACGCTGGTGTAGATATCGACGCTGGTGAAGCTCTCGTTGAACGCATTAAAGGCGTTGCTAAACGCACTGCACGCCCTGAAGTGCTCGGTGGCCTTGGTGGCTTTGGCGCTTTATGTGAGATTCCTGAAGGCTACCGTCAGCCGGTATTAGTCTCTGGTACTGACGGTGTCGGTACTAAACTGCGTTTAGCCATTGATCTAAATAAACACGAAAAAATTGGTATTGACCTGGTTGCTATGTGCGTGAACGACTTGATCGTTAGCGGTGCTGAGCCGCTGTTTTTCCTCGACTACTACGCCACCGGCAAACTCAATGTTGATATCGCTGCACAAGTTGTGACCGGTATTGGCGAAGGTTGTGAGCAAGCAGGTTGTGCTCTGGTCGGCGGTGAAACTGCTGAAATGCCAGGTATGTACAGCGGCGAAGACTACGACCTCGCAGGTTTCTGTGTGGGCGTTGTTGAGAAATCAGAAATCATTGATGGTAGCAAAGTTGCAGCTGGCGATGTATTGATAGCTCTGCCTTCATCAGGCCCACACTCCAATGGCTATTCTCTGATCCGTAAAATCATTGAAGTGTCTAAAGCTGATATTCAAACCACAGAGTTGGACGGCAAGGCACTGAGCGACTTACTGATGGAACCCACGCGTATTTACGTGAAGCCATTGCTGAAGCTGATCAAAGAAACGGGCGCTGTGAAAGCTATGTCACACATCACCGGTGGTGGTTTGCTGGAGAATATCCCACGCGTACTGCCCGCCAATTCACAAGCTGTGATTGATGTGGCCAGCTGGACGCGTCCAGCAGTGTTTGACTGGCTACAAGCGCAAGGTAACGTTGACGAAGTTGAAATGCACCGCGTCTTAAACTGCGGCGTTGGTATGGTGATCTGTGTGGCGGCTGAGCAACAAGCTACAGTCCTTGAGCACTTAGAAAATTCAGGCGAGAAGCCATGGGTAATGGGTCATATCCAAGCCGCTGGTGAAAACGCTGAGCGTATCGTTCTTAACAACTTAAAAAGCCATTAATGACTGACTCAACTTTGCACCATTCAAAACCCTGCAATATCGTTGTCCTGATCTCCGGATCAGGCAGCAACCTGCAAGCAATTATGGATGACTTAGTCGATCACCCTACTGCACGCATCCGCGCAGTGGTGAGTAATCGTGCCGATGCCTATGGCTTAGTTCGCGCAGAACAAGCCGGCATTACTCAGCATGTGCTTAATCACAAAGAGTTTGCCGATCGTTTGGCTTTTGATACAGCTCTAATGGATGTGATTGATCAGCATCAACCTGACCTTGTAGTGCTGGCGGGCTTTATGCGTATTTTAACGCCTGAATTTACGCGGCACTATGCCCAGCGCCTGCTGAATATCCACCCTTCTCTACTGCCCAAGCACAAGGGTTTAAACACCCATCAACGGGCACTTGATGAAGGCGATCAAGAACACGGCTGCAGCGTGCACTTTGTCACTGAGGAACTCGACGGCGGACCAGTAGTCATACAAGCTGCAGTGTCAATTAGCTCAGACGAGACAGCTGAGCAGTTAGCTGAAAAAGTGCATGCTTTAGAGCATCAGATCTATCCGCTGGCCGTACGTTGGTTTGCCGAAAACCGTTTACGTCTCAGCGAGCAAGGTGCTGTACTGGATGGACAACCCTTAGCCAGCTCAGGCTTTCAGTTCCACTCTTAGGAGATCCAAACCATGCGCCGTGCTCTATTTTTCATCTTGGCCGCATTCAGCCTGCCAGTCAGCGTGATGGCTGCAGAGTTGCAGCCCTTCTCGGCAAGTTATACCGCAGATTGGAAGCAAGTACCCTTTACTGGCAAAGCTGAACGCAGTTTGCAAAAGCAAGCCAACGGTGACTGGAAGCTGGATTTTTCTGCCTCAATGTTAGTCGCTGGCCTCACTGAAACCAGCTGGCTCAATCTCGTCAATGGCGATGTACAACCGCAAAAATATCGCTATGCACGCACAGGGATGGGCAAGTCGAAAAAAATCAAACAAGATTTTGACTGGAGCACCCAGCGTGTCACTGGTAGCGACCGTGGCAAAGCAATTAATCTCACACTGATTCAAGGCGTGCAAGATAAATCCTCTTACCAACTGGCCTTACAGCGTGATATTGCTGACGGCAAAACCAGCATGTCCTATCAAGTACTGGATGGCGATGATTTAGATACCTACGATTTTCGTGTATTAGGTGAGGAAACTGTAGAGACCATGGTCGGCACAGTGGACGCCATTAAAGTTGA
>DATERS010000088.1:0-26267 GCA_035271365.1 Thiopseudomonas sp.
GTAATGGCACCGACCCAACTGCTGCGAAACCTGAACGCAAGTAAGTCGGCTAATGAGGAGAGTTGGTAGGTGCGGGTTAGATTCAAAATCGGATAGAGTAGTACCGGCGCTAATAAAAACGCTGCCGAGAGTCCTAAGTAAATGGCCAGAAAGCCATAACCGTATTGATAGGCTAAACCCACCGAGCCAAAGAAAGCCCAAGCACTGGCATAGACACCTAAGGATAAAATATAGGTGATCGGGTGGCGCACAATAGCGCGCGGGATCCAGCCATTTTCACTGGCCCAAGCCGCACCAAACAAGGTCAATAAATAAATAGTACTGATTAAAATCAGCTGGCTTAGGCTAAAGCTCATCGACATCTTTCTGACTCTGCAAAATAAAAGTGACCACGATTAGAATCAGCCACAACAAGTAGGGGCGATACCAGACGCTATCGGCGGCCGTCCACCATTGCATAATGGCAGGCGAGAACAGATAAATGCCGACAACTAAAATCAGGACTAAGCGATAAATATACATGTTGCCACTCAACATCGAAGTGTCACCAATAGTAACGAAGTGGGCGGCAATCTGCCATATGTCAGTGCAGTCATAGGTGTGTTTATCTCACGAAGTGACCTTGGCGGCGTTCAACACGAAACTCTAATGTACTGGCGCGGTAGCCTGCACGTAAGCTGGGCATCGGTAGGCATGTTTGCCACTGAGCGCCTGCTACTAAAGGACTAGAGCTGCTATAGCGTGCTTCAGTAAATAGCGTTTCAACTAAATTGATATTTTCACCTGGACGGTATGCGGCGATACGCCATTGCAAGTCTTTGAGTGATTTATCAGTGTTGTTACTTAATTGCACATAGAGCGGTGTGTCGGCTGAGCATTGTGCTGGCGCATAGCTGATTTGTATATCAAGATGATCGAGCAAACGCTGATTATTGCGCTCATCTAAAATCACCCAGCCGGCAATACCGGCGAGTAACGTCAGCAGCGGCACACCAATCATTAAAGTGCGCTGTGGGTAGCGTAACAATAGCGCGAGCCATGTCAGTGGGATAAAGGCAGCAGGTAGCATGTCAGTTAATCCTCAGGGTGATCACGTAAGAACACTAGGTGTTCAGGCTTGGATTGTTCTGCGCTGTAGTAATAGCCTTGCTCAGTAAAGGCTTTAAGTGCTTCTACTGAATCAATTTTATGCTGAATGACATAGCGCGCCATAATACCGCGGGCTTTCTTGGCATAAAAACTAATGATTTTGTATTGGCCATTCTTCAGGTCTTTAAAGTCCACATTGATCAGCGTTGCTTTGAGCTGCTTGGGTTTAACTGCTTTAAAGTATTCATTGGAGGCGAGATTGAGCAGTATGTTGGCTTTCTTTTCTGCTAGGCACTGGTTCAATGAATCAGTAATACGCGAACCCCAAAACTCATAAAGGTTATTACCTTGGCCATTGGCCAGTTTAGTACCCATCTCTAAGCGGTAGGCTTGCATTAAGTCCAGTGGGCGCAGTACGCCATACAGACCTGATAAAATTCGCAAATGCTCTTGGGCGTATTGGAAATCATCCGTGCTTAAGCTTTGCGCATCGAGACCGGTATACACATCACCTTTAAAGGCCAAGATGGCTTGTCGAGCATTCTCAAGAGTGAAGTCAGGTTGCCACTCGGTAAAGCGCGCGACATTGAGCCCAGCTAATTTGTCGGAGAGCTTCATTAAATCGGCTAATTCATTGGGACTCAGCTCACGCAATATATCAATCAGCTGAGCCGATTGCTCAAGGAAGCGCGGTTGCGTAAAGGTCTCAATGGCCAGAGGACTTGTGTAATCCAGCGTTTTTGCTGGAGAGATAACCATAAGCATAGAATCTGATCCTTGTAGTACGGCCGCCAAGTGTAGAGCCAGCCAGCCGATAAGCGGACAATATGTCGCCGAGTATACAAGTTATCGAGACCGGTCACCGCAGCTATCGCAGCAAATAGCCAGCAAATACAGCGTAAATCTGCGACAATAGTCAACTTTGTATTTGATATGTATTAGTCGTTAATGAGCACACAATCGAACCAGCACGCCTTACTTTCACAGATTAAGCACGCCAAAAGCGCGGATCAGCATCGCTTACGTCGGCGCTTACTGTCCTTGCTTAAATTGCCCGAGCATCAAGAGAAGCTGGCGCAATGGCAGCAGGATCTGCAAAAGTCCTCGACTCAGGTGGATAATCGCCGTTTAAGTATTCCGCGTATTCACTACGATGACAGCTTGCCGATAGCTGAACGTCGTGAAGCCATCAAGGACGCGTTGGAAAAACATCAGGTGTTGATTATTGCCGGTGAGACGGGGTCGGGTAAGACCACGCAGTTACCCAAGCTGTGTCTAGAACTAGGGCGTGGTACCCATGGATTGATTGGTCATACTCAGCCGCGGCGTCTAGCGGCGCGCAGTGTCGCAGCACGTATTGCTGAAGAGATTGGTACACCGCTGGGTGAGTTGGTCGGTTATCAAGTGCGCTATGAGGATCAGAGCCATGAGCGCACACTGATTAAGTTAATGACCGATGGTATTTTGCTGGCAGAAACCGGACGTGATCGGTTTTTACAGCGTTACGATACGATTATTATTGATGAAGCGCATGAGCGCAGCCTGAATATTGATTTTCTGCTGGGTTATATCAAGCAGATTTTACCGCGTCGCCCTGATCTGAAAGTGATTATCACCTCAGCGACCATTGATTTAGAACGTTTCTCCAAGCACTTTGATAATGCACCTATTATTGAAGTTTCAGGACGGACCTATCCGGTTGAGACCTGGTATCGCCCACTGGTCGCGACTCAAGATGAAGATGGTAATTCAGTCGAAGAAGACCTGAGTGCTGACCAAGGGATTCTCAATGGTTTGCTTGAGATTGCTGAGCATGAGCGCCGCGAGAAGCGTTTGCCGGGGGATGTCTTAGTCTTTCTACCGGGTGAGCGTGAGATTCGTGAATGTGCTGAGGTGTTACGTAAGGCTCAGCTTAAGCACACTGAGATACTACCGCTGTATGCGCGACTATCGCCCAGTGAGCAGCAGAAGATTTTCCAAAGCAGTCCAGCGCGTAAAGTGATTCTCGCGACCAACGTGGCGGAAACGTCACTCACTGTACCGGGTATTCGCTATGTGATTGATAGTGGTACTGCGCGCATCAGTCGTTATAGCTATCGTGCGAAAATTCAGCGCCTACCGATTGAAGCCATTTCCCAAGCCAGTGCCAATCAGCGCCAAGGGCGTTGTGGTCGTGTTGAGGCGGGTATTTGTATTCGCCTGTATAGCGAGCCTGATTTCTTAGGTCGTCCTGAGTTTACTGATCCAGAGATTCTGCGCACTAACCTGGCTGCGGTGATTTTGCAGATGTTGCATCTGCGCTTGGGTGCGATTGAAGACTTCCCCTTTCTTGAGCCACCGGAAGGTAAAGCCATTAGTGATGGTTTTAATGTTCTGCAAGAGCTGAGCGCCGTTGATCGTGAAAGTAAGCTGACTGATCTCGGTAAGCAGCTGGCGCGACTTCCTATTGACCCACGTGTCGGTCGTATGTTGCTGGCTGCAGCCGAGCAGGGCAGTTTGCGTGAGATGTTGATTGTGGCCAGCGCCTTATCTATTCAAGACCCGCGTGAGCGTCCGGCGGATAAACAACAAGCCGCCGACCAAGCCCATGCGCAGTGGAAAGACCCTGATTCAGACTTTGCTGTACTGATTAATATTTGGCGCAGTTTTGAAGAGCAACGTTTAGCACTGGGCAGTTCCGGTGTACGCCGTTGGTGTCGCACCCACTTCCTCAATTACTTACGTATGCGTGAATGGCGTGATGCGCACCGTCAGCTCACTTTGATTTGTCGTGAGTTACAGCTGCCATTTAATGAGCAAGGTTGCGATTACGCACAGCTGCATAAAGCTTTGCTGACCGGTTTACTCAGTCAAATCGGCCAGAAAACTGAAGACAATGATTATTTGGGCGCACGACAAAGACGCTTCTTTATCCACCCATCCAGCAGCATAGGGCGTAAGCGCCCGCAATGGTTGATGGCGGCCGAGTTGGTGGAAACCACCCGTTTGTTTGCCCGCTTAGTGGCGAAGATTGAGCCGGAATGGGCCGAGCAGCTGGCCGAACATTTAATTAAGCGCACTTACCTTGAGCCGCATTGGGAAAAACGTCGTGGTCAAGTGGTGGCCTATGAACAGGTTACTTTATATGGCCTGATTATTATTGGCCGTCGCGCCGTGCATTATGGGCCGATTGATCCGGTGCTCAGTCGTGAAACCTTTATTCGTGAAGGTTTAGTGGCGAATGACATTCTCAGTCGTGCGCATTGTTTGCAAGCCAATCGTGAGTTATTGGCCACCCTGGATAAGTTGGAAGCAAAAGCCCGTCGTCGCGATATTTTGGCGGATGATGAAGCGCTATTTAGTTATTACGCTCAGCATATTCCCGCGGATATTTATCAAACCGCCAGTTTTGACAAATGGTACAAACGCAGTAGTGCTAAAGATCCGCAGCTCTTGCTGATGACCGAAGCTGATGTGCTGGCGCGTGATGCCACTGAAGTCACTGCTAATCAGTATCCCGACACTTTGCATTGGCAAGAGATTCAACTGCCACTCAGCTATCACTTTGAACCTAATCATCCGCGCGATGGCGTGACGGTAACTATTCCTGCGCCGTTATTAGCGCAAATACCAGAAGCGCGTTTGCAGTGGTTGGTTCCAGGTTTATTGGCCACACGTTGTATTGCTCTGGTGCGTAATCTACCCAAAGCCGTGCGTAAAAATTTTGTACCGGTGCCAGACTTTATTGCTGCAGCACTTGAGGGTATGCCTTTTGCGCAAGGTTCATTAACTGAGGCATTAGGGCAGCAATTATTGCGTATGACTGGTGTGCGTGTGTCTGAAGAACTCTGGCAGCAAGCAGAAGAGCAGCTGGAAGAGCATCTACAAATGAATATCGAAGTGGTGGATGCGGCAGGTAAAAAGCTGGGCGAAGGACGTGACTTAGCCGAACTGCGCGCGCGCTTTAGTGGTGCCAGTCAGCAGGCCTTAGCTGAGTTAAAACAAAGCACAAGCGCACCTCAAGCCATTGCTAGTGATAACTTTAATGTCGATGCACAAAGTACGCATAAAGTCGCAGGTATGGCGATGACGGTCTATCCCGCGTTGGTGGATAGCGCAGGCGAGGTACGGGAAGGGCGTTTCTCCACTCAGCAACAAGCGGATCAAGAGCATCGTCGTGCTTTGCAGCGTCTATTATTGCAGCAGTTGGCTGAGCCGGCTAAATACTTGCGTAGCCGTATGCCGGGCTTAACCGATATGGCTTTGCTCTACCGTGATTTAGGACGAGTTGAGGCGTTAACCGAGGATATTCTCTTAGCTAGTGTTGATCGTTGCATGCTGCAAGAGCTAAAAGTACTGCCGCGCGATGCCCAGGCGGTTGCACAATTAGCCGATTCAAAACGGGGTGAGTTTGTAGCAGTAGCTGAGCATTTAGCTAAGACGGTATTACTGATTTTACAGCGCTGGCACGAGATTAAAAAACGTCTTAAAGGGCGGATTGATCTCTCGATGGCGGTCGCACTCAACGATATCAAAGCGCAGTTAGCCAGCTTGCTGTATGCCGGTTTTATCCGCGATACACCCGCGCAGTGGTTGCAAGAATATCCACGCTATTTAAAAGCCGTAGAGCAGCGCTTAGATAAGCTGCCCAGCCAAGTGCAACAAGATCGAGTGTGGACCGTAGAGCTGAGTGCTCTTCAAGATAAGCTGAAGAAACGTCAAAATAAGCACAGCCAAGAAGGCAAGTACGATGAGGCGCTGACGGTCTATCGTTGGATGCTGGAAGAGTATCGAGTCTCGTTATTTGCCCAACAATTAGGCACTAAAATACCAGTATCCGATAAGCGTTTAAGTAAACAATGGAGTGCGGTTGGGGATTAGCAGCGATGTCTTATCTCTTTGCCAGCGCTGGCTAAATCAACCTATGGCGTAGATACTAAAGATGAAAAATAAAGGCCCTTATGCCGCTGAATAAGCAGCATAAGGGCCTTTTTATATCTATAGAAACAGCACGCCCGAGCATTTTAAAAGCAATTACAATTTAAACCATCATACAGGTAAGTGCTCAATAATAAGCACTCCATTCTGCAAGAAAGTCTTTTTAGTCAACCTTTTTAGCGAATAAAGTAATTGGGGTAAAACGAAGTCAATCAAAAAGCGGGGCAGCGAGGCTAAGCAGTGCGAAATTGGATTGAAAGTCTCAGCACTCTATCGTGGACTATTGCCCACGATAGAGTGAATCGATTTACTCAAGCAAACCATCGGCGCGGAACATAGATTTAATACCACGCAGAGCTTGGCGGGAGCGATCGAGGTTTTCGATTAAAGCAAAACGCACGTAATCATCGCCGTAATCACCAAAACCAATGCCGGGTGACACACTGATTTTTGCCTCAGCCAATAGCTTTTTAGCAAACTCGAGTGAGCCCATCTCAGCATAGGCTTCAGGAATCTTCGCCCAGATATACATTGAGGCTTTGGGTTTTTCCACCATCCAGCCGATTTCGTGCAGGCCTTTAACCATCAGATTACGGCGCTGACGGTATTTCTCAGCAATATCTAATACACATTGCTGATCACCTTCGAGTGCGGCAATCGCAGCAACTTGCACAGGGGTGAATGAGCCGTAATCGTGATAGCTCTTAATCCGCGCTAAGGCGTTGACCAGCTCTTGATTGCCGACCATAAAGCCAACACGCCAACCGGCCATATTGTAGCTTTTAGATAGAGTAAAAAACTCCACAGCCACATCGCGCGCGCCTTCAACTTGCATAATAGAGGGTGCTTTCCAGCCGTCATAGACAATATCGGCATAGGCTAAGTCGTGGATGACAATAATATTATGTTCGCGGGCGAGGGCGACGACACGCTCAAAGAAGTCCAGCTCAACACACTGTGCAGTGGGATTCGATGGAAAGCCTAGAATCATCATTTTGGGCTTAGGAATCGATTCACGAATAGCTTTTTCCAGTTCGACAAAGAAATCGACGCCAGGAATCAAGGGTACTGAGCGCACTTGTGCTCCGGCAATCACGGCACCGTAAATATGAATTGGGTAACTGGGGTTCGGCACCAGCACCATATCGCCTTGATCCAAGGTGGCGAGCATGAGATGCGCCAGACCTTCTTTGGAGCCAATGGTGACAATGGCTTCAGTTTCCGGATCAAGATCAACCTCGTAACGCTTTTTGTACCAATTGGTAATGGCGCGGCGTAAGCGTGGAATTCCGCGTGAAGTGGAATAACCGTGGGTGTCGTCGCGTTGCACCGTTTGCACCAGCTTTTCAACAATATGCGGTGGTGTTGAACCATCGGGATTGCCCATACTGAAGTCAATAATATCTTCACCGCGACGGCGTGCAGCCATCTTTAATTCAGCAGTGATATTGAAAACATAAGGGGGCAAGCGATCGATACGCGAAAAGCGTCGTGGTTGACGGATGTCAGTCATGTGAACCTCAGTAACGTAAGCGCCCAGAACCGTCTGAGCGACGCTGACTCATGCGTGAGTCAAGCGTACAAAAGTACGCCTCGACGGTCTGGAATTCAAGTGCTGCAGTTGAAAAGCTTTATTTAAAACGATGCCCAAGTGCTGCAACGATCAATAATGCACCCGCTAAAACTGCAAATGCGGCGCTGAGTGAGCTGTAGTGCGCCACTGCGCCCATCATCGCCGGACCTGCTAAAACGCCAGCAAAGCCAATGGTTGTGGCGGCAGTAATAGCTAAATGCGTAGGCATATGCGTTTGTTTGCTTAAGGATGAAATCAGCACCGGCGACACATTGGCGCAGCCGAGTCCGCATAAGGCATAGCCGACCAAGGCAATGGCCCAATGCTCGGTAACAATACTTAGGGTAATGCCGCTTGCAGCGAGTAAACCACCACCGACAATCAGACGCACACGACCCAATAACTGCACAAGACCGTCACCCAGAAAACGTCCTGTGGCCACCATTGCGGAGAAACTGGCATAGCCCAGACCGGCCTGTGCTGTCGCAATATGCTTATCTTCGATCAGATATAAAGCGCTCCAATCGAGCATCACACCTTCTGCCAGATAGACAATAAAGCACATTAAACCCACCAGTAAAATCCAGCCATTGGGCCAAATAAAGGCATCTTTACCGCGTAAGGTGCGTTCATCCAAATAACCGCGTAGGGCAAATACGCTCAGTAATAATATGGCTGCTATAGCCACCAGTGTACTGATTAGGGCAGGTAAGCCGATTGTTAACAGCACGATCATTAAGACGGCGCCGACAATAGTACCGACGCTAAACATGCCGTGAAAATTAGACATCATGCTGCGATTAGCGCGGTTCTCAATACTTAACCCTTGAATGTTTAGGATGACATCTAAGACGCCGAGGCTACCGCCAAATAAGAACAGCGCTGCACCCAAAAGCACCAAGGATGAGGCTGTGGCCATAATAAATAAGGCCACAAGCAATATCAGTGTGATGGTAAATAGACAGCGGCGAATACTAAAGCGATTGGTCAGTACGGCAGACAAGGGCATGCAGCATAAAGAACCGACACCAATGCATAACAACATCAAGCCAAAAGTGGCGTCGGTCATGGGAATATGTAGACGTACGTAGGGCACTAGCGGCGCCCAAATGGCTAAACCAAAGCCCGCGATAAAAAAGCCAATACGGCTGGCGAGAATATTAAATAGCAGTGAATTTTGATTGGATCGTATAGATAACATAAAGGCTCAACTTTTAGAGAAAGGGATGGTTTTCTTCTAAAAGTACGATCACCACAGATAGAGTATTCCATGGTCAAAGCTGCACAGTAGCCAAGCATGTTGAAAAGCGGTGAGTTGCTGCATAAGGTTTATCAGTTTAAAGCGTCAATCGATGCAAAACAGCACGGATGAGTGGTAGAGAAAAGTAAAATCGTTAGGTGCAACGTGGTATATTACCTGCAAATAACTGTTCTGTGATGTGTATTATGAAGTTTGTTCACCAGCGTGAGTATTTGAAAGAAGGCGATACCGTCGTTATTCAATGTTCACAAACCTGCAATATCCGTCTTATGAGTGATGCGAATTTCCGTAGTTTTAAAAACGGTGGTCGCCATACTTATCATGGTGGTGCGTTTGAAGATTTCCCTGCGCGTATTAAAGTGCCGAGTACCGGCTACTGGAATATCACTTTGGATACAGTGACGCGTCGTGCCATTAGTGTGACACGTAAGCTGACCTTTACTCATAAGATCAAGATCCTCCGCAACAAAGATACTCCGCAACCACGATAAATAGTATCGTGTGCGCTGGTCTGTTCTAGCCCAGCGCTGTATCCAGAAACATCATCACTGCAAAGCCTACCATCAGTCCAGATGTTGCTGCGGCTTGGTAGCCATTGCGGTGAGTTTCTGGAATCACTTCGTGGCACACCACAAAAATCATTGCTCCAGCGGCTAACCCCATACTCAATGGGTAGGCTAAAGCCACACTACTCGACATAGCAAAGCCTAATATTGCGCCAATGGGCTCCAGTACACCTGTGGCTGCGCCAATTAGAAAGGCTTTAGTGCTGCCAAGTCCTGCGCTGCGTAAAGCAAGGGCCACTGCAAAGCCTTCAGGGATATCCTGAATGGCGATTGCTAGGGTGAGCGGCAGACCAATCTGTAAATCGCCATGAGTAAAAGAAATACCAATAGCCATACCTTCGGGCAGGTTATGCAGAGCAATGGCAAAGACAAATAACCAAATACCGCTCAGGCGCTTAAACTCTATGCTGCACAGGGCCTCGCTGGCTTGCTCATGTGGGGTGAAATAATCTAAACCGAGCATCATTAGAGTGCCCAGCCCTAAGCCCAGTACGACAATCGCAGCGGCTAAAAAGCGCTGATCTAAAATTTCTTCTGCTGCTTCAATGCCGGGTAAAATTAATGAGAAGGCACTGGCTGCCAACATCATCCCGGCAGCGAAGCCGAGTAGGCTGTCTTGCGTGCGTAGGCTAACACCTTGGGTGAAGAATATGAGTAAGGCACCGGCTGCTGTTGCCAGGAAACCAGCTATGCCGCCGCTCAAGGCATAGTGGAAGTTTTCAATATGTAAGCCCTGATAAGCAGTGATCAACAACAAGACGAAAATAAGTAGCAGAAAGCCTGCAAAGCTGAGTGCCAGCACGGGTTTGTTGCGGATTTGTGCATGCCAAGCGCGAAAGAGTTCTTGATGGGCTTGATCAGTGGTTCGCATAACTAAAGCTCCTTAAGCAGGTTGTGAGTGTACGAAACCAAAAGCAGATAGAACAGTAGGGCAGGAGTATTGGCTTGAATGTGTTTTATATATAAATAAAAAAGCCCCGCACGAGGCGGGGCTTTTTATAGTGCTATCGACGCTAAATTAGACAGCTAATACAGGAATCGATGCTTTCGCAGCGGCTTCTGTGTAGTTGGCCATTTGGTCGAAGCTGAGGTAGCGGTAGATGTCGCCAGCCATGCTGTCGATGTCTTTCGCGTACGCCATGTACTCTTCAACTGTTGGTAACTTACCAATGATTGATGCAACAGCCGCAAGCTCAGCAGAAGCCAAGAATACGTCAGTGTTGTCACCTAAACGGTTCGGGAAGTTACGCGTAGACGTGGATACTACAGTGGTACCTGTCTCAACACGTGCTTGGTTACCCATGCACAGTGAGCAGCCTGGCATTTCAATACGCGCGCCGGCTTTATTGAAGATATCGTAGTAGCCTTCTTCGGTCAGTTGGTACTGATCCATACGCGTTGGTGGTGCTAACCACAGACGTGTCGGCATAGTGCCTTCAACTTTCTGTAGCAGTTTACCTGCAGCGCGGAAGTGACCAATGTTGGTCATGCACGAACCGATGAATACTTCATCAATCTTACGGCCTTGAACGTCAGACAGTAAACGAGCATCGTCTGGGTCGTTTGGTGCGCAAAGAATTGGCTCTTTGATATCAGCCAGATCAATTTCGATCACGGTTGAGTATTCAGCGTCTGCGTCAGCTGCTAACAGCTGTGGGTTCGCTAACCATGCTTCCATCGCTTGTGCGCGACGTTCGATAGTACGTGCATCGCCGTAACCTTCGCCGATCATCCAACGCAACATAGTGATGTTGGATTTCAAGTACTCAGCAATCACGTCTTCTGGCAGTTTAATGGTGCAACCTGCAGCAGAACGCTCAGCAGATGCGTCGGATAATTCAAACGCTTGCTCAACGGTTAGATCGTCTAGACCTTCGATTTCAAGAATACGGCCAGAGAAGATGTTCTTCTTGCCTTTTTTCTCAACGGTCAGGTGACCTTCTTGGATTGCGTAGTAAGGAATTGAGTGAACAAGGTCACGTAACGTGATACCTGGGTTCATTTTACCTTTAAAGCGTACTAATACTGACTCAGGCATATCCAATGGCATAACACCAGTGGCTGCTGCGAACGCAACTAGACCTGAACCTGCTGGGAAAGAAATACCCATTGGGAAACGCGTGTGTGAGTCACCACCTGTACCAACGGTGTCAGGTAGTAGCATACGGTTCAACCAGCTATGGATGATACCGTCACCTGGACGCAGTGAAACACCACCACGGTTCATGATGAAGTCAGGCAATGTGTGATGCGTGATTTCGTCAATTGGTTTTGGGTATGCCGCAGTGTGGCAGAAAGACTGCATCACTAAGTCAGCAGAGAAACCTAAGCACGCCAAGTCTTTCAACTCGTCACGGGTCATAGGACCAGTGGTATCTTGCGAACCAACGGTAGTCATTTTTGGCTCACAGTAGGTGCCAGGACGTACGCCTAGACCTTCTGCTAAGCCGCAAGCGCGACCGACCATTTTCTGCGCTAAAGTGAAGCCTTTAGTGCTGTCAGCAGGTGGTACTGGTTTTTTGAATAACTCTGAAGGAGTCAGACCTAATTCAGTACGTGCTCTTTCAGTTAAACCACGACCAATGATCAATGGAATACGGCCACCGGCACGTACTTCATCAAGCAGAACGTCAGTTTTCAATTCAAAAGTTGTGACTAATTCGTCAGAACCGTTACGACGAACTTCACCTTTGTATGGGTAAACGTCAATCACGTCGCCCATGTTCAGGTCAGTACAATCGAATTCGATTGGCAGTGCGCCAGCATCTTCCATAGTGTTGTAGAAGATTGGAGCAATTTTAGTACCGAAGCAGAAACCACCAGCGCGCTTGTTAGGTACGTTCGGGATATCGTCACCGAAGAACCACAATACGGAGTTGGTTGCTGATTTACGTGAAGAACCGGTACCAACAACGTCACCAACGTAGGCAACTGGGAAGCCATTGGCTTTCAGTGCTTCCATTTGCTTGATTGGACCCACTGAACCTGGAACGTCTGGGTTAATACCATCGCGTTCCATTTTCAGCATCGCTAATGCGTGCAATGGAATGTCAGGACGTGACCAAGCATCAGGAGCAGGTGACAGGTCGTCGGTGTTGGTTTCGCCTGTTACTTTAAATACGCTTAAAGAGATTTTCTCTTCTAGAGCTGGGCGTGATTTGAACCACTCGCCGTCAGCCCATGATTGCATCACTGCTTTAGCGTTGGCATTGCCCGCTTTTGCTTTATCAGCAACATCATGGAATGCATCAAACACTAATAAAGTGTGCTTGAGTTCAGCAGCGGCTAACTCAGATAGCTCAGCGTCGTCTAATAAAGCAACCAATGTTTCGATGTTGTAGCCACCTTGCATGGTGCCTAACAATTTAACAGCGTGCGCTTTATCGATTAGAGGTGAAGTCGCTTCACCTTTAGCGATAGCTGATAAGAAACCGGCTTTAACATAAGCGGCTTCGTCAACACCTGCAGGAACGCGATCAGTGATCAGTTCGAGCAAGAATGCTTCTTCACCAGCAGGTGGGTTTTTCAGTAGCTCAACCAAACCCGAGGTTTGTTCGGTGTTGAGTGGCTGAGGGACAATGCCCATTTCAGCGCGTTCTGCTACGTGTTTGCGGTAGGCTTCAAGCACAGTATTATATCCTCATCATTGGCCCCCAAACAGGAAGGGGCGCTTATCCAGAAGCTGTTTTCAAAGTGTTGCAGACACACGTAAACGGAGCAAATATAAGTTCTAATGCTTGCTATTTACGTTGCAGCGACGAGGGTCAAACCCTTTGCGCTTTGAAAACAGCCTCGATTATTGGACGTGATTGCCTAAAATGGCGCGCTTATTCTAAGCCACAAGCGCCTAAAAGTTAAGAGGCATTCATCGTTTTACATAGGGTTTTGCATGTTAGACCTTGGGCTAACATGATTTCCTAGCGGTTTTGCTGCTATATGACGTTAGTTGCTGTTGGTTGAGTATTGCCGCTTAAAGCTGCGTTAAGCGGCAATTTAAAGCCAGTTTACTGTTGCAATTGGCTTTCTAAGTGAAGCATAACAGCATGGGGTTTGAGTACCAGCACATCTGTTTCTACAGCATCCAGCACAGCTTCTGCGGTGTTACCAATTAAAGCACCGGATAAACCTGTGCGCGCTACTGTACCTATGACGGTCACCACAGCATCCAACTCACGGGCCATTTCCGGAATTAACACATCAGCAGGGCCTTCTTTAACGTGCATTTGCTCGTCGTCCAGCTCAAACTTTTTAACAAAGTCGTAACACTGCTCACGGTAGCGCGCCTCAATGGTCTCGCGCAACTGGAAGGTTGGATCAGCAGCAGACAGCATGGGTGATGGGTGTGCAGTAAAGACATGCAATGTAGCTTTAGCAATGCCAGCAATTTCAAACGCATTACTAATTAAGCTGGCATGTAAGGCGCGATGCTCTGCGCTGCTATTACCCACATCAACGGCCGCTAAAACAGTACCTTCTGACCAAGGACGCTTGGTTTTAGCAATCAACACTGGGCAAGGACAATAGCGCAATAGCTTCCAGTCATCGGGAGTCAGTAATGCACGTTTAAGAGGGTTTTCAGGGAAATGCTGCTTAATCACTAAGCCACAGTTTTCCGCCTGCTGCACTTGAATAATCGTTTCGTGAAAAGTCTCGTGCCATGCTTGCTGAGTGGTGACGTCATAGCCGTCATCTTTAAGTTGTTGTGCTGTATCAGCCAAAAACTGACCGTACTCATCACGTTTATCACACACCAATAAGTGTAGGCGTGAATGAGTTACTCCAGCGATTAACTTGGCTCGCTTGAGTGCTAATCCTTCTGGCTGATTCGGGGTCATAACGACCAAGATGTTACGGATAGCTTGCATGTGTATCTCCCTGAGGTTTTAAAATATAGAGATCTAGTGTTACTAGAATGCCATTTTTATAGAGTGGTAGACATTGATACCTGTCAAGCAACAAGGCTGGCTGTTCTGTGGTTGCTCCGTATAATGGCGCACATTCATTCTTGCTACCAGTATATGTCTATGTTAATACCTGAAATTGAAGCTTTTTTACAGTGTCAAACGCCACAGAGTTGGATTGAGTGGGCGCTTGAGCATCCCGAAGAACTCTTACTTGATCACGCCAACTGCGAGAAAAAAGCCGCAGGCACAGCGTTGACTTTAATGTTTCGTTATCCAGAGCGTGAAGAATTATTACAACACCTATCGCGTTTAGCACGCGAAGAGCTGCGTCATTTTGAACAAGTGACGGCGCTGATAAAAAAGCGCGGCATGCGTTATCGTCAAATTACCGCATCAATTTATGCACAGCGTTTACACAAGCATGTGGCCAAGCAAGAGCCTGAAAAGCTGATTGATAGCTTAATTGTCTTGGCCTTTATCGAAGCGCGTTCCTGTGAGCGCTTTTATCGCTTAGCGCCGCATTTAGATGAAGAGTTGGGGCGTTTCTATACATCGCTATTAAAATCTGAGGCGCGCCACTTTGAAGGCTATCTGCGTATGGCTGAGCTGTACGCCAAGCAGCCCATCACTGAGCGTGTGGCATTTTTTGCTGAGGTTGAGCGCGAAGCGATTTTAACCGAAGACGAAGTGTTTAGATTTCACAGTGGTGTACCCAAGCCGCAACAGGACCCAGGGCCATTGGCGAATCAAACAGACGCTTAACTCTCTGTTGTAGTGTCAGCGAAGGGCAGTGCCTGTAACTCAAGCTTATTGGCGCTGGCCTTGATAAACCAGCCTTGAGTGTCCCAGTCGCCTAGAACGATACGCTGCTTTTCACCCCCTAAATTATGTACTGCTGGGCGGTGAGTGTGACCGTGAATCAGGGTGCGCACCTTATGCTGTGCCATCACGCGGGTGACATCAACTGGGTTTACATCAGTGATATCAGCAGCTTTCATGCGTGTACTGGCTTTACTTTTCTGGCGTAAATCACCGGCCAGACGCTGACGTGTGCGCAAGGGTAGATTGCGTAAGATGAATAGAATCAATGGGTTGCGTAAGACTCTTCGCAATCGAATGTAACTGCGGTCACTGGTGCACAGGCTGTCACCATGCATTAGTAATACCTGTTCACCGGCCAGTTTTACAACGCTGGGGTCTTTAATTAACTGACAGTCTGCCAGCTCACAAAAGTCATGACCCATTAAAAAGTCACGATTGCCATGCATCAAGTAAATCTGCGTGCCCATCGCAGCAATCTCGCTGAGGGATTCGGCAATTGAACGTTGAAAGGGCGTTATGGCATCGTCGCCAATCCACACTTCAAAGAAGTCGCCGAGTATATACAGCGCTTGCGCGTGCTTGGCATGTTGTTGAAGAAACGCAAGGAACGCGCCAGTAATATCTGGGCGCTCCTCGTGTAAGTGCAGGTCAGAAATCAGCAGAATCACTCGATGAACTCTGCTTTTTCAATGATCACTGCTTCAACAGGTACGTCTTGGTGACCGTTTTTGCTGCCGGTTTTAACGTTTTTAATGGCTTCAACAATATCCATGCCTTCAACCACTTCGCCAAATACGGCGTAGCCCCAGCCTTGTGTGGTCGGTGCGCTGTGGTCGAGGAAATCGTTGTCATTGACGTTGATAAAGAACTGGGCTGAAGCTGAGTGCGGCTCCATAGTGCGCGCCATTGCAACCGTACCTAACTTGTTGGATACACCATTGTTGGCTTCGTTTTTAATGCTGTCGCGGGTTTTTTGTTCTTTCATGTCAGTGTCAAAACCACCACCTTGGATCATAAAGTTGCTGATCACACGGTGAAAGATGGTGTTGTCATAGTGACCGTCTTTAACGTATTGAATAAAATTTGCTACAGTCTCTGGTGCTTTATCAGCAAAGAGTTTTAAAGTAATAACGCCGTGATTGGTGTGTAATTTAATCATTAAGTTGATCCATAGAAGCTAAAAAGTCATAGACCTGTCAGAGAGCTGGCAGGTTCGGGTATGATAAGCACTTTATTTGAGCCAGCCTACCCATAATAGGCAGTAATGAGTATTAAAGAGCCCATGAGCACGTCTGATTCTTCCGTTAATGTCGCCGCGAACTTTCTTCGTCCTATTCTTGAAGCTGATTTAAAGTCAGGCAAGCACAGTAGTATTGTTACGCGCTTCCCACCTGAACCCAATGGCTATCTGCATATTGGGCACGCTAAATCCATCTGTTTAAACTTTGGCATGGCTAAAGATTTGGGGGGAGTCTGTCATCTGCGTTTTGATGACACCAACCCTGCAAAAGAAGAGCAAGAGTACATTGATGCGATTAAAGATGATGTGAACTGGCTCGGCTTTCAGTGGGACGGCGATGTGCGTTATGCCTCTGATTACTTCGAGCAGCTGTATGCATGGGCTGTGTATTTAGTCGAGCAGGGCAAGGCTTTTGTCTGTGATTTATCACCTGAACAAGGCCGTGAGTACCGTGGCAGCTTGACTGAGCCTGGTAAAAACAGCCCATTCCGCGAGCGCAGTGTCAGCGAGAACTTGGATTTATTAGCCCGCATGCGTGCTGGTGAGTTTCCTGATGGTGCCCGTGCGCTGCGCGCCAAGATTGATATGGCCTCACCGAATATGAATCTGCGTGATCCTATTCTGTACCGTATTCGTCATGCTCATCACCACCAAACCGGTGATAAGTGGTGTATTTATCCGAGCTATGACTTTACCCACGGCCAGTCGGATGCGATTGAGTTGATTACCCACTCAATTTGTACGCTTGAATTTGAAGATCACCGCCCATTGTACGAGTGGTTCTTAGAGCAGTTACCGGTTCCGGCTAAGCCGCGTCAGTACGAGTTTGCTCGTTTAAACCTCAATTACACCGTCACTAGTAAGCGCAAGCTGAAGTTGTTGGTGGATGATAATCATGTGAAAAGCTGGGATGATCCACGCATGTCGACCATCAGTGGTTTCCGTCGTCGTGGCTATACTGCAGCATCGATTCGTAATTTCTGCGACATGATTGGCGTCAACCGTGCCGGCGGTGTGGTTGATCTAGGCATGCTGGAGTTTTGTATCCGTGAAGACTTGGATAGCAATGCCACCCGCGCCATGTGTGTACTGAATCCGATCAAAGTCGTGATCACCAACTACCCAGCAGATGCCGAGCTGACTTTACAGCTGCCACGTCACCCGAAGAAAGATATGGGTACGCGTGAGTTGCCCTTTGCCCGTGAAATTTACATTGATGCCAGCGACTACGAAGAAACTCCACCTAAGGGCTATAAGCGTTTAGTACCCGGCGGTGAAGTGCGTTTACGCGGCAGCTATGTGATTCGTGCTGACGAAGCGATTCGTGATGCTGACGGCAATATCACTGAGCTGCATTGCTCATATGACCCTGAGACTTTAGGTAAAAACCCAGAAGGCCGTAAAGTTAAAGGCGTGATTCACTGGGTGCCAGCCGCGCAAAGCGTTGAGTGCGAAGTGCGCTTGTACGACCGTCTGTTTAGCACACCAAATCCTGATAAAGGTGCTGACGGCGAGACCAGTGAGTCCTTTCTGGATAACGTTAACCCAGAATCGCTGGTGGTATTGAAAGGTTGCCGTGCTGAGCCATCCTTACTGCAAGCGCAAGTGGGTGAGGGCTTCCAGTTTGAGCGTGAAGGTTACTTCTGCTTAGACAGCCAAGATAGCAAGCCTGACGCACTCGTATTTAACCGCACAGTGACCTTGCGTGACTCATGGGGTAAAGCATGACCTTAACGATCTATAACACGCTAACCAAGCAAAAAGAGCCACTACAGCCTTTAGAAGGCAACCATGTGCGCATGTATGTCTGTGGTATGACTGTATATGACTTCTGTCATATCGGTCACGCACGGGTGATGGTGGCCTTTGATGTGGTGACGCGCTGGTTACGTCATCGCGGTTATGATGTGACTTATGTGCGCAATATCACTGATATTGACGACAAAATCATCCGTCGTGCGCAAGAGAACAACGAGCCATTTGAGCAGTTGGTTGAGCGCATGATTGCTGCCATGCACGAAGATGAAGGCCGTCTTAATGTACTGCGTCCTGATCAGGAGCCACGTGCCACTGGCCATATTGATGGCATGTTTAAGATGATCCAAACCCTGATAGATAAAGGTTTTGCTTATGCTGCTGCCAATGGTGATGTGTATTACCGTGTGGCCAAGTTTGAAGGTTATGGCAAATTATCACGCCGTAATATTAAAGATTTAAAAATCGGTGCGCGCATCGAAGTGGATGAAGCCAAAGAAGATCCGCTGGATTTCGTCCTATGGAAAGCCGCCAAAGCGGGTGAGCCGAGCTGGCAGTCACCTTGGGGCGCAGGGCGTCCAGGCTGGCATATTGAGTGTTCAGTGATGTCCACTTGCTGCTTGGGTGACAGTTTTGATATTCATGGCGGCGGTCCAGACTTGGTCTTCCCGCACCATGAAAACGAAATTGCGCAAAGTGAAGCTGCGACCGGTAAACAGTATGCCACCACTTGGATGCATGCCGGTGCCGTACGTGTTGATGGCGAAAAGATGTCCAAATCCTTGGGTAACTTTTTCACCATCCGTGATGTTTTGGAAAAGTACCATCCAGAAGTCGTGCGTTACTTGTTGGTGTCCAGCCATTACCGCAGCCCGATTAACTATTCGGAAGATAACTTGCGTGAAGCACGTTCGGCACTTGAGCGTTTTTACTTAAGCATCAAAGGTGTTGCAACAGCGCCTGCTGTCGGTGGCGAAGCTTTTGTTGAGCGCTTTAACAAAGCGATGGACGATGACTTTAACGCGCCTGAAGCCTGTTCAGTGTTGTTTGAGATGGCACGTGAAGTGAATCGTCTCAATAGTACAGAGCCTGCTAAAGCAGCAGGTTTAGCCGCACGTATGAAAGAATTGGGTGCTGTGCTGGGTATTTTGCAGCTCGAACCCAATGAGTTTTTACAAGCGGGTGCTGATAAGCGTGTTGATGCTGCACAAGTGGATGCGTTAATTGCTGCACGTTTAGCCGCTCGCAATAATAAAGAGTGGGCTGAGTCGGATCGTATTCGTGACGAGTTGACCGCTTTGGGCATCGTTTTAGAAGACGGTAAAGACGGAACCGGTTGGCGTTTTGCTGATCAGTAATGCGTTGCGCCGATACTGTGCAGATTTTCCTGCGCAGTATCATGGGCGTATTGATATCTAAATCGATGATTTTCAGCAAAGAGAGAGGGCTATATGCCACTTGTTTTAACAAAGTCTATGCGCTGTATGTTGAGCGGTGTATTGGTGGCAGGGTATTTGAGCCTACCAAGCATGGCTCTTGCACAAGAGACTGATGAGCTCTACGAAGACGAGTTTTGGCAGGACTTTGGTGAAGAAGAGGATCCTTGGGAGCCTGTTAACCGTGCCATATTTACTTTTAATGACACGCTTGACCGTTGGGCACTGAAACCCGTAGCCAAGGGTTACCGCAAGGTAACGCCTGATGTTGTTGAAGATGGTGTGCATAATGTTTTTCGTAATCTAGGTGAAGTCAGTAATCTGACGAATAATATACTGCAGTTAAAGTTGCATGACGCCGGTGTTGATACGGCGCGTTTCTTCTTTAACACCACTTTTGGTCTGCTGGGTTTCTTTGATGTGGCCACCAAAATGGGTTTGCAGCGTAACAGTGAAGACTTTGGTCAAACCCTCGGTTCTTGGGGCGTGAAGAGTGGCCCTTATGTGGTATTGCCGCTACTAGGTCCAAGTACAGTGCGTGATACGGTTGCTTTGTATCCGGATAGCTTGACCAGCCAATACCGCTATATCAATGATGTGCCCGTGCGTAACAGCATGTTTGCTTTGAATATTGTTGATACGCGGGCCAGTTTATTGATTGCAGAACGCTTAATAGCGGGTGACAAATACCGTTTTGTGCGTAATGCGTTTTTGCAGAACCGTGAGTTTAAAGTGCGTGACGGTAATGTAGTCGACGACTTTTAGGCCGCTGGTTAATCTGTTTTGAGCTATGGACGGCTCGTTGACTGAAGATTTATTGCGCTGCACATCAATCTGCTTTTGAGTGCAGCGCTTTTAATTCACGCTATTGTTTACAGCTTCACTATCAGGTTTTTGGATTGTTGAGCGAGCACAGGTGTTTTGTAGTTTTCTAGCTGATGTATAAGCGCTTGAATCAGCTGGGCGATGGGAGTACCTTTTGTGCTTAGACATGACTATCGATTGGTAAGTAATGCATTTGATTCCGCACCAAAACAGTCAAGAGACTGCATCTGATACGCTGCTTGTTTTGCAGAAGCAACAGGCGGCATTAATAGAAGACCAGCTGACCGGTAAACTGCTGCAACAGCAGGCGCGCCCAATCACACCTTGGCATACGCAAGGTATGACGTTTGAGCATTGTGTGATCCCTGCGTTATATTTGTCCGGTGATTCTTTGGATTATTTTGAATTATCAGATGGCCGTATTTTGCTCTATCTTGCCGATGTCTCAGGCAGTGGTACCGCGCCTGCACTGACCAGCATGCTGATGAAAAGTATTGTTCAAGAGTTTATCTGCGCCACTGATACGTCAGTGACGCCAGCATCTGTATTAACCCATCTAAACCAACGCTTGCTCACTTATAACACTGACCGACATGTGACCTTGGTCTGTGCCATTGTCGATACAGCGCAAAATCAACTGCATTGGAGTGTGGCTGGGCATCTGCCGTCACCTGTTTTCTACAGTGAAGGGCGTGCCGGGTTTTTACGTGGTCAAGGGCAGCCTGTTGGATTGTTTGAACATGCCATCTTTAACGATGAGCAGATGCCTTTACCCGATGCTTTTAGCTTAAGTTTGTTTTCGGATGGTATTTTAGATGTGCTACCCGAAAAGTACTTACTGTCTCGCGAAGCGGCCTTACCTGAATTAATAGCAGCAGCGCAGGGTGACTACGCAAAAGCTGTCGAGTCTTTAGGGCTGGCTAACTGCAGCAATATGCCCGATGATATCGCCATGCTGGTGCTGAGCAGGAATCTTGCATGAGTGATGGTAAAATTCAGTGTGCTGAATACAACGATACTTTTGTTTTAAAGTGTGTAGGCGATGTACGCTTAAATTTTTGTTCTGCGTTGAATGAAAAGATCGAAAAAATCCTAAAAGAACATTCGCTTAAATCCATTGTGATTGATTTGACTGAAGTGATCAGTATCGACAGTACGACCTTAGGTTTGCTGGCGAAGCTGTCCATTTTATCTAAGCGTAAATTTGGTATGTTGCCCACCTTGGCCAGTACCAATCCGGATGTCAGTCGTGTGCTGGATTCGATGGGCTTTAACCAAGTCTTTAATCTGGTGCATACGCCAACACCTTGCCCTGAGTGTTTGGATGACTTGCCTGAGCAAGATCAGTCAGAAGCTGTGGTGAAAGAGCGGGTCTTAGAGGCGCACCATATTCTGATGAGTCTCAATGATTCAAATCACAATGAGTTTCGTGATTTGGTCAGTGCTTTAGAAAGCACGCCGTCTTAAGGCAGGCCTCGAGCGCCTGCAATAGCTTAATAAGCCTATGTGCGTTAACCCTACTGGTTATATTGTGTGGTCGCAGTAGTAGTTGTTGCGCTGGCAAGCCCATTCAGTATTCAATTCTGATGCTGCGTCACCCATGCTTAACTCATCACCGCACTAGCAATGCACCCGTTAAGCATAGCGGCTATTGGCACAGCAGTTAATTAACGAAACAGTTTTTCTAACTTCACCTGATCGCTAGCAAAGGCACGAATACCTTCGGCGAGTTTTTCTGTAGCCATGGCATCTTCATTGTGCGCCCAGCGGAAGCTGTGCTCATCCACAGATATACGAGCTTCGCCTGGGCTGTTTTCATGCAATTGACGTTCAAGCGTGCCGTGCTCATTGCCCAGTTGTTCTAAGAGCTCTGGGCTAATGGTCAGACGATCACAGCCAGCTAATGCTTCGATTTGCCCAAGATTACGAAAGCTAGCACCCATCACAATAGTTGAGTATTGATTGCTTTTGTAATAGTTGTAAATGCGTGAGACAGACTGCACACCGGGGTCTTCAGCACCGGTGTAATCACGACCTTCCGATTTTTTGTACCAATCATAGATACGACCGACAAAGGGTGAGATCAGAAACACGCCAGCATCGGCACAGGCAGCAGCTTGGGCAAATGAAAACAATAAGGTCAGATTGGTTTGTATATTGAGTTGTTCTAAACGGCGAGCCGCTTGAATACCTTCCCAAGTTGCAGCAATCTTAATCAGCACACGCTGACGGTCGATACCGTGCTGCTCATAGCGATCAATTAAGCGTAGGGCATAGTCATAGGTGGCGTGCTCATCAAAGGATAAGCGCGCATCAACTTCAGTAGAAATTCGCCCTGGAATCAGCGATAAAATTTCGCTACCAACAGCGACAGCAAATTGCTCACAGGCGGCCTGTGGGTTGCCAGAAAAGTCATGCTGAATCTTCTCTAGCATCTGTGCGTAGCGCGGAAAAGCCGCCGCTTTCAACAGCAATGAAGGATTGGTTGTAGCATCCACTGGCTGCAAACGCGCAATAGCGTCTAAATCGCCGGTATCAGCAACCACAGTGGTAAAGCGTTTAAGTTGTTCGAGTTTTGACGTCATAGTATGGGCTGCAATGTGAGACTAAAAAAAAGGAGTGCACAGAACATAACCGAGCGTTGCATGGGATGCAATTGTTTCAAGTCAACTAGCGACCATCAAGTCCAACTACAGCTTGGTCATAAATGGACATCGGCTCATCAGTGGTATGAATATCTGCTGAGAGCAATTGACGAAAGCGTCGCGCACCCTGGAAGCCTTGGGCAATACCTAAAATATGACGGGTGATATGCGTTGCCTTACCACCTTGGGCAATATGCTTAACAATGTAAGGGCGCAGCTGTTCGAGAATCTCAGAGCGTGTGATCTCACGCTGCTCATCACCAAATAACTGGTGATCGACTTCGCTTAATAGCCAAGGGTTATGATATGCCTCACGACCGATCATCACGCCATCAAAGGTCTGTAAATGCTCGCTACATTCTGCAAGGGTTTTGATACCGCCGTTCAGTACAAACTCTAGATCTGGGAAATCGGTTTTTAACTGCGCAGCAAGGTCATAACGCAAGGGTGGAATATCACGATTTTCTTTAGGTGATAGACCTTCCAAAATAGCAATGCGCGCATGCACAGTAAAACTTTGGCACCCAGCGTCACTTACCGTGCCGATAAACTCACACAGCTGCTCGTAACTGTCACGTCCGTTGATACCGATGCGGTGCTTAACAGTGACAGGTATCTGCACCGCATCTTGCATCTGTTTAACGCAATCAGCGACCAACTGTGGATGGCCCATTAAACAGGCGCCAATCATATTATTCTGTACGCGATCACTCGGGCAGCCGACGTTCAGATTGACCTCGTCAAAGCCTGCTGTTTCAGCCATTTTTGTACAGGTTGCCAAGTCCGCAGGGTTACTTCCGCCTAACTGCAAAGCCAATGGATGTTCAGAGGCGTCATAACGTAAAAAACGCGCGCTATCGCCGTATATTAAAGCACCGGTGGTGACCATCTCGGAGTACAGCAAGGTGCGTTTGGATATCAAGCGTAAGAAGTAACGACAGTGGTGATCTGTCCAGTCCATCATCGGGGCAACGGAGAAGCGGCGGTTTACTGTATTCATCAAGTTTTCAGCTCTGTAATAGCGGTATGGCTGCTCTTGCTAGCCATTTTATGGGGGTATTGTATGTCAATCGTGCGGGGTTTAGGAGCGCGGCAGCTGTGCGATTAAGCAAGTAGGGCATATTTTAGAATACGCGAGCACGCAGTGTTCGATAAAAGTATCGAGGAGAGGCTAGGAGAGGGGGATACAGAAGAGATTTTATAGCCCCGCTGGTCGGCTGATTTAGATCAGCGGGGTTTTATCGAGAGTGTTGTTCTTAAAACTGAATCTGTTCTTTTAGCGTTTGCTGAGCAAATACGCTGGGCCTACAAAGATTGCAATAATGCCAGAAAAACCAGCAGCCAAGCCCGCGACAACCAACCAATCTATACCTGAGTTAACGCTAGCAAAGGATGATTTAGTCATTCCAGGGACCAGTGCAAAGAACACAAACCAGAGCACAATCGCAACCACTAAAGTGGGCTTAATCACCTCACTCCACGGCACCTGCTTTTTAAACTGGGTAAACAGCATCAAAGCTAGCCAAGGGATCAAAATACCCAGCGTAATATCTACATTGGCTAAGATCAGTTCATAAACCGTATTGATAACAAGCCATATTTCATACATAAGTAAACCCTCGTGCCTTACAGACGACCTTTTGCCACAGCCATATAGCTGGGCTTGAATAAACGGTATTTGAGTAACCAAGCAAAATAACTGTCTTCCAGCGGCTTCACGAAGGGCACGGACGGCGTTAGATTGTTGTTGTAGTCAAACTCAACCAGTAAGGCTGCACCTTCACGCACCAACAATGGGCACGAGGTGTAACCGTCAAAGATTGCGCTAGGCTCTTTATCAGCCATCACGCTGAGTAAGTTCTCTACAACCAGCGGGACACTTTTCTTCACTGTCGCTGCTGTTTTGCCTTTTGGAGTACCGTTAATATCACCAATACCAAAGACGTTTTTATAACGATTATGCTGCAAAGTGCTTTGGTTGACATCCAACCAGCCGCCGGCGGCTAGCGGACCTTCCTGCCACGCGAGCGGACTGTTTCTAACACAATCAGGCGCGCGCATCGGCGGTGGAATATGCAGAAAGTCATAATCTTTAGTAATACGGCTGCCATCGCTTTGTTGAAAGGTAGCGCGTTGAGCATCAATATCAACAGCGACTAAATTACTTTGAAAGTGCACTGGAATATCTAAAACATCCCAACGGTCCAGCACTTCTTGGTTGATCACTGGAACGCTAAATACAGTATAAATAGCTGAGTGAAAATCAATAGTGCTATCAGCAAAACTACCGGCCTGCTTGAGGCGGTCAGCTAACATAAAGGTGATTTTCAGCGGTGCCCCCGAACATTTTATCGGCGTAGCAGGCAGCGTCATCAAGGCTGTACCACCGGTTTTACAAAACTCTTGCATACTGTTCCAAGTAGCAAGTGCGGCTTCAGGGCTGTGGTACATGCTTGTTAGCCCCTTGGTACCGATACGACTGGTGTCCATTCCTTCGATTTGCGAATAGTCCAAGTGCGTTCCCGTAGCAACCACTAAGTAGTCATAGTTCAGCACCTTGCCTGATTCTGTGATGACTTGATTCGCGTCAGGTTTAAATTCGCGTGCCATCTCCTGAATCCACTCAATACCGGATGGCATCAGATCTTGGTTACGATCACTGACCTTGTGAATGGGCCAGATACCCGTGGCAATCAGGGTAAAGCCAGGCTGGTAATGGTGGACTTTTTTAGCGTCGAGCAAGGTGATTTTAGCGCCATCCAGTTGTCTACGAAGACGGTTGACCATATCTAAACCGGCTAAACCACTGCCGACAACCAGAATATGCGCGTTGGATTTAATTGCGGCTTGTGCTGGTGTACTGATAAGACTAGTACCTGTACCGGCAACAACAGTTGCAGCTGCACCTGCAGCTAGAAAATTGCGCCGGCTGAGGTTAACTTCGTTTTCATTCGACTGAGTCATTACATGGCCTTTGATTGGTGAGCGACCCACAATCCCTATGTTTTAATATATAAGTCAATATATAAATATATTCGATCCTCAGGGTGAAAGGTATGCGACTTAAAGTCGCCACAGCCCCTGATAACCCTGCTTTTGTAGGGTTATCAGCGCTAGTTGAAGGCGATACGACATAAAGCAAAGTTTTTTATTCTAGTTATGTTAATGCAGATTTTGTTGTTTTTGGGGTGTGATGATGCATCTGTTGAGCGCGCTTTTAAGGAGGGCTGTGTT
>DATERS010000089.1:0-4058 GCA_035271365.1 Thiopseudomonas sp.
AGATATCTAATAAAGGGGCTTCTTGCTCAAGGTCATCGTATTGACGTGTCCAAGTTTCACCAGCGTCAGTCGTCGCTAAAATCAGCGCATCATGCCCAACCGCCCAACCATACTGCTGATCAACAAAATACACTGCCGTCAATAATTGCTGGGTGGGCACTTTGGCTTGCGCCCAGCTCTGGCCGTCATTATCAGAATAAAGAATATGCCCTCGATCACCGACCGTCAGCAAACGTTGACCGGCACGCACCACATCCAGTAACAAACCTGTTTGTGCAGCAGGCGACGCAATTGAGTACGCCGGCGCAGTCGCCTCGTCTGTATTGGCTGACACAGACACTGAGTACAGGCTGGGTATCAGTAATGCTGCACAGAGCGGTAATACTTTAAATAGATCGAGACAGCTCTGCACTGAACGACAGAGTCGAGTCATTGCTGTGCCGCGCTCACATGCTGGCGATAAGGGTTCACGCATATATACTCCACATTATTTTTATAATAACAGGCTATCACTGCCTCGATTGCACGCTTTAATCTTATGAAATCCGATGAATAGAACCAGTGATGCTTTATTTAGTAATTTTCTTATAGTTAAGACGGCTCAGTGACAGGTCTGACTCAAGCTTTACACTGTTACTGAACGAATACATACCAACCATGCAGCTAATGCAGCTTAAAAAGCAACCAAAATCAGCATAATCACACACTGAATAATTGGTTTTATTTTGACTGCTAAGTCATTGCTTTATATAAGAATATTTAACTGAGGGAGTGTTGCGTAAAAGATGGGTTTTATACAGCTGAAAAACAGTTTTAAATAACACAGTACTGCATTGCGCAGAACTGTGTTATTGCGGTCAGATAACTGCCCAAGCGGTAGATTCGCCATACCTCTCAGGTCTCTAAGCATCCTCCTTTTTTTAAGTGAGGAGGATGCCAAAATAGGCTAGCGCAGATTGTTAAAAAGGCGTGTTGCGCTTAAGCTGGGACACTTTTCTCAAGCACTTCAAACAAGTCGGCGGATAAATCACCACTGTTTTTAATACGCTTAAGTTGCGCCAGCATCATTTCTTGCTGGTGTAAATCAAAGCGCTGCCAGCGTGTCAGTGGTGAAATAATCCGTGCAGCAATTTGCGGGTTTAACGCATCCAGCTCAATCACTTTATCCGCTAAGAAGGCATAACCCGAACCATCTTGCGCATGGAAATTAGGCGTGTTTTGCGTACTAAAGGCTCCAATCACCGCCCGAACTTTATTAGGATTCTTAATACTGAAGGCTGGATGACGCAGTAAGTGCTGAACCCGCTCCAAGCCATCCGGTAAGACTGCTGCAGCCTGCACGCTAAACCACTGATCCATCACAATCGGATCGTCAGCGAAACGCTCAGCAAAGCTGTCTAACGCATTGGCTGCTTCCTCAGTGAAGGGTGAGTTGACCAAGCAGGCTAATGCTGACAAACGCTCGGTCATATTGTCGGATACGCTAAACTGATCAACACACTCATCTAAGACATCCAAGTCTTCAGTGCGCATTAAGTAGGCCAAGAGCATATTCTGTAAACGACGGCGGGCAATGTCCGTATCTTGTGCAACATAAGGGGTTGCTAGTGACACTTTACGCAAGGCCTGATAACGCGCCAGCATCGGCTCTTGTAACGCGTAGGCCAGTTGATTACTGACATACTCACGCGCCTGATGAATGGCCAACGGATCCGCTTGCTCATATTGTTCAATGATATAGCCCACCCCTGGCAAGGCTAAAAACTCAGCGAGCATCGCCGGATCTAAATCCTCTTGCGCCAGCAGTGCAGCAAAGACTTCAACTAAGCGCGTATCAATCATGGGCTCATCGGTTTCGTAGATCTGCCCGACCACTTCTTCAATCACTTGCAGCGCCAACTGTTGGCCGGCTTCCCAGCGATTAAAGCCATCGGTGTCATGTTGCAGTAAAAACAGTAAGTCATCGCGACTGTAGTCGTAACGCAAGACCACCGGTGCGGAGAAACCACGCAACAAGGATGGCAAAGGTTGCTCGGCCACATTAATAAAGCTAAAGGTCTGCTCAGCCTCAGTCACCGACAATACGCGCTCATCAGCCACTGCAGTCGCTTCACCTTGCAGTTGCAATGGCAGCGCCTGACCCTGCTGATTCAATAGCGCCATACTTAACGGAATTACAAAGGGCTGCTTGTTGGTTTGGCCGGGTGTATCAGGGCAGCTTTGCTTAACGCTCAACTGATAGGTCTGGGTCGCAGCATCATAGCTATCAGTGACTTCAAGCTCTGGCGTACCGGCTTGACTGTACCAGCGCTTAAACTGGGTTAAGTCCATACCACTGACGCTTTCCATCGCCGCGATAAAATCATCACAAGTCACCGCTTGACCGTCATGACGCTCAAAGTACAAGTCAGAACCTTTACGGAAGGTTTCTGCACCCAGCAAAGTGTGCAGCATACGCACCACTTCGGCGCCCTTCTCATAGATGGTCAGTGTATAGAAGTTGGAGATTTCCATATATTGCGCCGGACGTACCGGATGCGCCATGGGACCGGCGTCTTCCGCAAACTGATGAGTGCGCAAATACGCCACATCTTCAATACGCTTGACTACGCGCGAGTTCATATCCGCCGAGAACTCGCTATCACGGAATACAGTAAAGCCTTCTTTCAGTGACAGCTGAAACCAATCACGGCAAGTGACGCGGTTACCCGACCAGTTATGGAAGTACTCATGTGCAACAATGCTTTCAATACGCTGGTGCGCGGCATCGGTTGCTGTCTCTGCTTTAGCTAGAACGCAACTGGAGTTAAAGATATTCAGACCTTTGTTCTCCATTGCGCCCATATTAAAATCATTCACCGCCACGACCATAAAGATATCCAGGTCGTACTCACGGCCATATTGCTCTTCATCCCAACGCATGGATTTCTTTAAGCTATCCATCGCATGTTGGCACTTATCGATGTTCTCGGGCTCTACGTAAATACGCAATGCCACTTCACGCTGACTCATAGTAGTAAAGGTATCTTCCACACACCAGAGGTCACCGGCCACTACGGCAAACAAGTACGCAGGCTTTTTAAAGGGGTCTTCCCAGGTAGCCCAGTGCCGACCACCCTCTTCTTCGCCTTGCGCCACCGGATTACCGTTAGACAAAAGAATTGGATAGTTTTTCTTATCAGCATGAATGGTCGTGGTAAAACGGCTCATCACATCTGGGCGATCTAAGTAGTAAGTAATCTTGCGAAAGCCTTCAGCCTCACACTGAGTACAGAACATACCCGAGGATTTATACAGGCCTTCAAGCGCAGTATTGTTTTGCGGTTCAATACGCACGGTGCTGGTCAACTCAAAACGGCTGTGCGTCGGTTGCAGCTCTAAGTGCTTGTCCGTCACTGTGTATTCAACTGCAGTCAGAGGTCGACCATCCAGCGCTAAGCTCACCAACTCCAAGTGCTGACCATCTAAAACCAGTGCAGGCAGGTTTGTATCTAGACCAGGATTGCGCTGCATCAGCAAACGCGCATGCACCAGTGCATAGTCTTCAAACAGTTCAAAGGTCAGATAGGTTTCATCAATCAAGTAATCTGGCAGACGGTAATCGGTTAACGCAATCATTTTCGGTTGTTCGGTACGCATCATAAAAACCTCGATTAAAAAACACTCTAACTTCGAAAGATAACAGCTTAAACCGCAGTGTTCGTGGTACTCACTGCTAATTGGTACGCCGTATATTTGCGGATATTAATCACTCCCGTATCAAACAGCAGATACTGGCCCTTAATACCGATCAAGGTGCCTTCGGCGATGGGGTTCTTATCCAAATTAAAACTGGTGATTTTCGCTGGATAGGCCTCAACCGGATAAGCGATATCTAAAACATCCACATCGGTAATCGGCTGAATAGCCTGCAAACCAAAACGCTGTTGTAAATCCAACAAAGGCTGCTCACAGCTGTCCATCAATTGCTCACGAATGGCGAGTAAATCAATCGGTTCTACATCGCCCTTGAGCAAGGTGCGCCAGTTGGTGCGGTCGGCGACTTGGCTGCGCAACAC
>DATERS010000090.1:0-2876 GCA_035271365.1 Thiopseudomonas sp.
GAACGCTTAAAAGATTTAGCCAGTATCCAAGGTGTGCGCTCCAACCAGTTGATTGGTTATGGCTTGGTGGTCGGCCTCAATGGCAGTGGTGACCAAACCACGCAAACGCCTTTTACCGTACAAACCTTTAACAATATGCTGGCGCAGTTTGGTATTAAAGTGCCGCCCGGTGGCAACGTACAATTGAAAAACGTCGCTGCTGTATCCATTCATGCTGATTTGCCGCCATTTTCACGTCCAGGCCAAACCATTGATATCACCGTATCCTCGATTGGTAACGCTAAAAGCCTGCGCGGCGGTAGCTTGCTGATGACGCCACTCAAAGGTATTGACGGCAATGTCTATGCCATTGCGCAAGGGAACTTAGTGGTTGGTGGTTTTGACGCCAGTGGCGCTGATGGTTCGCGTATTACTGTCAATGTTCCGTCGGCAGGACGTATTCCATCCGGTGCTACTGTGGAGCGTGCCGTACCCAGCGGTTTCAATCAAGATGAATATCTGACGCTTAACCTCAATAGACCTGACTTTACCACGGCAAAAAATATTGTTGATGCCTTAAATGACATGCTTGGCCCAAGAGTTGCACAGGCAATGGATGCAGGCTCGATTCGTGTCTCTGCGCCGGCTGATCCCACTCAGCGCGTTGATTACTTATCGATTATTGAGAATATAGAAATTGAAGCAGGGCAAGCGGTGGCTAAAGTGATTATTAATGCGCGGACAGGCACCATTGTGATTGGTCAGAACGTACGTGTACAGCCGGCAGCCGTCACTCACGGTAGTTTAACCGTAGTGATCACTGAAGATCCGATTGTCAGTCAGCCGGATGCTTTTTCACAAGGTCAAACTGCAGTTGTGCCGCGCTCCAGAGTCAATGCAGCACAAGAAGCCAAGCCGATGTTTAAGTTTGGCCCAGGTACCACGCTGGATGAAATCGTTCGCGCAGTGAATCAAGTGGGTGCGTCACCGTCGGACTTGATGGCGATTCTTGAGGCGCTAAAACAAGCAGGCGCGTTACAAGCCGACCTGATTGTGATTTGAGGATAAAGTTATGAACTTGCACAGCACCAGAGTCGCCGATAGTGGCGCTTATACTGACTTAAACCGTCTACACCAACTTAAAGTGGGTGAAGGGCGTGACAGTGAAGCCAACATTCGTAAAGTCGCGCAAGAATTTGAATCATTGTTTCTCGCTGAAATGATGAAAGCGATGCGTGCGGCGGGTGATGTGCTGGCTGATGATAACTTTATGAACACCAATGAAAGCAAAACTTACCGCGATATGTATGACCAACAGTTGTCGGTGACCTTATCGCAAGGTAAAGGCATGGGTATGGCCGATGTGCTAACGCGTCAGCTGTCGCAAGCGCCCAAGCCCGCCACTGTGAATCCTTTTACTCAAGAAGCTATTGCACCCACTGCAGCGCCGTCGATACAAACAGTTGAGCCTAGTGCGAATATGGGCTTTAACTCCAACTCGCAGCGTGATGATACCGCTCTGTTGAATCTACGCCGTTTAGCCTTGCCGATGACCGCTGCAGGTCGTGATTTAGCGGGCATTGGTGCGATGGCTCAAGACACCATGCGTAGCGGCTTGGCGCAGCAGTCGAAAGAAGTGCGTCAAGATTGGCAGGCGGCGCGCAGTTATGCAGCGCCGCGTGATAACCCCATTGAAGTGGCGGGGCAAACGGTAAGTGCTGAGGATTTAAACCGTAAAAAGTTTGCTTCGCCTGCAGAGTTTGTGGCCACTATGATGCCGATGGCTGAGCAAGCAGCGAAAAAGCTCGGTGTTGATCCGCGCTATCTAGTGGCACAAGCAGCATTGGAAACCGGTTGGGGTAAATCGATTATCCACAATAAAAGCGGCGACAGCAGCCATAATTTATTTGGTATTAAAGCGCATGGCTGGGGCGGTGCTTCAGCCAATGTCACCACCTCTGAATATGTGCATGGTGTGCAAGTTAAAGAGAAAGCAGATTTTCGCAGTTACGGATCCTTTGAGCAGAGCTTTAATGATTATGTTGATTTTCTGCAGAGCAATGGCCGCTATGGCAAAGCGTTGCAAGCCACGGCCAATCCTGAGCGTTTTGTCAGTGAATTGCAGCAAGCAGGTTATGCAACTGACCCACAATACGCGCGTAAAATTTCCCAAATTGCGCAAAAAATGCAAAGCTATCAGCAGGTTGCAAGTACAGCTGCGCCGCGTACTAGCATACGGGCTTGAGGTGAATTATGGCTGATTTATTAAATATTGGTATGTCCGGTTTACATGCTGCTAAAACCAATTTAGCGGTGACTGGACACAATATTACTAATGTTAAAACACCCGGCTATACGCGCCAAGATACCGTACAGGCGACGCGTACGCCGCAGTTTACCGGTGCCGGTTATATTGGCTCGGGCACCAGCATCACGGATGTACGCCGCAGCTATAATGAGTATCTAACCACGCAGCTACGTTCCACGACATCGCTCAGTAGCGATGTGCAGGCTTATAAAAGCCAAGTTGAGCAGCTCGATGGTTTGCTAGCCGGTACGGCAACAGGTATCAATCCCTCTCTGCAAGCATTTTTCTCTGCGACGCAAACCGCCGCCGAAGATCCATCGAATATTCCTGCTCGCCAATTAGTATTGGCTGAAGCTGAGGGTTTAGCGCGCCGTTTTAATAATATGTACGACAATATTAACGCGCAAAACAGTTCTATCAATAAAGAGTTGGTCAGCAGTACCGAGCAAATTAATAACCTAGCAAAAACCATCGGCGGCCTGAATGACGCGATTGCCAGTGCCGGTGCTAACGGTTCTAAGCCGAATGATTTATTAGACGCGCGCGATGAGGCCGTGCGCCAGCTTTCCACCTATATTGGTGTGAATGT
>DATERS010000091.1:0-7515 GCA_035271365.1 Thiopseudomonas sp.
GCTTGGGCTGCGGCTTCGCGACTGGGTTTGGCTTCGGCGTTATCCAGTGGGGTACCAAAGGCTTGCCACTGCTGAATATAGCCCAGTGTTTCTAAATATTCGCCATTGGCACCAGGGTAGCTGCTGATAGCGTGCTGGATGGCGTCGTTAGCCACTTGCCACGCTTGCTCAGTCGGTGCGCTACCTTTTTTCTCCCAGTCCTGAATAAAGGCGCTGGCTTGGTAGTGGGCAATGCCGGACACCAGTAATTGACTGCCGCCATAGATGCTGACTAAGCCCAGTAGGCCGGCGACCAGAGCAATGCTGCGGCGTGCTGCAGTGGACATAACGGGTGTGCGTGAGGTGCTGCGATTAGAAGCGGTCTGCGTGCTCATAAATTCAACTAAAGTGGTGTTGGGCAATCTGCCAAGGGTTATCAAAGACTAAACGTCGTGCCGCATCTTCGCCAATTAATTCGCTGGCGACCGCGAGCCCTGTGGTTAATACCGGTGGGCGGTAGTCAAGGTTGTGGGCGTCACTGGCTAAAATGGTTACGAGGTTTTTTTCCAGTAACTGTATCGCCAGATCTTGCGCCGCCTCACCAAAGCTACCGGCGACTGAGCCTGCGGTAACTTGCAGTAAACAGCCTTGATCCAGAAAAACTTTGAGTTTATTGGGTTCGCGCATCAAGCCTTTATTACGTTCGGGGTGAGCAATCATCGGGATGATATTTTGCTGAAACAGCCAAGCGGTTAAGCGTTCTGCACCAAAGGGGATTTCACCGTGCGGGAATTCCAGCAGCAGTACTTTTTTATCTTGCCATTGACCTAAAAAGGGAATGCTATTGGTTTTAATCCCCATCATCAGTTCCATACCAAAGCGTACTTCAGCGGCGGCAGCGATTCTCAGTGGAATATCGTGATCGATTAAACCCTGATGAAATACATTCAGTGCTTGGCTGATGGTCATGGGGGTATTGTCGTAGCGTCCGGGATGAATATGCGGGGTGCAAACCAGATGTGAAATGCCGTCACTGACGGCCATCTGTGCCAGTTTTAGGGCGGTTTCGAGATCAGGTGCACCGTCATCGATGCCGGGCAGTAGGTGGTTATGTAAATCAATCATGGCGTGTGTCCCATAGTCTGGTGCCACGCTATTGCCCTAGGGCAAAAACAACGACGGCGGGCGCATAAGGCAACCCGCCGTTGTTGTTTGAGGCGTTAGCTTATTTCTTTACTTTAGCAGTGTCGCTGTAACCGTAGTAGTCATAGTAACCACCGTAGTTATAGCCACTTTTCATGGCTTTTTTGATATCAACTTGGTTGAGTACGATGCCTGTGACCGGTGCGTTACTTTGCAGTAACTGACCCACACCTTTAACCACTAAGGATTTCGGGGTGTGGTCGGAACGGATCACATAAATCAAGGCGTTGGCCATAGTACCCAGTACCAGCGCATCACTCACTGCTTGTGTCGGTGGTGAGTCAACAATGATGCGGTCGTATTTGCTGCGCAGATACTCCATCATTTTACCGAAACGTTCGCTGGATAACAGTTCCAGTGGGTTAGGCGGTACGACACCGGCACTGATCATATCCACGCCATCGATGTTTTTAATGCACTCTTCAACTTTCGCGGTGCCAGCAATTAAGTTAGCTAGGCCTGGCGTACCCACTGGGAAGCCGAAGTTTTTCGCCAGTGTTGGGCGGCGCATATCAGCGTCGATCAGCAGTACATTTTCCATTTGTCCCAAGGCAAACGCTAAGTTGGCAGCTACGGTCGATTTACCTTCACCCGGAACCGATGAGGTGACCACAATAACCTTATGCGGATTTTCCATTGCTGACAAAACAATACTGGTACGAATGGTGCGGATGGATTCTGAGAAGCTTTTATCCGAGTCATCGTGGAACAGGTTGGCTACTTGCTTACGGTTAGATTTTTTCACCAATGGCAATAAACCTAACACCGGCAGATTCAGCGTGTTCTCGATTTCGTCTGTGCCTTTAAAGGTGTTATTTAAGGCTTCTAATAACAACACTAAGCCAACGCCGACTAGGCCAGCAAGGAAGGTGGCTAACACCACAATCAGCGCTTTTTTCGGTTTGATCGGTGCGACTGGCACTGTGGCTGAGTCAACCACACGTGCAGTGGCGCTATCTAGATCACTGGTGGCTGAAGCTTCTTTTAAGCGAGTGACAAAGGTATCGTAGAGCGCGCGGTTACTGTCGACTTCACGCTGGAACTCACGCAATTGGAACTCTTTACGTGAGATATCTTGGATCTGTGCTTTGTTGATATTCACCGACGAGCGCAGTGAGTTTTCATTGGCAACGGCCAGCTGATAATTACGCTCAATACCGGCAACCACTTGTTCCACTTGGCCACGTAAGCTGGCTTGTGCGGCGGCCAGTTCGGTGCGCGCTGCTTCCATAGCGGGGTGGCGAGCACCGTAACGCTTGGATAGCTCATCAACTTTTGATTTGGCTTTAGCTTCGTTGGTTTTAAATTGTTGAATCAGTGGATCACCCAATACTGCAGAGACACTGGCGAGACGCTCCCAACCTGCGCTGCGCATGGACTGCACTTGGCGGTACATACTTTCTGCTTCGGCGCGAGCGCGGCGCGCATCAACCATACGGTCGCTGGTCGAGGCGAGTTCGGCAGCGCTAATGGTGGCTACACCACCGATATCCACTAAGTTTTCTTTTTCGCGGAAGGCTTGCAGGGTGTCTTCAGCTGTTTTCAGTTTGCTGCGCAGCTCACCCATACGGCTGTTCATCCAGGCTGTAGCCGATGCCGACATTTCTAAACGCGCTTCCATTTGGCTTTCAATATAGCCGGTTGCTAAGGCGTTGGCAGCACGTGCAGCCAGTACTTTGTCAGCCATATCCACTTGTACTTTGACCAGCTGGCTTTTGCCTTGCTGCTCAATAGTGATGCGAGACATGAATGCGCGAGTGACGCTATCAAAGATTTTTTCTTCGATTTCTTCTTCAGTGGGCTCTAAATCGCTGGGCATGGTGCCCGGGATTAATTTATCAATATTTAGAGTGCTGATCAGATCGCCAAAACTAAAACCAATCATTGGCTCAGGCTGTTGGCGCGGATCAAATTCTGGGTGCGTGGTGAGGTTCAGTTCATTGACTACGCGCTCAGCTAGTGAGCGAGATTTAAGTAGTTCAAACTGAGTTTGCAGATAGTCGTTACCGCTACCTTCTACGCCATACAATTGTTCGATAGATACAACTTGAGATTGTTTCTGCTCAAATAGCATGGTGGCTGCGGCACGATAGATCGGCGTCAGGCTCAGTACGACTAAGGTGCTGACCATCATCACAATAACTGTAAGGGTGATAATGCTCCATTTACGGCGCCAGATGGTCTGCCACAGTTTTAGCAGATCAATTTCATCGTCATCATCGCGTTGTTGCAGAGGCGTATTGCGAGATGCTGTCGTAGCGTTACTTTCCATGATTTTTCAAGCTCGAATTAATGGCGGATTGGCATCCAAAAGACGTTAAACGTGTGTGTAGGTAATAGATTAGAAGAAACCTTGATCAATATTGATACTGTCACCGGGCATAATCGGGGTATCTAAACTGACACGAGCAGGCTTTTTGTTGTCGCTATTGTCGCGTATTAAGGTAATGCGATTGGTTGAGGCGCGCTCAGTTAATCCACCGGCCAATGCAATCGCACGGCGCAGGGTTAAACCCGGCTGAAACTTATAGCCACCTGGGCTTTTCACTTCACCGCTGATAAAAAATTCGCGGTATTCCAGCACGCTGATGGAGATGCGTGGGTCCATCAAAAAATCACCTTGTAATTTTTCGATTAAAATTTGTTCAAGCTCTGCGACAGTTTTACCGCGGGCGCGCACTTCACCAATAAAGGGGTAGGAAAAGGTGCCGGCATCGGTCAGACGCAGTTCTTCAAAGCTTAGATCAGGTTCACTGAAGACGTGAATACGAATCACATCGCCAGAGGCTAATTTGTAGGTGGAGTTGCCTTCTGCAGCTACTGATTGGCCCATGCCTAGCAATAGACAGATCAGTAAACTAGTGAAATACCGAATGGCCATAAGGCTAAAGTTCTCTTTGTGTTTATAAACAAAAAGAGCAGGGGATAGCTCCCGCTGCTCTATGGTGTTGCGTATTACAGGCTAGCGTTAACAGTCAACGCGTAGATATTACGTTTGAAGCTCTCAGATTTAACGTCTGAGCTGTTATCGGCATAAGTGTAACCCACGCCAATATCTAACCAGCGGCGCGCTTGATACGTCAGGCTCAGGCCATAGTCATCACGGTTATCTTCACGGCTGATTTCTTGATATTTTCTATCAGTACGTGCGTAGCTTGCTTCTGAGTAGAGACGCTCCATCCAGAAGTGTTTCCAACCTAGGCTGGAACGCTGAGTTTTGATCGCACTGGCGTTATCTTCACCTTCATCAAAACCACGACGGGTATTCAGGGTGAATGATGAATAGGTCATTGGCTCCCACACTACGCCAGCTTCCCACATACCAGTGGATTTATCGCTGTAGACCGACTTGGTAAAGTCTTTCTTTTCACGACCGATCTTAAATGAACCTGAGGTTTTAGCAGTTGCTTCCCAAGTTACACCAGCCAATAGGCCTCTGTTTTTACTGTCGCGTGCAGAGAAGGTTTTGTAGTCGAAATCAGCGTAACGACCTTCCAGCAATACTTTGGTTTTTGGTGCTACAGCGTAATAAAGGGTTGAACGTAATGATGATGTATCACGCTCTTTATCGCTGTTTAGACGCTTACCGTTGGTGTAACGTAACTCTTCGTAGTTCGCACCAAAGTCAACCTGGGTACGCGCTGTTTTAGCGCCGAACGTATATACACCACCAATGTTTTTAGTGTTGAATTTGTCGTTCTCGATTTTCTGGTCAGCAGATGCTGTTTCTTCAACATCGTGGTAACCAGCGTCTACTACTAGACGGTTACGTGCATCAAACTCAAAGCCTGCATCAGCAGTAAAGTGATGGTCAACGTTGTTGTCTTTGTGGCTTGAGTGGAAGGTGTCGCTTGAAGCGATGTACTTCAACTGGTACGCACTTTTATTGCTGTCAGCATTCAGTTGAAAGCTCGGTGCAATAGTGGTGATCCATGAAGATTTTTTGCCTTTGTCGACAGCGCGGAAGTTGTCGTCATAGGTTTCTGCAACTTTTAGTGTTGGTGTAAATACAACGCCATCACTTAAACGAATGCTTTGTGGGTCAATGGCGAATGCCTGTGCACTTAAGCTACCGGCAATAGCAATTGCTAAAGCATTTTTAATTAAGTTTTTTTTCATTGTTTCAGCTTCCCTTCCTGCAGCAGCAGGATTTAAAACGACTACGACAAGAGTCTATTGAGTCCTGTCGCAGTTGATAAGTGATTTCAGTGTGCGCAGGCCGAACTTAGTTAGGGCTTGCTACGCTGGTACCACCGCCGCCACCGCTTGCAGTAGGGGTGCTGCTGACTGTGCCGCCGGCTACTCCACCGACAGCTCCTGGGCCGCCGACATTAGACGCTTTTGCAGCAGCTTTGTTGATTGCGTCGGTTTGACCCGGTGCTGCAGCAATAGCTGCTGCAGTAATTGCAAACGCTTGTGCTGGTGCTGCATCAATCGCTGCAGTAACAATCGCTGCTGCCATTTCTGGGTGAGCAGTCACTGCTGCGCTAACAATTGCAGCAGCTTGTGCTGGGTTAGCAGCAACAAGTTCAGCAATAATAGCGGCGATTTCTTCTTGGCTTTGTGCAGTTTTTACGTTTTCGCCTTGCTCTTGTGTTAGAGGTACGCCTGCAGCTAGCAGTGCATCTAGAGTAGCTTGGTCAGCCATTGCTGCACCTGACGTGAATGCCAGTGCAACAGAAAGTGAAATTAGCGTCTTACGCATATTGAAATCCTCAAAAATGACGTCGTATGTAGAGTGTGATGCAACATGTCTAGTACATATTATATAGACATAACTATGCGGTAGAGTTTACTGGCAAACAGTGAAACTGTCCAGTTGCTCATATAGACCACTATACCAATATGCTGCGCAGCATAGCTGTGTTTTTGTGTGATTATAAGACCTTTTTGCGATTTTGTAGTGGTCTAAATCAAGATAGCAGACCCATGCCGACTATAAGGACTGAAAGTATGTGCCACAGACCCTACGGACGACGTGGGTTTGGTGGCTTTGTGGTGGCTGGATGGTCCATATCGCAGGCGTGGCCAGCTCTTACGAGGCGCATGAGTTGGGTAGCGTTGTGGTGGCTGGATGGTCTGTGTCGCAGGCATGGCCAGCTCTTACGGAGCGCGCGAGTTTGGTGGCTTTTGTAATACGGAATGCGTGTGTTAGGTAGCTTTTGTAAGAGCTGGCCACGCCTGCGACCGCTGCCTCGCAGCCCTGTCATACCCTGCAGACACACCGCCTAAAGCTGCAGCTCTGCTGTGTGTAACCGATGACATCGTGGTGGCTGGATGGTCTATGTCGCAGGCATGGCCAGCTCTTACGGATGGCGTGCGTTTGGTAGCTTTTGTAATGCGGAGATCGTGTGTTGGGTCGCTTTTGTAGAAGCTGGCCACGCCTGCGACCGCTGCCTCGCAACCCTGTCACACCATGCAGACACACCGCCTAAAGCTGCAGCTCTGCCTGCGACCGCTACCTCGCAACCCTGTCACACCATGCAGACACACCGCCTAAAGCTGCAGCCATGCTGTGTGTAACCGATGGCATCGTGGCGGACCGGGTGGTCCATATCGCAGGCATGGCCAGCTCTTACGGAGGGCGCGAGTTTGGTGGCTTTTGTAATGCGGAGATCGTGTGTTAGGTCGCTTTTGTAGGAGCTGGCCATGCCTGCGACCGCTGCCTCGCAGCCCTGTCATACCCTGCAAACACACCGCCTAAAGCTGCAGCTCTGCTGTGTGTAACCGATGGCATCGTGGTGGCTGGATGGTCTATGTCGCAGGCATGGCCAGCTCTTACGGAGCGCGTGGATTAGGTAGCTTTTGTAATGCAGAGATTGTGTGTTGGGTCGCTTTTGTAGGAGCTGGCCATGCCTGCGACCGCTGCCTCGCAACCCTGTCATACCGTGCAGACACACCGCCTAAAGCTGCAGCTCTGCTGTGTGTAACCGATGACATCGTGGCGGACCGGGTGGCCCATGTCGCAGGCATGGCCAGCTCTTACGGAGGGCGTGGGATTGGTGGCTTTGTGGTGGTTTGGTGGTCTATGTCGCAGGCGTGGCCAGCTCTTACGAGGCGCGTGAGTTTGGTGGTTTTGGCTGTTGCTTAACTGGTGCCGTTGTAGATTAGAGACGCCTATATAGATAGTTGGACTATCCTGTTGAGTGTATCAATGACATAAGGACGTGAAATTGAATAATCCATCTCAAGCAAAAGGTCATCGTAGTCTTCGCTTAGGGCGTTCCTCACAAGAAAATGGTATGTACTTGATCACCAGTGTGACTTGGCGGCGGACGCCGGTTTTTTCTGAGTGGTGTTATGCGCATGCGGCTATACGGGCATTCACGCAAG
>DATERS010000092.1:0-30058 GCA_035271365.1 Thiopseudomonas sp.
TTGATGTTTAAGGCTTTTTTATTGATAGTCAATCGCGGTAATATAAAACTCACGCTCACCCTCGGGTGTAATGAGTTTGACTTCGGCGTCCAGTGATTTGCCTAGCAGTGCGCGAGCGAGTGGAGCATCAATGCTGATGTACTGTTTGTGCATATCCAGCTCATCTGCGCCGACGATACGATACTGGGACTCTTCGCCATCTTCATCTTCGAGTGTGACCCAAGCCGCAAAGTAGACTTTATCCAACTCTGCAGGTTGCTCGGCAATCACTTTTAGCTTTTCTAACCGCTTGGTTAAAAAGCGTACGCGACTGTCTATTTCTCGTAACATCTTTTTTCCGTAGGTATATTCTGCGTTTTCAGAGCGATCGCCTTGGGCTGCGGCTTCGCTGACGCTTTGTGTCACCTTGGGACGCTTCACGTGCCAAAGCTCGTGTAATTCAGCGCGCATACGTGCTTCACCTTCAGGGGTGATCAAAGGTGTGCCTTGTGCGCGGGGTGGACGATAACGACTCAATTGAACCTCCTGAATAATGAATTAATTGCCACGTAAAATCTGTAATGGACTGCTATTAAGTACTTGCCGCGTTCCTAACATACCCACCGTTGTAATCAGTAGCGCACCGAGAATCGGTAAGCTGACCAACCACAGGTGCGGCTGCCAAGCGAGATTAAACACAAAATGGTAAAGAATATAGCTGCTGATTTCACAGCCCAGCCACGCCAGTAAGCCGCTGCATGCGCCAATCAGGGCGAATTCATTGCGTTGTGATTGCACCAGTAGTTTACGTGAAGCACCCAGTGCGCGTATTAAAGCGCCTTGCTGTATGCGTTCAGCTAGTGTGCTGTGTAAACCGGCAATTAAGACGCTAATCCCAGCCGCTAAGACAAATAGCAAGATCATCTCAATGGCTAAAGTTACTTGCGCTAAAATATCGCGCAATTGGCGCAGTACGGCATCCACTTGCAAAATACTCACACTTGGAAAGGCTTTGGATAAATCAATGCGCTGCTGTTCTGCGTTTTCTGGCAGATAAAAGCTGGTCATCCATGTGTGGGCGACATTGTGCATCTGCTGCGGATCAAAGATCACAAAGAAATTGGGCTGCATGCTGTTCCAATCCACGCTGCGCAGGCTGCTAATCTGGGCAGGGTAATCAGTGCCGGCAATATGGAAGGTCAGCTGATCGCCAACGGTGACGCCCAGTTGCTGAGCTAGATCGCTTTCTAAGGAAATAGGATAGGTGTTGCTGCTGGCAGCGCTGGTCTTACTGTCCGTCCACCAATCGCCTTTAATCACTTCATTGTTGCTGGGCAGTTGCTCTGTCCAGGTTAAATTGAGATCGCGCTGTAAGGTGCGCATCACACGAGCATCTTGATCAATTAACTCGGTTGCGGGCTGGCCATTAATTTCAGTTAAACGGCCCAATATCACAGGGTAGAGCGGTGCAGTATTCTGACTGATAGCGCTTAAGGCCGTGCTGAAATCCGCTTGCTGGCTGGGTAGGATATTGATCGCAAAATGATTGGGTGCCTGCTCTGGCAGTTGTGCTTGCCAGTTATCCAGCAGTTCGCTGCGCAGTAATACAATCAAGGCCATCGACAGTAGAATTAATGCAAAGGCCATAATCTGGCCGACGCTATTCAGCGGGTAGCGCAGTAAGTGCCCCAGGCTTAAGCGCCAGGCTAGGCTGCGTTTAGCCAACCAAAAACGAATACTTTTTAGAGCAAAATAGAGTGCCGTCCCGAGTATGGTAGCCGCTAAGCCGCCACCCAGAAGTAGGGCGCTGGTCAGGCGCATATCCAGATTGAGCTGCCAGATCAAGACTGCTAGCGCGATAAATACCATGCCATACAGCAGCCAAGTGGATGGTGCCGCAGGGATTAAATCGCGGCGTAAGACACGCAGAGGAGCAATGCGGCCTAAGGCGATTAAGGGCGGTAAAGCAAAGCCGGCTAACATCACAATACTGGTGGTAATGCCGGCGATAAAGGGTTTCCAGCTACCAGCGGGAATATCATCAGGCAACAACTCGGCTAAGAGTTCAAATAGAACAAACTGGGCCATCCAGCCAATCAGCGTGCCGAGTAAGCTAGCCAGCAGTGCTAACTGCAGCAACTGCATGCTAAATATCCATAAGGTGTGTCGGCGCGATAAACCAAAGCAACGCAGTAGGGCTGCCTGATCAAAACGTTGACGGGCAAAGCGGTTGGCCGATAAAGCCACAGCAACACCAGCTAATAATATGGCTGCGAGGCTGGCTAGATTTAAATAGCTGGCGGCACGTTCTAAGGCGCTGCTGACTTGCTGATTGCCATCGGCTAAGCCTTCAATGCGCTGATGGGCTAATAAGGTCTTATCTAGGTCTGCGCGCAAAACTTCCAGTGCTTGTACATCGCCGCTCCACAGTTGTCGGTAACTCACGCGACTGCCGGGCTGTAGAATATCGGTTGCAGCTAAATCGGCGAAGTTGATCATGGCGCGCGGAGTGAAACTGAGTAAGTTGCCGGCACGGTCAGGTTCGTAGGTGAGGATGCGCGCAACATTAAAAGTGGCTGAGCCAATTTCGATACTGTCGCCAACCTGCAAGTCTAAGCGGGTGATCAGCTCAAGATCGAGCCAAACTTCGCCGGGTTGCGGGCGTCCACCACTGAGCTCTTCAGCCTCTAGCTGTTCACGACTGCGCAGTGCGCCGCGCAAAGGATAGTGATCATCGACAGCTTTAACGCTGGCCAGTTGCAAGTCATTGTCGGTGGCGAGCATGCTGGCAAACTGTACCGTCTGCGAGCTATTTAAAGCGTCGTTGTGTACGATTGCCAGTTGCTCAGCGCTGGGTTTTTCACTGCTGGAGAGGACTAAGTCCGCAGCCAAAAACTCGCTGGCACTCAGTTGCATGGCGCCTTGCAGGCGTTCAGCGAAATGGCCAATGGTGCTGCTGCTGGCGACGGCAATCATCAGTGCGAAAAACAAGATGCGCAGCTCTGAAGTGCGACGTTCACGCCACAGTTGTTTACCGGCCAGTTTAAATAAACCTAAGAGTGTCAGTCGCATAACTGACGACCGGCTTCTAAGCGTAATCTGTGCTGGCAGCGTGCAGCGAGTTTTTCATCGTGGGTGACTAAAACCAAGGTGGTGCCTAATTCTTTATTCATTTCAAATAACAAGTCGCTGATATTTTCACCGGTTTGGCTGTCGAGGTTACCCGTAGGCTCATCGGCAAATAACACATCAGGCTGAGTGGCAAAGGCCCGCGCTAACGCCACGCGTTGTTGTTCACCGCCAGAGAGTAGATTAACCGGGTGTTTTAAGCGGCTTTCTAAGCCCACGCGAATCAATAACTCTTTGGCGCGTTGCTGTGGGTTAGCATGGCCAGCCAGCTCTAAAGGCAGCATCACGTTTTCTATGGTATTTAAGCTGTCCAGTAATAGAAAGGCTTGGAAGACAAAACCCACATGTTCGGCACGTACTGCGGCGCGTTGGTCTTCATCTAGCGTGTTTAAATTGTTGCCCACTAACAGCACTTCACCGCTACTGGGTAAGTCCAGTCCAGCCAGCAATCCTAATAAAGTCGATTTTCCAGAGCCAGAACGGCCTATAATGGCCAGCGAGTCACCTTGTTGAAGATCAAGGCAGACATTATCAAGAATCGTGAGTTCACCTTCTGTTGAAGGTACCTTTTTGCTAAGGTTCTGTGCGCGAAGAATACTGTTAATCATGAGGGTTCCAATGCGTCAATGGATAGCAACGATAGGCTTGATTATTCTGTGCTTAACGGCCCAGGTACAAGCTGCAACTGTGTTGGTGGTAGGCGATAGTATCAGTGCCGCCTACGGACTGGAAACGCAACGCGGCTGGGTGGCTTTATTACAAGAGCGTTTGCAGCAGCAGGATGACGATATCAGCGTCGTTAATGCCTCCATTAGCGGTGATACTACAGCCAGTGGTTTAGCACGTTTTCCTGATTTGTTAGTGCAGCATCAGCCGCAGATTGTGATTATTGAGCTGGGCGGTAATGACGGTTTGCGCGGGTTATCGCTTGAGCATATGGCGGCGAATCTGACCAGCATGGTGCAGCAGGCCAAGCAAACTGATGCAAAGGTTTTGCTGTTGGGTATGCGTTTGCCGGGTAATTATGGGCGACGTTATACTGATGCGTTTTATAATGTGTATCAGGACATTGCGACTCAGGAAGAGGTAGCATTAGTTGATTTCTTTTTAGAAGGTATTGGTGCTGTAGACGGCATGATGCAAGCCGATGGTGTGCATCCCACGCAATCAGCGCAACCGCTTTTATTAGAGAATGCTTGGCAAGGGTTTGCACCCTTGCTGCCTTAGATGCATGAATAATATTTTGTCTGTACCCTGTTATAGTGCGCGACTTTCGGCTAATGTTACGCGCGGTTTTAGGGGCTCTATATGGCGCGTTTAATGTGGTCTTTACATGCTTATCAGATTATTTTGCCAGATGAGCAAATGGATCTGTTCGCCTGTCAAAAAGAGTATGTGCACGCCGTTAATCGTCAGTTAGAACTCGGCAGTCAGGCGGATCGAACTTTGTGTGGTAGTTTGCTACCGGCCCAGCCGCATTGGGACACGTTAGAGCGCAATTTATTGCGTACTAAGCAATTTTGCCCGCAGTGTCGCGAAATTATCCAAGCGCAACGTAAACATGCTAAACCTGGCTGGCAGTTTGCCCAAGACGTTGTGTATTAACTGCTGAACATTCCGTACGATGCAACGGCTTCTTGATACTTTTTCCAGTAGGGCTACTTCGATGTTGTTAAACATGTTAACGCTTAAGTCTTTGCGTGCGTGCTGCATCTCTATGCTGTGTGTTGCGCCTTTTGCAGCAGCAATAGAGCTGCCGTTGCCACCTGCGGGGGATGATGTAGCGGGCGAGATCCAGGTGATTGAGGCCCGCTATGAAGATACCTTTGCCGATTTGGGTAAAACCCATGATTTGGGTTATCTCGAAATGGTGGCAGCCAATCCAGGTGTTGATGCTTGGCTGCCAGGTGAGGGCACGCAGATTACCTTACCGCAGCGTTATATTTTGCCGCCGGGTCCGCGCGAGGGTGTAGTGATTAATTTGGCTGAATATCGCCTGTATTACTATCCAGAAGATAAGTCGGTGGTCTACACCTATCCGTTGGGTATTGGTCGAGAGGGGTGGGATTCGCCGATCAGTAATACTTCAATTACGGTAAAAACACCCAATCCGGGTTGGACTCCGCCGCAATCGATTTTGCGTGAGCATGCTGAAGCCGGTGATCCATTACCTGCTTATGTACCGCCAGGACCTGATAATCCACTAGGGCCTTATAAGTTAACTTTAGGTTTGCCGGGTTATCTGATTCATGGTTCCAATAAAAAGTTTGGTATTGGTATGCGCGTCAGTCATGGCTGCTTTCGTATGCTCAATCATAACGTCTTAGAGTTGGCTGATTTAGTGCCGGTCGGCGCAAAAGTACGCATTATCAATGAGCCGTATAAGTTTGGTTTTGCGCAAGGTGAGTTGTACCTTGAAGCTCACGAGCCGCTGAATGATGAAGGTGAAACTTCAATTGTTGATAAGCATGCGGCTGTAGTCAATGAGATGCTGAAGCGTGATGACTTACAAGGACTGCAGATTGACTGGGAGCGGGTGCGTGATGTGGTTGCTGCTGGTGAGGGCATACCAACAGTGATTACTCGGCAGGCGACAGTGACGCAGAGTGATTAGGGGTCTGCGCCTTAAAATACAGTTAATGAGCGTTATTCGCGCGGTATTGGCGAAAGTGTTTGACAAAGATTAATTTGTCCGTAATATACACGCCCATTGCAGGCACATAGCTCAGTTGGTTAGAGCACCACCTTGACATGGTGGGGGTCGTTGGTTCGAATCCAATTGTGCCTACCAAATTTAACAGAAGGTCGCCCAGTGCGGCCTTTTGTGTTTCTAGCAGTTGCTTTTGCAACTGTAACTTCCCAGTGAATCCGGTTTGTGTGAGGTGGGTAAAACCTTCTGCCGCTGTAGGGCAGGTGAGCCTCAAAACGAATCGCTCTTACTGGCTCATCCCACCCATGTGACCTTTTGTAGGGGTCACCACTAGGCAGAGGAGGCGCCATGCCCGTAATTACTCTCCCTGACGGCAGTCAGCGTACGTTTGAACACCCTGTTTCTATTCTTGAAGTCGCGCAATCCATTGGTGCAGGTCTTGCTAAAGCAACTGTGGCCGGTCGAGTCAATGGCCGTTTATTGGATGCAACCGATTTAATCACCAGCGATGCAACGCTGTCGATCATTACCCCTAAAGACCCTGAAGGCGTTGAGATTATCCGCCATTCGTGCGCGCACTTAGTGGGTCATGCGGTTAAGCAGTTATTTCCTGAAGCGAAAATGGTGATTGGCCCGGTGATTGAAGAGGGCTTTTATTACGACGTGGCAATTGAGCGCCCATTTACGCCGGATGATATGCAAGCGATTGAAAAGCGTATGAATGAGCTGATCAATCAAGATTACGATGTGATTAAAAAACTGACGCCACGTGCTGAGGTGATTAAGATTTTCACCGAGCGTGGCGAGGATTATAAATTACGTCTAATTGAAGATATGCCTGAAGAAACAGAAATGGGTCTATATTTTCACCAGGAATACGTGGATATGTGCCGTGGTCCCCACGTGCCTAATACGCGTTTCTTGAAATCATTTAAGCTGACTCGCTTTTCTGGTGCTTACTGGCGCGGCGATTCTAAAAATGAGCAGTTGCAGCGTATTTACGGAACTGCTTGGGCCGATAAGAAACAACTGAGTGCTTATATTAAGCGTATTGAAGAAGCAGAAAAACGTGACCACCGTAAACTCGGTAAGCGTTTAAACTTGTTCCATATGCAAGAAGAAGCGCCAGGCATGGTTTTTTGGCATCCACAGGGTTGGACGCTGTATCAAGTACTTGAGCAATATATGCGTAAAGTACAGCGTGAAAACGGCTATTTAGAGATTAAAACGCCGCAAGTGGTTGACCGTATCCTGTGGGAGAAGTCGGGTCACTGGACCAACTATGCAGACAATATGTTTGTCACTCAGTCTGAGTCGCGTGATTATGCGATTAAGCCGATGAACTGTCCTTGCCACGTGCAAGTGTATAATCAAGGCTTGAAAAGCTACCGTGAACTACCATTGCGTTTGGCTGAGTTTGGTTCGTGCCATCGTAATGAGCCCTCAGGTGCATTGCATGGTATAATGCGTGTGCGTGGATTCGTTCAAGACGATGCGCATATCTTCTGTACTGAAGAACAGATGCAACAAGAGTCAGCTGACTTTATTCGCTTAACGCAAAAAGTGTATGCTGATTTTGGTTTTGATGATATTGAGTTAAAGTTATCAACCCGTCCAGAGCAGCGCGTTGGTTCTGACGAGCAGTGGGATCTGGCTGAAAAAGCCTTGGCTGATGCACTCGATTCTGCTGGTTTAGAGTATGAGTTGCAGCCCGGTGAAGGTGCTTTCTATGGCCCGAAAATCGAATTCTCACTGCGTGACTGTTTAGGTCGTGTTTGGCAGTGTGGTACTTTACAGCTCGACTTTAACTTGCCGGTGCGTTTAGACGCTGAATATGTCAGCGAAGATAACGGTCGTAAACATCCGGTGATGTTACACCGCGCAATTTTAGGTTCATTTGAGCGTTTTATTGGTATTTTGATTGAGCATTATGAAGGTGCATTTCCTGCGTGGTTAGCACCGACACAAGCGACAATTATGAATATCAGTGAGAAACAAAGCGAATTTGCACGAAAAGTGGAAAAAAAGTTGCTAGAAAGTGAATTTAGAGTCACTAGCGACTTGAGAAACGAGAAGATCGGCTTTAAAATTAGGGAACATACTTTACTCAAAGTTCCCTATTTATTAGTGATCGGCGATAGAGAAGTTGAGACACAAACAATTGCAGTTAGAACTCGTAGCGGTGAAGACCTCGGTAGTATGACGGTCGAGCAGTTCAGTGAGTTATTAGATGCTGCAGTTTCCCGGCGTGGTCGCCAAGATTTGGAGTGATTAATTATCAAGCGAGATATGAGACAAGACAGACGAGCTGCCCCTAAGGCACCCATTAATGAGAACATCACAGCCCGCGAAGTGCGCCTGATTGGTGCGGAAGGTGAGCAGATCGGGGTCGTCTCGATTGATGAAGCCCTAGCCGCTGCTGATGAAGCAAAGCTGGACCTGGTTGAGATTTCTGCGGACGCGTTGCCGCCTGTATGTCGCATTATGGACTACGGCAAGCATGTCTTTGAGAAAAAGAAACAAGTGGCAGCTGCGCGTAAGAATCAGAAGCAGATTCAAATTAAAGAAATCAAGTTTCGACCAGGGACGGAAGACGGGGATTATCAGGTAAAACTACGCAACCTGATACGTTTCCTAGAAGATGGGGATAAAGCCAAGGTTTCATTACGATTCCGCGGCCGAGAGATGGCCCACCAGGAGCTGGGAATGGAGTTGTTGAAGCGGGTCGAAGGTGACCTTGCAGAATACGGCACCGTTGAACAGCATCCTAAGATGGAAGGACGCCAGCTGATAATGGTCCTCGCCCCCAAAAAGAAAAAATAACCCCCTAGGGCACAGGCAGGCCTTAAGGTTATAGCGTATCAATCTGAATGCGGAGTATTCAACATGCCAAAGATGAAAACGAAAAGTGGCGCTAAAAAGCGCTTTAAAGCTACAGCGAACGGTTTTAAACATAAGCACGCTTTCAAGAGTCATATCTTGACTAAAATGACAACTAAGCGTAAGCGTCAACTACGTGGTACATCAATGGTTCACCCAAGTGATGTTCGACGCGTTGAACGCATGTTGCGTGTTCGTTAATTTAGTTCTGGATAAATAAAGGTAATAGTTTATGGCTCGTGTAAAACGTGGTGTGTTAGCCCGTCGTCGTCACAAAAAAATCTTGAAACTTGCTAAAGGTTACTATGGTGCGCGTTCACGCGTATTCCGCGTAGCCAAGCAAGCAGTTATCAAAGCTGGTCAGTATGCATACCGTGACCGTCGTCAGCGTAAACGTCAATTCCGCGCTCTGTGGATTGCACGTATCAATGCTGGTGCTCGTGTGAATGGTTTGTCTTACAGCCGTTTCATTGCTGGCTTGAAAAAAGCTTCAATTGAAATCGACCGTAAAGTACTGGCTGAGTTAGCAGTAAACGAAAAAGCAGCATTTGCGGCAATTGTTGAACAAGCTAAGTCCAAATTGGCCTAAGTTTTACAACATTGCGACATGCGTTTTTTATAAGGGAAGGGCTTAGGCTCTTCCCTTATTTCGTATGGCACCCCTATTTTTATAAGTCATAGTAAGAGCACCTTGCAAAGCGTATGCGCTGTGTTTTGCAAGGTCCTCTGGAGTAATGTATGGATAATCTTGATGCGCTGGTAGCACAGGCTTTAACAGCCGTTGCAGACAGTGAAGATTCGCAAGCGTTAGAGCAGTTACGTGTTCACTATCTTGGTAAAAAAGGTGAACTCACGCTGCAGATGAAACTGCTGGGTAAGTTGTCTGCTGAAGAGCGCCCAAAAGCCGGTGCTTTAATTAACGCGGCCAAAGAGCAAGTGCAAGATGCATTGAATGCGCGTAAGCAGCATTTAGATGGTTTAGCGCTGGCGGCTAAGTTGGCTGCTGAGACCATTGATGTGACTTTAGCGGGTCGTGGTCAGCAAAGTGGTGGTTTGCACCCCGTCACACGCACTCTAGAGCGCATTGAGCAGTTCTTTACTAAGATTGGTTATGGTATCGCTGAAGGCCCCGAAGTTGAAGATGATTACCACAACTTTGAAGCGCTAAATATTCCAGGCCATCACCCGGCACGTGCCATGCACGACACCTTTTACTTCAACGCTAATATGTTGTTGCGCACCCATACCTCACCGGTACAAGTACGCACTATGGAAGCGCAGCGTCCGCCGATTCGTATTGTCTGTCCAGGTCGCGTCTATCGTTGTGACTCTGATATCACTCACTCGCCGATGTTCCACCAAGTGGAAGGCCTGTTGATTGATAAAGACATCAGTTTTGCTGACTTAAAAGGCACCATTGAAGAGTTTTTACGCGTCTTCTTTGAAAAAGATCTGGGTGTGCGTTTTCGTCCGTCGTTCTTCCCCTTTACTGAGCCGTCCGCGGAAGTGGATATGCAGTGCGTAATGTGCAATGGCGAAGGTTGCCGCGTGTGCAAGCAAACCGGTTGGTTGGAAGTGATGGGTTGCGGCATGGTGCACCCGAATGTGTTGCGTATGTCAGGCATTGATCCAGAGGAATTCCAAGGTTTTGCCTTTGGTATGGGTGTTGAGCGTTTAGCTATGTTGCGCTACGGCGTCAATGATTTGCGTCTGTTCTTCGATAACGACCTACGTTTTTTATCGCAGTTTCGCTAGGTCGATACCTTTTAGAGTTTAGGAGAGCAGCATGAATTTCAGTGAACAATGGTTACGCAGTTTAGTGAACCCACAAGCATCGCGTGATGAGCTTGTGGCTCGTTTATCTATGGCAGGTCTTGAAGTCGACGCGGTTACGCCCGTGGCTGGCGAGTTTAGCGGTGTGGTTGTCGGCGAAATACTCAGTGCTGAACAGCATCCAGATGCGGATAAATTACGTGTTTGCCAAGTGAGTGATGGTGAGCAAACAGTACAAATCGTTTGTGGCGCGCCTAATGCACGTGTTGGTATAAAAGTACCCTTTGCACGCGTTGGAGCAGTGCTGCCTGGCGATTTTAAAATCTCAAAAGCCAAGCTGCGCGGTGTTGAGTCATTCGGCATGCTGTGTGCAGCGAGCGAATTACAAATCAGCGATGAAGATGCTGGCTTATTAGAGCTGCCAGCCGACGCGGTAGTAGGTCAGTGTGTACGTGAAGCGTTAAATCTAAATGATGTCTGCATTGAAGTGGATCTGACGCCGAACCGTGGCGACTGCTTGTCTTTGCAGGGCCTAGCTCGCGAAGTGGGTGCGTTGTATAACGTAGCTGTGCAGTTGCCCGTGATTACTGCCGTGCCTGCCAGTCATGAGCAGACCGTTGCTGTTGAATTGGCCGCAGCACACGCCTGTCCGCGTTATGCGGGTCGTGTGATTACCGGTGTTGATCTCACTCAGCCAACACCAGCATGGATGGTTGAGCGTTTACAGCGCAGTGATATTCGTAGCATCGATCCTGTCGTGGATGTGACCAACTATGTGATGATTGAGTTAGGTCAGCCGCTGCATGCGTTTGATTTAGCACAAATCAAGGGCGGTATTTGCGTACGTATGGCCAATGATAACGAGCAAATCACTTTGCTCGATGGCCAAGAAATTAAGTTGAAAGCGAACACCTTAGTGATTGCTGACCAGCAACGTGCTTTGGCGATTGCTGGCGTGATGGGTGGCGAAGACAGCGGTGTTGAAGTGGGTAAAACCACGGATATCTTCCTGGAAAGTGCATTTTTTGAGCCGGTTGCGATTGCTGGTAAAGCACGTTCCTATGGTTTACATACGGATGCTTCGCACCGTTTTGAGCGTGGTGTGGATTGGCAGTTGCCAGCACAAGCGATTGAGCGTGCCACAGAGTTACTGTTAAGCATTGTGGGTGGTAGTGCCGGTCCTGTGGTTGTGACTGAAGATGCCGAGCATTTACCCAAAGTAGAACCCATCACTTTGCGTGCTGAGCGCGTGAAGCAGATGTTTGGTTTGAGCTTAAGTGATGTCGATATTGAGTCATTGTTAACGCCGCTGGGTTTAAAGCTTATAGCGCAAGACGCTGGGGTGTGGCTGGTTAATGTACCCAGTCACCGTTTTGATATCACTATTGAAGTGGATTTGCTGGAAGAGATTGGCCGCTTATATGGCTACGATCAGTTGCCCGTTCGTTACCCAGCAGCGCGCTTAGCGCCGCAAGCACAATCTGAAGCACAAGCGCAGCTGCCTGTATTGCGCCGTTTGCTGGTGGCACGTGGTTATCAAGAAGCTATTACCTATAGTTTTATTGAGCCTGAGCTGTTCACAGCGTTCCACCCAGAGCTGAAAGCTTTAACCTTGGCCAATCCGATTTCAGCTGAACTGTCAGTGATGCGTGCATCGCTGCTGCCAGGCTTGCTCAAAGCCTTGCAATATAATTTATATCGTCAACAAGAACGCGTGCGTTTATTTGAAAGTGGCTTAAGTTTTGTCGGTCAACTGGACGATCTAAAACAAGAGCGCATGCTCGCTGGTGTGATTACCGGGGCGCGTCTGCCTGAGTTATGGACGCACGGTAAAGAAACCGTCGATTTCTACGATATCAAAGCGGATATTGAAGCGGTATTGGGCGCAGCAGGCGATAGCGAGAGTTACACTTTCGTACCTTGTCAGCAGCACGCTTTCCACCCAGGTCAGTGCGCACGTATTGAGCGCAATGGTCAGCCGGTAGGTTTTGTCGGTACCTTGCACCCACAGTTAGCGACTGAGATGGATATTGATCAGCAAGTCTTGATGTTTGAAGTCGAGCTGGATGCGATCAGTGCCGGTCGTTTACCTGAGTTTACTGAGTTATCACGCTTCCCTGAAGTGCGCCGCGACTTAGCGCTGGTGGTGAATGCTGAGATACCTGCAGAGCAATTGATGGATGCTATGCGCAGTGCAGCCGGTGAGTGGCTGACGCAAATTCGTCTGTTTGATGTGTATCAAGGTAAGGGCGTTGAAGAGGGTTGCAAAAGTTTAGCCGTTGGCTTGACCTGGCAGCATCCTTCACGCACTCTTACAGACGAAGAGGTCAGCGCAGCAACAGACGCGATCTTGAGCTTATTGTCTGATAAGTTTGCGGCAATCTTAAGGAAGTGAGTGTATGGGGGCTTTAACGAAAGCAGAAATGGCCGAGCATCTATTTATGGAAATCGGCCTGAATAAACGCGAAGCCAAAGAGTTGGTGGATACCTTCTTTGAGGAGATTCGTTTAGCCCTCGAAAACAACGAACCGGTCAAGCTGTCAGGTTTTGGTAATTTTGAATTGCGCGAAAAAAGTCAGCGGCCGGGACGTAATCCTAAAACAGGTGAAGAAGTTGCCATCAGTGCACGCCGTGTGGTGACTTTCCGTCCTGGGCAAAAACTGCGTGATCGAGTCGAAGCCTATGTTGGAACCTAGTCATAATCATGAGTTGCCTGCGATACCCAGTAAACGCTATTTCACCATCGGTGAAGCCAGCGAGTTGTGTGCGGTTAAGCCTCATGTACTGCGCTATTGGGAACAAGAGTTTGAACAGTTGGCTGATATTAAACGTCGCGGCAATCGTCGTTACTATCAGCACAATGATGTACTTATGATTCGGCAAATTCGTAATCTGTTATATGAGCAAGGCTTTACGATTGGTGGCGCACGTCTGCGTTTATCCAGTAATGGTGAGTGTGATGAAAGCAGTCAAGCGAAGCAGGTTATACGCCAGATGATGACTGAGCTTGAAGATGTATTAGAGTTGCTGCGCAGCTCAGCACGTTAGTTGTAAACCCATGGCATGCTTTTAGAGTTGGATCTTAAAAAGTGCTAAGTACTTGATATGATAAGCAAGAGCTTATGGGTAACGTATCTTTTCATTTAGCGAGCATCAACAAGAGGATGCCCCGTGTCGTCAGTGACCATCGTTGTTTTAATTGCAGGGGGTGTTTTTATCCTGCTATTTTTGGGTTATTTAAATAATCTAATTGAAAAAAGCACAATTGATAAAGCTCGACGTAAAGCTGATCTGATTGATCGCCAGCGCCGCTGTTCAATATTGTCTGAAACTTTGCCAGGGCAACTGGCGACTGTTGAATTAAAACAGCTATTACATCGCATTGAATTGCATGTGATTAATGAATTAGCAAAAGTTGACGCTAGTAATATTGTTTGTAGAGGGCGTAGTGACGATCTGCAGCAAATGATTGCACAAGGCGCAGCGCTAACTGTAAATAATCCCCTCGTTGTTATGACCAGTGATGCACAGATTAAAGATGTGCGTTTTCAGCTGGAAAGCTTACAAGCACAAATTATTCGAGCCGTTGAAGAGAAAGCGATACCTACAGCAGAAGGCCGACAATGGATTGGTCAAATTCGCCATATGCTGGTGACGGTTTATATTGATTACTTTAATACTTTAGGTCGCCAGTTTTTAGAGAACAATCGTGCTAATCAAGCACGTTTAGTGTTTGAGCGGGCGATACAGTTTCTTAAAAAGCAAAAAAACCCAGAGCCTTATAAGCAGGCCCTAATAGAGTTTTCGACATTCTTAGCGCAGGCTAAGATTGTGTTAGCTGAGCAGTCACGCCCGAATACAGACCAGCAGAGTGAGTTAACCACCGCGGTGACTCAGGAAAACGAAGACGATGCTGACTGGAAGAAAAAGCAAATCTACGATTAAACACAATCTATGTATAGAGCTGTTTGCTGACGATAAGCCTGTATTGGGTGGAGTGAAGTTGTCTTAGAGTGATAAGTGTGACTCGTTTTAAATATAGCGTCATATTGGAATGTATTTTTGTATCGTGCATTTTTTATGAATAAGGCCATAATAGAGGCTATATTTTTGACTGGATAGTTCTGCTATGCAAAAAGAATCACGCAAAGTCCGCGAATTTCGCCGCCGTGAAGAAGAAATTCTTGATACCGCGATGCAATTGTTTCTCGAGCACGGTGAGGATTCAGTCACTGTAGAAATGATTGCCGATGCCGTGGGTATTGGTAAAGGCACCATTTATAAGCATTTTAAGTCCAAAGCTGAAATCTACCTACGCTTAATGCTCGGCTATGAGCGCGAGCTGAATGAGTTGTTTAAGTCAGACAATGTTGCCAGCGACAAAGAAGCATTATCACGCGATTACTTTTCCTTTCGTATGAGTGATCCGCAGCGCTATCGCTTATTTGATAACCTTGAAGAAAAAGTCCTTAAGGGTCATCAAGTACCAGAAATGGTTGAGCAGTTGCACACCATTCGCGCGTCCAATTTTGAGCGCCTAACACGCTTAATTGAAGGGCGTATTGATGAAGGTAAGCTGGAAGATGTACCGCCATATTATCATTACTGTGCAGCTTGGGCTTTAGTGCATGGCGCTGTGGCTTTATACCATTCGCCGTTTTGGAGTAATGTGCTCGAAGACCAAGATGGCTTTTTTCAGTTTCTAATGGATATTGGTGTGCGCATGGGGAATAAGCGCATTAAGCGTGATGAGTCACCTGAGTCACCTGAGTGACTTGAGTCACTTGAGTCACTTGACATATTAGAGACACCCGATCCAACACAATAGAGATTAAGCTATGTCATATACATTTCCAGTTGAATATATTGAGCCGGTTTTTCGCCCGCCCAGTGAAGCGCAGTCACTGATTCTTCCGCTGACCAATGGCTGCTCGTGGAATAAATGCACTTACTGTGAAATGTACACTGCGCCACAGAAGAAGTTTTCAGTGCGTGACGAAAAGCAGGTGTTAGACGAGATTCAGCGTGTTGCTGAGCAGATGATTGTGCAACGTGTTTTTTTAGCGGATGGCGATGCACTGGCCTTATCAACACGGCGTTTGCTCACTATTCTGCAAGCGATACAAGAACATTTGCCCACCGTGCGACGGGTGACCAGTTATTGTTTGCCCAGCAATCTTAAAAATAAATCTGTTAGTGAGCTCAAAGAGTTGGCCGACGCAGGTCTGCACATGGTGTATGTCGGTGCAGAATCCGGTGATGATGTTGTATTGGACAAGGTCAATAAAGGCGAAACCTATGCTTCAACACTCAGTGCGTTAAGCAAATTGGGAGATGCAGGGATCAAGCGTTCAGTGATGATTCTCAATGGCTTAGGTGGACGTACTTTAAGTGGGCAACATGCGGATCAATCGGCAGCGTTGATGAATGAAACCCAGCCTGAGTTTCTTTCAACATTGATTGTGAACTTTCCTGGCGGTGATGCACGTTTTAAACAGCGCTTTACTGAGTTTGAGGCGTTAAATCAACGTGAAACATTTGTCGAGTTGCAGCGTTTTATCAGTCAGCTTGAGTTAAATAACACCGTGTTTCGCAGTGATCATGCTTCTAACTATCTACCGCTTAAGGGGACTTTAGGTGCGGATAAGCAGCGTTTTTTAGCGCAACTGCAACAAGCCATTGAACAGCCCGATACCATGCTTATGCGTCAAGAGTGGCAGCGCGGCCTGTAAACGTATCAGAGTTGGCGCAAAACCTGCTTAGCAACTGTGTATAAAATACATAGATGAGTCTTTTTGACCTTTAAGGTGAATCGTATATGCGCCAACTCTTTCTAATCGCACTGACAGTGGTGCTGACATCCTGCATGAATGTCAGTGATCTAACTGCGGGGGCTGAATATCATTTGCGTGATGTGGGTTTACTCAATCACAGCGAAATTAAGCGCACCAATAATTGGCGCTTGCAGGCTGACTCCTCTATTTATATCAGCCAAGGCCATTTTATTCCCTTGGGTTATCCATCGGCAGAGAAGACAGTGGTCTCGGATGAAGCCTTTAGTGCCTTTATTGAGTATTTTCCACAGGTCACTCGCGCTCAAAAGCCTATGGGGTATGATGAGTCTCTACAAGCGGCGCGTCAGGCCGGTGCCCACTACTTACTTTATATGCGTTTTGCCCAAGGCAATGACCGCATCGGTAACTGGGATGAGTTTAAAACACGTAAGGATACACAGGCTCGTATAGGTGTGGATCGCGGTGCAATTCATTTGATGTTGGTTGAAGCAGGTAGTGGTTATTTGGTTGATATGGCCAATATTCGTAATCGTGGTGGCTTTTTAACCTTTCATAATAATAAGCCGGAAGATTTAATACGCCCGCCGTTGCGCGATTATGCGCGCCGTTTGTTAGGCTTACACCTTTAAAAAGGCTGAGTATAATGCACAATACTGAACAGGTTGATGTCTTGCAGCGCTTGGCTGATACGGCAGGGCGCTTATCGTATAACGCCGATTGGCAGCCCACGCAGTGCGGCGACAGCGAAATGCGTATTGCTAAGGATGGTCGTTGGTATCATCAGGGCAGTGTGATCGCGCGTCCGGCATTAGTGCAATTGTTCTCACGCCTGTTACGCCGTGAAGGCGACCGGTATGTGCTGGTGACTCCGGTTGAAAAGCTCAGCATTGAAGTTGAGGATGCGCCCTTTATTTCAATTGATACGCGCGTGCAGGGCGAAGGTCGTGAGCAGTGTGTGTATGTCACTACTAATCTGGATGATGTCGTTCTGATCGGTCCTAAGCATCCGCTACGGGTTGAGATTGATCCACAGACGCAAGAGCCGTCGCCCTATGTGTCGATTGGTCAAAACCTTGAAGTGCGTTTGCAGCGCAGTGACTTTTATCAGATGGTGAATGGTGCAACTGAGCGAGTCCTAGATGGGCAACCTGTGCTGGGTGTATGGAGTCAGGGTGAGTTTTATTCTTTGGGTGCGTTCTAAGGCGGTTAGTCTAGGCTGTAGCTTGCAAAATCAAGTGCAAGCCCCCATTTCTCTAGTTAAATCTAAAATGTGTGTGCAATTATTATGACGTTGGCGTTATCCATTAAACAGTTAAGAAAAAGCTATGCAAATGGCTTTGAAGCCCTGAAAGGGGTTGATTTAGAAGTGGCTGAAGGTGATTTTTTTGCCTTGTTAGGCCCCAATGGTGCAGGTAAATCCACCACTATTGGTATTCTTTCGACCTTGGTGACTAAAACTAGTGGCAGTGTGCAGGTGTTTGGACATGATTTAGATACCAACCCCCTCGATTTAAAGCGCTGCATTGGTTTAGTGCCGCAAGAATTTAACTTTAATCAGTTTGAAACTGCACGGGATATTCTAATCACGCAAGCGGGTTACTATGGCATTAAGCGAAAAGATGCGCTGGTGCGCTCAGAAGAGCTGCTTAAACAACTGGGTCTGTGGGACAAGCGAGACTCTGCTTCACGTATGATCTCTGGTGGTATGAAGCGTCGTTTAATGATTGCCCGCGCATTAATGCACAGACCGCGCTTATTGATTCTAGATGAGCCCACCGCTGGTGTTGATATTGAATTGCGTCGCTCCATGTGGGAATACCTGACAGAGCTGAATGAGCAGGGCACCACCATTATTTTGACCACGCACTACCTTGAAGAAGCTGAACAGCTGTGTCGCAATATTGCCATTATTGATCATGGCTCGATTGTGGAAAATACCAGTATGCGTGCTTTGTTGGGTCAGTTATCCAAAGAAACCTTTTTGTTGGATTTAAAAGAAACGCAAACACAAGCCCCCGCGCTTGAGGGCTACCCTGCGCAGTTGGTGGATGAGATCACCTTGCAAGTTGAGGTGGAAAAGCATCGTGGCTTAACTGACTTATTTACTCAGCTCTCAGCGCAGGGCATTGAAGTACTGAGCTTACGTAATAAAAGTAACCGCTTGGAGGAGTTGTTTGTGTCATTGGTAGAGAAAAACTTGGAAGGTGATCAAGCATGAGCACAGAATTAAAATCTAACTTGATTGCGTTGCAAACCATTGTCCACCGTGAAGCACGTCGATTCCTACGTATTTGGCCACAAACCTTATTGCCGCCGGCGATTACCATGGTGTTATACTTTGTTATTTTCGGTAATCTGATCGGCAGTCAGATCGGTGATATGCATGGCTTTACCTATATGCAGTACATCGTGCCAGGCTTGATTATGATGTCGGTGATTACCAACTCCTACAGTAACGTAGTGTCGAGCTTCTTTAGTGCGAAATTTCAGCACTCCATTGAAGAGTTGATGGTCTCGCCTGTTTCACCGCATACCATTTTGATTGGCTTTGTCACCGGTGGTGTGTTGCGTGGTTTGGGTGTGGCGGTGATTGTATCTTTGTTATCGTTGTTTTTTACTCAGTTGCAGGTGCATAACCTGGCGATTACTGTTGTGGTGATTGTGTGTACATCCACTGTATTTGCTCTCGGCGGCTTTTTAAACGCAATTTTTGCCCGTAATTTTGATGATATTTCGATTATTCCATCCTTTGTGCTGACGCCATTAACCTATCTGGGTGGAGTGTTTTACTCGATTGATATGCTGGGTCCGTTTTGGAAAACCATATCGATGGCCAACCCGATTTTGCATATGGTCAACGCTTTTCGGTACGGTATTCTAGGTATCTCAGATATTGATATCAGCGTTGCGATCAGTTTGATGTTGTTGACGGTGTTGGTGCTGTATGTGATCTGTGTGCGTCTATTGATCTCGGGTCGAGGTATGCGCAGTTAAGCAGCAAATTTATAAGTTGGCCTAGATGTTGCATTTATCTCTATAAGTATCGCAAAGCGTCAAAGAAGCGGTGGGAGATAAAAATGAGCCAAGGTATAGAATTTAATCGATTGATGTTAGAAATGCGCTCCATGCAGGCTGATGCTATGTCGCGCGTTCAGCCTGCTGCCGTAACAGAAACAGCTGCAGTCGGTGGGCCTAACTTCGCCGAGATGCTTGGCCAAGCTGTAGGTAAAGTGAATGAAACACAGCAAGCTTCAAACCAACTCGCTAATGCGTTTGAAATAGGGCAAAGTGGCGTCGATTTAACTGATGTGATGATTGCTTCGCAAAAAGCCAGCGTCTCATTCCAAGCTATGACCCAGGTGCGAAATAAGCTGGTTCAGGCGTATCAAGATATTATGCAGATGCCAGTTTAGGGGCGATAGACCATGGTCGACGTAACGGCAAATACACCGCAAACCACTGAGCAGCCTGCAAAACCAACTTTTGCCGGTTTTGCGTTTCTGGATAACGTGGCGCAGATGCCAGCGTTGCGTCAGATCGCCTTATTAGTGGGTCTGGCCGCCAGTGTGGCGATTGGTTTTGCTGTGGTGCTGTGGTCGCAAGAGCCTGATTATCGTCCGTTATATGGCAGTCTCGCCGGGCTGGATGCCAGTCAAGTGCTTGAGACGCTGGGCGCTGCAAATATTAACTACCGCGTAGAGCCCAACTCCGGCGCATTATTGGTTAAATCGTCTGACTTATCCAATGCACGTTTAAAATTAGCCGCCGCAGGCGTGACGCCAACTGATAATAGTATTGGTTTTGAAATTCTCGACCAAGAGCAAGGTTTAGGTACTAGCCAATTTATGGAAACGACGCGCTACCGTCGTGGTTTAGAAGGTGAGCTGGCGCGCACCGTATCCAGTTTAAATAATATCAAAGCAACACGTGTGCATTTAGCCATTCCAAAAAGCTCAGTGTTTGTGCGTGATGAGCGTAAACCCAGTGCATCTGTTTTAGTTGAGCTATATCCCGGACGCAGTCTTGAGCCCAGTCAGGTTATGGCTATTATTAATCTGGTTGCGACCAGTGTGCCTGAACTGGATAAATCACAAGTTACAGTGGTGGATCAGAAGGGTAATTTACTTTCAGACCAGCAAGAACTGTCTGAAATGACCCGAGCGGGCAAACAGTTTGATTACTCACGTCGCCTAGAAACGCTGTTTACTCAGCGTGTGCATAATATTTTACAGCCCATCTTGGGTGCGAATCACTACAAAGCCGAAGTCTCGGCGGATGTTGATTTCAGTGCGATTGAGTCAACTTCAGAAACTTTTAACCCTGATCAGCCAGCATTGCGCAGTGAGCAGTCGGTGATTGAGCAGCGTCAAGTCAGCAGTGGGCCGCAAGGTGTGCCGGGCGCATTAAGTAATCAGCCGCCGGGTGCTGCATCGGCACCAGAAACCATTGGTGGTGGGCAAGCGGCTGACGGTCCGGTGGCTGCAGGTCAGCCGTTACTGGATGCCAATGGCGAACAAATTATTGACACGCGCACTGGGCAGCCGATGCTAGCGCCTTATCCCAATGATAAGCGTGAGCAGTCAACGCGTAATTTTGAGCTGGATCGATCCATCAGCTATACCAAGCAAGATCAAGGCCGCTTGCAGCGCTTATCAGTCGCCGTGGTTGTTGATGATCGTTCAGCGATTAACCCACAGACCGGCGAAGTAGTACGTGTGCCGTGGACCGATCAAGATATCGCACGCTTTACCCGTTTAGTACAAGACTCGGTGGGCTTTAATGCCAGTCGCGGTGATAGCGTTAGTGTGATTAACGCGCCCTTTGCCGCACTGCAACCTGAAGAAATTATTGAGATTCCTTTTTATACCCAGCCGTGGTTTTGGGATATCGTTAAACAAGTCTTAGGTGTGTTGTTTATCCTGGTGCTGGTGTTTGGTGTATTGCGTCCCTTGTTACGTAATGTGATGGGTGGCGATAAATCTAAAGAGCTGGCCGTGGGTCAATCTTTGGGCGATGCCGGTCTAGATGATCTTGATGGTATGGAAGCAGGTCTAGAAGATGACCAAGTCAGTCTTAGCGGGCCGAAAAACATATTGTTACCCAGCCCAAGCGAAGGCTATGACGCACAACTCAATGCAATTAAAAGCTTAGTCGCCGAAGATCCAGGCCGCGTAGCACAAGTTGTCAAAGAATGGATTAACGACGGTGAGTGATGCTCCTATGACCAACAAACTCAGTAAAATTGATAAAGCTGCGATTTTGCTGCTGTCACTGGGTGAGGCCGATGCTGCGCAAGTGTTACAGCATATGGGCCCCAAAGAAGTGCAGCGAGTCGGTTCAGCGATGGCGCAAATGCGTAATATACATCGCGAACAAGTTGAACAAGTGATGACTGAGTTTGTTGAAGTGGTCAGCGACCAAACCGGTTTAGGCGTTGGCGCAGATGGCTATATCCGTAAGATGCTGACGCAAGCGCTGGGTGAAGATAAAGCCGGTGGCCTGATTGATCGTATTTTACTGGGCGGTAATACCAGTGGTTTAGACAGTCTGAAATGGATGGAAGCGCGCGCGGTGGCGGATGTGATTCGTTATGAGCACCCACAGATTCAAGCCATTGTTGTGGCTTATTTAGACCCTGATCAGGCGGGTGAAGTACTTTCGCATTTTGATCATAAAGTGCGTTTGGACATTGTGTTGCGCGTTTCCGCGCTGAACACCATTCAGCCGGCTGCACTTAAAGAGCTGAATACTATTTTAGAGAAACAGTTCTCAGGTAACTCCAATACCACGCGTACCACCATGGGTGGCGTCAAGCGTGCGGCGGATATTATGAACTTCTTAGACAGCTCGATTGAAGGGCCGCTATTGGATGCCATTCGTGAGCTTGATCAAGACCTCTCGGGTAAAATTGAAGATCTGATGTTTGTCTTTGATAACTTGGCTGATGTCGATGATCGCGGTATTCAAGCGTTACTGCGTGAAGTGTCGTCCGATGTTTTAGTATTGGCGCTGAAAGGTGCTGATGATGTGATTAAAGAGAAAATCTTTAAGAATATGTCAAAACGCGCATCTGAATTACTGCGTGATGATTTAGAAGCTAAAGGGCCGGTTCGCATCAGTGAAGTTGAATCCGCGCAAAAAGAAATCCTTACCATTGCCCGCCGGATGGCGGATGCCGGCGATATTGTGCTGGGTGGTAAGGGTGGCGAAGAGATGGTGTAGCCATGAGTGATAAAAAAACCAGTAGTGAATTGATTCCCGCACAAGAAGGCGGCGTTTTTAGCTTATGGGATATGCCCAGCTTTGATGCACCCATTGTCGAGGCTGAGCAGCCGGTTGCTGTTGAAACTGAAGACAGCGTTGAGCAGTTGCATGAGCAGCAGGAAGTACAAGTTGAAGATATCATTGTTGAAACAGTCAAACCTTTGACGCTTGATGATGTTGAGGCCGTACGCCAAGGTGCGTGGAATGAAGGTTTTAGTACCGGTGAAAAAGATGGTTTTCATGCCGGTCAATTAAAAGCAGCCAATGAAGCGGCTGCAGTTTTAGCGAGTAAAGTACAAGCGCTGGAAAATATTATGCGTGAGTTCTTTGAGCCGATTGCCACGCAAGATCAGCAACTCGAAGAGAGCATGCTGGATATGATTATGCAGATCAGTCGCCAAGTCATACAGCGTGAGCTGACGATTGACTCTAGCCAGATTAAAAACGTGGTGCGCGAATCCTTAAAACTGCTACCGATGGGCAGTGAGTCGGTGCGTGTTTATGTGAACCCGCAGGACTTTGAACAGATTAAAGCGCTGCGCGAACGCCATGAAGAAAACTGGAAAATCGTTGAAGACGAGGACTTGTTGCCCGGTGGTTGTCGTTTTGAATCGCTCAATACACAAATCAATGCCACTATCGAAAACCGCATTGAGCATATCGCCACACAGATTTTAGAGCAGCAACGTGAGTTGCAAAGTCAGCCCCTTGCACCTGATTTAGATATCCGGCTGGATGCGCCCGTCGCCAGTGTCGAGCCTGTTGCAGAAGTGCCTATAGAAGGAGCGGCTGTGACTGATGATGCATCGAGCAACAAAGAACCTGCACAATTGATTGAGCCAAAAATAGAGCCAACGTCTGTGAATGCCGATGCTGTCATTGATCAGGCCGAGCCCGTTGCCGACGCGCAGAGCAGTGATCACCTCGAAGATACTAAGACAGACCTTGAGCAGCCCGATGACCATGCTGATCCCATCAATTGATTAGGAAACAGTATGCATCTGCAGCGCACTAGTTTTGCCAGCCGTTTAGCCGGCTATAAAAAAGCAACTCAACTTTCTAAGCAACCGCTGATTGAAGGTCGCCTGATTCGTATGGTCGGCCTGACCTTAGAAGCCGAGGGTGTGCAAGTTGCGGTGGGTAGCCGTTGCATGGTGATCAATAACGACGGTTACCAAGCGGTTGAAGTTGAAGCTGAGGTGATGGGTTTTTCCGGTAAAAAAGTCTTTTTAATGCCCATTGGTAATCTCACCGGTATTGCTCCGGGTGCACGTGTGGTACCGATTGCCGGTACCGATCGGATGCCAATGGGTATGTCGATGCTCGGCCGAGTGCTTGATGGGGCAGGTCGCCCACTGGATGATAAAGGCCGTATTGAGCCCGAAGAGTGGGTGCAAATGGAAGGCCCTGCGATTAACCCCTTACAACGTACTCCGATCAGTGAGCCCTTGGATGTAGGGATTCGCAGTATCAACGGTATTTTGACAGTGGGTCGTGGCCAACGTATTGGTTTATTTGCCGGTACCGGTGTGGGTAAGAGTGTGTTACTGGGAATGATGACGCGTTTTACCCAAGCCGATATCGTGATTGTGGGTTTGATCGGTGAGCGCGGCCGTGAAGTTAAAGAGTTTATTGAAGATATTCTGGGTGAAGAAGATTTAAAACGTGCCATTGTCGTGGCTTCACCGGCGGATGATGCGCCCTTGATGCGCTTGCGTGCAGCGATGTATTGCACGCGGATTGCTGAATACTTTCGTGACAAAAACTTCAACGTCTTATTGTTGATGGATTCCTTAACCCGTTACGCACAAGCACAGCGAGAAATTGCCTTAGCCATTGGTGAGCCACCCGCCACCAAAGGTTATCCGCCTTCAGTCTTTGCTAAATTGCCTAAGTTGGTTGAGCGCGCGGGGAATGCCGATAAAGGAGGCGGTTCCATTACTGCGTTTTATACGGTGTTGTCCGAAGGTGATGACCAGCAAGACCCGATTGCCGATGCGGCGCGAGGTGTGCTTGATGGCCACTTTGTGTTATCCCGTGACTTGGCGCAAGAAGGTCACTACCCAGCGATTGATATCAGTCAGTCGGTCAGTCGGGTGATGCCGCAAGTAGTCTCTGAGGAGCACCTCAAGGCCGCTCAGCGCTTTAAACAGCTGTGGACACGCTATCAGCAGAGCCGAGATCTGATCAGCGTCGGCGCTTATGTGGCCGGCGGTGATAAGGATACCGATTTGGCGATTGAGCGTTATCCGCATATGTCAGCTTTTTTACGCCAAGGTTTACGTGAAACTGAAACATTGGAAAAAAGTACCGCGCATTTATTATCTGTTATTAATCCTGCTTCCTAAGGCTACTTGCTGAATGAATCGACGTATACAGCGCCTGCTGCCCGTAGTGGATATGGCCAAAAATGAAGAACGCGAAGCCGCGGGTAAATTGGGGCAGTCGCAAGCAACCTTAGAGCAAGCCCGGCAGCAGTTAGAAAGCCTGCAACAATACCGCGATGACTATCAGCAACAATGGATTGATAAAGGGCAAACGGGCGTCAGTGGTCAGTGGCTGATGAACTATCAGCGTTTTTTATCGCAACTGGAAGTGGCGATTGAACAGCAGGATAAAAGCCTGGCCTGGCACGACAGCAATCTAAATAAAGCACGCGCTGCCTGGCAGCAAGCCTATGCGCGTGTCGAAGGGTTACGTAAGCTGGTGCAACGCTACCGTGAAGAAGCGCAAAAAGTGGCCAGCAAGCAAGAGCAGAAAATGTTGGATGAGATGGCACTGCGCCTTATGGCTCAGCACGCTCAGCGCGAAGAATAATTTTTTTATTGCAAAACTTTAAAGAAAGCCACATTACAGGTGCATAACCCGCATGCAAGATTTTCAATGGATGCTTGAATATGGCATCAATCGTTTCGGTTCTTTAGCCGCTTTAGAAGCCCGCTTGCCGACACCCGCTACAGCGGCTGAGTTGATGGCCGTCAGCGATGATCGCTATCTATCTTTGATTGCGCTGCGAGTGTTCCGTGCTGGGCTGCGTCACAGTGTCGTCGATGCTAAGTGGCCCAACTTTGAAGAAGTATTTTGGGGTTTTGATCCTGAGAAAGTCGTCTTGATGAGTGCTGAGCATATTGAGCGCTTAATGCAAGACACGCGCATTATTCGTCATTTGGGTAAACTCAAAAGCGTACCGCGTAATGCGCAGATGCTCTTGGATATCAGCAAAGAGCACGGCAGCTTTGGTGCGTTTATAGCGCAATGGCCTGAGCAGGATATTGTGGGCTTATGGCGTTACTTAGCTAAGCAGGGTTATCAGTTGGGAGGTTTATCTGCGCCACGCTTTTTACGTATGGCCGGTAAAGACACTTTTGTGCTGAGTAATGATGTTGTTGCAGCCTTAGTGGCACAAGATATTGTCACCAAGCATCCCACCAGTCTGCGTGATTTAGCCGCAGTGCAAGCAGCGTTTAATATCTGGCAGGCGCAGAGTGGGCTGCCGCTGTGTCAGATATCCATGCTGCTCGCTATGACGGTCAATCATTGACAAAGTCACATCAATGGGGCATTTAGTTTGCACTTTGCGGCAATGCAGGGCATATTAGCTCGCTAAATCTGAAAACATTTTGTATTTATGTCTAAATTTATAAAGATCATTACCTGTGTAGCAAGCTGTTTAGTTTTGGCATCGTGCGCGAATGTCGGTACTGAACAGGCTAAAACTGTGTCCGTTAAACGCGACACAATCGAGTTAAACTCTCGAGCCTTAGTGGCGGTCTTGGATCGTTTTGATGAAGCACAGCAAGCGGCTTCAGAAATACAAGAACCCTCTATGCTAATTGACTACCAGTTGCCAAGTTTGAGCGATAGCTTGTTAGATCGCGGCAAAACATTGCTGGGTACGCCTTACCGTTACGGCGGCAGCAGTCGTAAAACTGGTTTTGACTGCAGTGGTTTTGTCGGTCATGTCTATAAAGAAGAGTTAGGTATTCAATTGCCACGCAGTACGCGTGGATTATTGAGTATGGATGCGCCGGTTATTGCGCGTGCTGACTTAGAACCCGGTGATTTGATTCTATTTAACGACCGTGGTCGTGGCCGCGTGACTCATGTCGGTATCTATATGGGCGATGATCAGTTTATCCACTCATCAAGCAGTCGCAGTGGTGGTGTACGTGTGGATAGCCTCAATAGCCGCTACTGGAACTCAAGCTATTTACAAGCGAAGCGTGTGTTAACCGAGCAAGAAGTTGCAGCGCAGCAAGTACAGGCCCAAGCGTTAATCTCTAAAATATCCAAGTAAAGCGTCAACTACATCTCTTATACAATACCGCTGCGCTTGATGCTCAGCGGTATTTTTTTGTCTAACTTATAGGTTTAATAAGTTAGCAACATAGTCGGCGTCTTTGTCGCCGCGACCTGACAGGTTGATCAAGATTGTTTGATCTTTACTCAGGGTCGGAGCTTTACGCATCGCCCAAGCCACCGCATGTGCGCTTTCCAGTGCAGGGATAATACCTTCCACGCGGGATAAGCGCATAAAAGCATCTAAGGTTTCTGCATCCGTGACACTGTCATATTGCACGCGGCCCAAGTCTTTTAAATAGCTGTGCTGCGGACCAACACCGGGGTAGTCCAGACCTGAAGCAATGGAGTGCACGGATGCGGGATTGCCATCCGCATCTTCCAGTACATAGCAGGCCATGCCGTGTAAGTGGCCTGGTTTGCCTTTGGTCAGTGTCGCTGAGTGACGTTGAGTATCTAAACCTTCGCCTGCGGGCTCAACACCCACCAGTTGCACATCTTTATCGTTGAGGAAGGCAGTAAACATACCGATCGAGTTAGAACCACCACCCACGCAAGCAGTGACAAAATCAGGTAGACGCTGGTGGCGATCCAAGAACTGCTGGCGCGCTTCTTTACCGATAATGGACTGGAAGTCACGCACCATTTTCGGGAAGGGGTGCGGGCCGACCACAGAACCAATCGCGTAAATAAACTCTTCAGGGTTCTTGAGGTATTCTTCAAAAGCGCTATCGACAGCTTCTTTTAAAGTGGCGGCACCGGCCGTCACTGGAATCAGTGTGCAACCTAAGATTTTCATCTTAACCACGTTAGGGTGTTCTTTTTCAATATCGGACTGACCCATATGAATTTCACAGGGGATCCCGACCAGCGCACAGGCGGTCGCTAGCGCAACGCCGTGTTGGCCAGCACCCGTTTCAGCGATAACTTTCTTTTTACCCATAAACTTAGCGAGCAAGGCTTCACCTAAGCAATGGTTGATCTTGTGCGCACCGGTGTGGTTGAGGTCTTCGCGCTTTAAATAAATTTGCGCGCCACCCAATTGCTCACTCAGGCGTTTGGCGTGAAAAATCGGACTGGGACGACCGACATAATCGGCAAATAAGCTGGCCAGTTCGGCTTGGAACTCAGGACAGGCGCAGATTTCTTCATAGGATGTATTGATATCATCCATGATTTTTTTTAAGTGATCGGGGACATATTGGCCGCCATAAGGGCCAAAGTAACCTTGTGCATTGGGCATAGGGGCAAAAGAGTCAGTGCTCATCGGTCAGTTCATCCTTCAAAACGTATTGAGCATACGAGGGCATGCTTTAAAAAATAGACTTCGCGCCGCGATGAGCGCTTTGCTGTGGTGCAGTTGAATGCAAAACAGGCTTGTATCGAACAGGGTAATGGCTGCACACGCACAATATATTATCGTAGGGCGGGCATTTATGCCCACCAATGTTGCTTGCAGCGCGCCTTTAGTTCGCTTCTGGACGAAAGCGTAAGGTCAGACCTTTGAGGAACTGACGCAGCAACTGATCACCACATAAGCGGTAGTTCTTGTGATCAGATTTTCTAAACAAAGCACTCAGCTCAGGTTTAGTCACGGTGAAGGCCACAGAATCCAACACTTCGAGTAAGTCAGACTCTTGTAGAGTAAAGGCCACACGCAGTTTCTTCAGTATGGTGTTGTTGGTCAGCGGCAGTTCAGTCGGGGGTGCAGGGCGTGGGCTTGGGCCGCGGCGGCTGACAATCAGACTGTCTAAAAAGCCGACCATCAACTCATCTTCCATACGAATAAAAGATTCATCTTCTTCGCTAGCTAGGTAGCTGCGTAACGTGGCTAAGTCCAGTTCAGGCTCAGCGCCGTGCAGCATTTCTAATAGAGTGCTATCACTGATATTAAGGGTGTAACGAAGGCTGCGTAGTACATCATTATTAAGCATAGATTTTCTCGGTTAACGGTCTTGTAATAAAATAATCAATTAAAATTTCTGTGTAGCGGTGCAGTAGCGCCATTGGCCTAGAGGTAATTTACCCATCGACATCGCACCAATACGGATGCGTTTCATGGAGACCACTTGCAGATTAATGCTGGCGCATAAGCGCTCAATCACACCTTCTGATGGGTCTTTAAGCACCATACGAATATGTTCTTCATTTTGCTGACTGGCTTTACAGCCCGGCAAACCAACACCCTTGATCATTTGTGCATGGGCAAGACGTTTGAGTTGTTGTGCGCTGATTTCGCCAGTCACTTGCACCACATATTCTTGCTCAAGGCGCGTGCGGTCATCGGTTAATTTGCGCAGGGTACGCCAGTCTTGAGTAAACACCTGCAAACCGGTGGCATTGTCTTGCAACGGTAATTCGCTATTGAGGCGAGCAAAGTGACCTTTAAGCTGCAAAATTCGGCTTGGATCTTCGGCCCAATGTGTTTCTGGGCTGAGTAGCTCCAATTGTTGCTCAAATGTAGCCTTGGGCATCAGTGGCTGATTGAGCAATAGAGTAATGGCTGGCAAAGGTTCGGCAACCGCTTTCGGGCGCAACTCAACCAGCTGGTCGGTGATCTGAAATTGTGGCTCATCGATGATAGAGCCATTGACCAGCACCCAGCCGCCTTCAATATAGAGCTGTGCTTCACGGCGTGAACAGCCGATAAGGTCAATTAAATGTTTGGAAAGGCGAACAGAATCAGTCATAAGAAAAAGCCAAAAAAGGATGCCCTAGTATACTGGGTCTGCTTGTTTTATACAGTGCGCAGCCAGCTTTATGCGCAACAGACATCTATTGTACGTGCTGAAAGCGATCAAAAAGGGTACAATCGCGGCCTTTTTACGCGTTCGCATTTCGAGCGCGTTTCGACTACTCAGGATTTATTTGTGATTTCCACTGCTAATATCACCATGCAATTTGGTGCAAAACCCTTATTTGAAGATGTCTCTGTAAAATTTGCCAACAATAACCGTTATGGTTTGATTGGTGCTAATGGCAGTGGTAAATCCACCTTTATGAAAATCCTCGGTGGCGATCTTGAGCCGTCGGCCGGTCACGTGATGCTGGAGCCGAATGTGCGCTTGGGTAAATTACGCCAAGACCAGTTTGCTTACGAGCAATTCACTGTGATCGATACCGTTATTATGGGCCACGAAGAGTTGTGGAAAGTCAAAGCTGAGCGTGACCGTATTTACTCGCTACCAGAAATGAGCGAAGACGACGGTATGGCTGTGGCTGAGCTGGAAACTGAGTTCGCGGAAATGGACGGTTACACCGCAGAATCTCGCGCCGGTGAGTTATTACT
>DATERS010000093.1:0-7199 GCA_035271365.1 Thiopseudomonas sp.
CGGCCCAATGGTATTGGGCAGTCTGCCGTGCGCTTAGAGCGGGTTGAACCCGGTCGCTTATGGATTTCAGGTATCGACTTATTGGATGGCACACCGGTGCTGGATATCAAACCCTATGTGCCCTATGCCGATAGTTTACCTATGGCGCATAACGCGATTGCCGATAGCGCGCCGACTCTGATCGATGTGAGCTGGCAGACCGCAGCTCTGCAGCAAGCACAACAACATGCACAGCGCTTGGAGCAACCATTAATCGAACTGATTGAGCAATGCCTTGCGCAAGACCCACGACCGGCTTATCAACAGCCAACGCCCGAGCGTATCTATGGCGTGCAATTTTGGGATGTACAGGTGCGCTGGCATTATCTAACGCTTGAGCAGATTGAAGTGGTCGAGATTTGCTTGGCTTAACGCTTGGACTAGGTCGATTTTTGTTGCTGAAATCTATTTTCTGCCTCGTATTACACAGCAGTATGCTACATCGATAAAAGACAGTCTTGTGCATGTCGCATCTCACTCGTATCACTTTTCCCTCAACGGATCATCCTGATCCAATTCGGGCGGGTTCATCGACGGATTAACATCGACTCCGAAGCACGACATACGCTAATTTAGTCTCTCAGCGTGCTGACTATTCTTTCGCCACCGGAACCAGTCGGCCATCTTCCAAGGCCAAGATTCGATCCATTTGCTGCGCTAAAGCAGGATCATGGGTGACCACTAAGAAGGCTGTACCTAACGAGACAGATAACTCCAAGATCAGCTCTTGAATGGTCTGCGCAGTCGTACGGTCTAGGTTACCGGTGGGCTCATCGAGTAAGACTAGAGCGGGCTGATTGACCAAGGCACGAGCGATAGCCACACGCTGACGCTCACCACCGGATAACTCCGACGGCTTGTGATGCATCCGTGATACTAAACCCACTCGTGTTAATAACGCTTCAGCGCGTTGACGTGCTTCAGCAACAGGCAACTTACCAATCAACAGCGGCATACAGACGTTTTCTAGCGCACTAAACTCGGCCAACAAGTGATGGAATTGATAGACAAAACCTAAAGCTCGGTTGCGCAGTAAGCCACGCTTCTTTTCAGATAAGGCAGACAGTTCTTCACCTGCCAACCAGACACTACCGGTGCTGGGCGTATCTAAACCACCGAGCATATTCAGCAGTGTGGTTTTACCAGAACCCGAGCTACCAATAATCGCCACACGCTCGCCAGGCTTAAGCAGTAACTCTACACCTTGCAATACATGCACTTCTTCAGGGCCTTCACTGTAGCTTTTACCTAAATTACGGCACTCTAAAACAGCTGTATTACTCATAACGTAAAGCCTCCGCAGGTTCAGTACGTGAAGCGCGCCACGCAGGGTATAGCGTTGCTAAAAAGCTCATCAATAAAGCAGCACCACAAATCATTACCACATCATCAACACGCAACTCAGAAGGTAAGTAGCTGATAAAATACACATCAGAACTTAAGAACTGATGGCCAAAAAGTTTCTCTAAGCCCGCCACCCAAGTGGTGACATTCAGCGCACTGATCACGCCCAAGACGCCACCAATCAAAGTACCCACCACACCAATCAGCGAACCTTGCACCATAAAGATCGCCATAATTTGTCCAGGCGAGGCACCTAAAGTACGTAAGATGGCGATATCGCCTTGTTTATCTGTGACCACCATAATTAAAGTGGAAATAATATTAAACGCCGCCACTGCGACAATCAGCAGTAACAGCAGAGCAATCATGGTTTTTTCCATTTGAATGGCTTGGAATAAATTGCCATGGCTGCGCGTCCAGTCACGTGGATGCAGATCCTCGTTCGGCATACTGCGAGCAATCTCCCAAGCCACACGCGGCGCATCAAAGAGGTTATTCAGCTTGAGACGTACGCCTTCAACCTGATTCGGCTGCCAGCGTGATAAACGTGCCGCATCTTCGATATGAATCAGCGCTAATGAACTGTCCAGTTCAGCACCCACCTTAAAGATACCGACAACGGTAAAACGCTTGAGGCGTGGAAAAACACCTGCAGGAGTAATGGAGGCTTCTGGCAACACAAAAGTGAGTTTCTCACCCACTGAAGCATTAAACATCGCTGCAGTTTGCTGACCAATCACGATACCAAACTCACCGCTTTGCAAGGCTTCTAAACTACCTTCCACCATATGATCAGTAATAATTGATACATTCTTTTCAGCGCTGGGTAACACACCATTGACCAACACCGGCTGCACACTGCCACTGTGGGTCAGCATGCCCTGCAACTGATTAAAGGGTGCCACAGCAACCACTTCAGGATGCTCTAACACTTGATCACCCACCTGCTGCCAATCATCAAGCGGCGTGTAAGAACTGACAGTCGCGTGCGGCACCATGCCGAGAATGCGCGTGCGCAGCTCACGGTCAAAGCCATTCATGACTGACAACACTAAAATCATCACCAATACACCCAAGGCTAAACCCACCATGGACGTCAGTGAGATGAAGGAAATAAAGTGATTGCGACGTTTGGCGCGTGTATAGCGCATACCAATAAATAAAGCTAAGGGTCGAAACATAATGGATATATATTCACAGAAAAGATTCGATAGGTTGGCAGTTTATTGCATGCCGATTTACACTCTGACCTCCATTGCAGCCATGGGTTCGTTATGTCCACACAAGATACCGAAGATCGAGGTGAATACTATCGCATTGACGATCAAATCGCACTGCAAATTCGTTTAGCAGATTCTGCAACGAACGAAGATTCACTACTGTTTAATTTGCTGGGGGATCTACATTTACTCGAATATGACGCGCAGCCCTTACTGCGTTCAGTCGGCGAAGGCGATCGTGCCGTGGCCAGCTACTTAAAAGTGATCAACAAACGTATTGATCTAATTGCACAAGTCTTAGCACGGGATTTACTCAAAGATATCGGTCCCGCACGCAGCGTCAGCTTATCAGAATCGAGTCTGGCCTTTGTCGATGCACAAGTTCACCCCGTTGGCACCTTACTCAGTTTGAAAATCGTTTTACTGCCGCAAGGTTTTGGCTTACAAGTCGATGCGCAAGTGATTGAACACCGCGATACCGCGGAAGGGATACAGACAGTCACCCTGTTTACAAACATCGCCGATGCGACTCGGCAAATATTAGCGCGGCATATTTTACATAAACAAGCACAACAACGACGCTTGGCCCTGCAACCCGATGATACGTTCACACTATGACACTGATTTACGGCCATCGCGGTGCGCGGGGTGAAGCCCCAGAAAACACCTTAGTCAGCTTCCAAGCCTGTTTAAATGCGGGCGTGACTCGTTGCGAACTGGACTTGCACCTGTCTAAAGATCGCCAACTGATGGTGATTCACGACGCCACTCTTAAACGCACTACTGGGCGACGCGGTAAGGTCAGTGAATATAGCGCTGCAGAACTGATGCAAATGGATGCTCGACACAATACTGCGCTGTGGCCAGTGCCTTGCCCCATTCCAACCCTTGAACAACTGTTTGAGCAATGCCCGTTTACCCACTGGCAATTGGAAGTTAAAGAAGCGTCTAAAACTCGCGCAGCAGAGATTGTGCAAGCGATTGATCAACTCAGCGCACGCTTTGCTATCCAAGATAAAATTGTTATCACCAGTAGTTCGCGCACGGTATTACAGGCAGCACACAGCCTAGCGCCGCATCTAGCACGGGGGTTAGTGGCTGAATATGCATGGTTAAATCCGATTAAAACCGCACAACGCTACGAATGCAGCCTATTGGTTTTAAAATGGAAGTTGGCGACACAGGAGCGCATTGTTAAGGCGCAGCAGGCGGGATTACATCTATCGGTATGGACAGTCAACGAGCCAGCGCTGATGCGCCAACTCGCTGCATATGGTGCAGACAGTCTGATTACTGACTTTCCCGGTTTGGCCATTGCCATCCTTGGGAATCACTGAAACGCTGTTCCAGATAGGCTCCGACCGAATCAGGCCACTGACCGGAGCCGCTTAAAAAAGTCGGTTCATGCCATCGTAAGCTGCAACACGGTAGGCTTCTGCCATGGTTGGGAAGTTAAACGTCGTATTAATAAAATACTTTAACGTATTAGCTTCGCCTGGCTGATTCATAATCGCTTGACCGATATGGACAATTTCTGAGGCTTGGTAGCCAAAGCAGTGTACGCCCAAGATCGCTAAAGTTTCGCGATGGAAGAGGATTTTCAACATGCCCACAGGCTCATTAGAAATCTGCGCACGCGCCATGCTTTTGAAGAAGGCTTTACCCACTTCATACGGCACTTTAGCTTCGGTCAATTCACGCTCAGTTTTACCAATTGAGCTGATCTCAGGAATGGTATAAATACCGGTTGGCACATCATCCACAAAGTGCCAGCTGTCCTGATCAATAATATTACCTGCCGCCGAACGACCTTGGTCATAGGCAGCACTGGCGAGACTTGGCCAACCAATCACGTCACCCGCAGCGTAAATATTCGGTACGGCGGTGCGGTAAAACTCATCAACATCAATCTGGCCACGACCATTGGCCGTCAAACCTACGTTTTCCAGGCCCAATTGGTCGGTGTTACCGGTACGGCCGTTACACCATAAGAAACCATCGGCTTTGATTTTCTTACCGGATTTAAGATGTAAAATCACACCTTTATCGACGCCCTCAACCCGCTCATACTCTTCATTATGACGAATCAACACGTTGTTGTTACGCAAGTGGTAACTCAGCGCATCAGAGATCTCATCATCCAAGAAACTCAATAACTGATTACGGTTATCAATCAGGTCAACCAACACACCTAAACCACTAAAGATCGAAGCATATTCGCAACCAATCACTCCTGCGCCATAAATAATTAAACGGCGTGGTGTATGGCTCAGACTTAAAATCGTGTCGCTGTCATAAATGCGCGGGTGGTTGAAATCAACATCCGCAGGACGGTAAGGACGTGAGCCTGTAGCAATAATGATTTCATTAGCGACGAGCTTTTCAACACGGCTTGGTCCAACCACATCAACGCTATGCTCGTCGGCAAAGCTTGCGGTACCAAAGTACACATCAATACGGTTACGTGCGTAATAACCTGTACGTGATGCCACTTGACGATCAATCACACTGCCTGCGCTTTTTAAAACGTCAGGGAATGAGAACCAACGTGGCTCGCCAATTTGGCGGAACATCGAACTGGTGTTAAAACGCAAAATCTGACGTACAGAATGACGCAAAGCCTTAGATGGGATCGTACCCAAGTGCGTACTGTTACCCCCTAATACGCCGCGACTCTCAACAACAGCCACCTTGCGACCTGCTTTGGCAGCATTCATTGCTGCGCCTTCGCCTGCAGGCCCTGAACCTAGAATTACTACATCATAGTTGTAAACTGCCATTTGGACTCCTTTACAATATGCTCAGCGCGCAAAAGGTTGGCCACTGCAGCATATCTACAAAAAATTAGCTTATTGAGCCAGTATAACCAGCACCAAACAATTAGCGCTTGGTCGCGTCATAAGCCTGCGCGGCATTCTGCGCTAAAGCCGCTTGCGGCGTGTTGACCTCGTCACACTTTTCGCGCACTCCACCACAAATAGAGCACTGTTTTTCAATGCCCAGATTTGCAATACCACCACAAGAACCTGCAATGGGTGCACGTCCAGCTAAAACACCAGCTGACATGCCCAATACCACCAGCGCCATTACAGCAAACACCACTAAAAACAATATAAAACCGCTCATTGGTTACCTCACTCAGGAAAAATCCTAGAAAACTCAGAGCTGACTTGCGTCGTAAAGCCTTCACCATCGCGCATTACAAAAAAAGCAGCAACTTTATGCTCTTCTGCAAAGTCTAGACCGCGTTTAGGCCCAAGAACTAACAACAGTGTACCTAAACCATCAGCATGCAAGGTGGAGCGATCAATAACAGTGACCGAAGCCAGTCGATGTCTGATGGGAGCACCCACTTGAGGATCGATGGTATGCGAGAAACGTACGCCATCTTCTTCAAAGTAGTTACGATAATCGCCGGACGTATTAATGCCGTAATTATCGATTTCAAGCACACGCTGAATCACTTGCTGACCATCACCCAGCGGCTGTTCAAGGGCAATACGCCAAGGCGAACCATCAGGTTTAAGTCCTTTGGCAATCAACTCACCGGTGATTTCAATCATATAACTGTCAATATTAAGCTCAGCAAAACGCTCGCTCATACGGTCAACCGTATAACCTGCGGCAATGCTATTAAACTCAACTTGCACATCAGCGTCTTTACACAACTGCCCATCAACCACGCGGATATGCTGATAGCCCGTCTTCGCTTGGGCTTGAGCGATTTCCTCAGCGCTGGGTACTTTTTTACCTCGCGCCTGCGGTCCAAAACCCCATAAATTTAGCAGCGGGCCTAAAGTGAGATCAAACGCACCATCACTCAGACGCGACAACTGATCACCATACTGAACGAGGTCGAGCACGGGTTGCGGCATGGGCATGCAGGTATGAACAGGAGATTGGTTAAAGCGTGCGATATCAGAATCTAAGCGGTAGGTCGACATTTGACGGTCGACCTCATCCAAAATGCTTTGCACTGCAACACCCACAGCGTCTGCTGCAGGTGTTGTCGCGTTATAGACATACTTGATGGTGTAAGTGCTGCCCATGGTTGGACCGGACAGCACTTCAATACGCTCAGTGTTGCTCTCGCAGCCACTGAGCGCTACAGCTAATATTGAAACTAAACACGCTCCCTGCAACAGGTTGCGTAGCATATTAGCCTCCAAAGTCATCAAGTAAGATATTTTCAGGCTCGACACCTAAATCGTGCAACAGATTGACCACTGCGTTGTTCATCATCGGTGGACCACACATATAGAACTCACAATCTTCTGGCGCTGGGTGATCTTTCAAATAGTTCTCATAAAGAACGTTATGAATAAACCCAGTTGGGCCAGTCCAATTGTCTTCAGGCAATGGGTCAGATAACGCCAAATGCCAGGTGAAGTTAGGGTTATCTTCTTGCAGCTTATCGTACTCATCGACATAGAATGCTTCACGCAATGAGCGTGCACCATACCAGAAGCTGATTTTACGCGTACTGTGCAAGCGCTTGAGTTGGTCAAAGATATGCGAACGCATCGGTGCCATACCCGCACCACCACCGACAAAGATCATTTCTGCATCGGTATCTTTGGCAAAGAAATCACCAAA
>DATERS010000094.1:0-27922 GCA_035271365.1 Thiopseudomonas sp.
ACTATTGCAACACCAGGCTTCTCACCATAAAATCTTTGGTTTTCAATACCGCGAATTTTGATTTTTACCCCGTCGCCGTCGCCATACAGATCTGAAGTAATACCGGGTATGCCTCTCAAAATATCTTGAATATTCTTAGCATGCTGATCATCGATATCGTCACCGCTGATAAAGGTCGAACTAGAAGGGCTTTGTAGTTGGGAGTCAAATCTGTCACTAATAGCTGAACTGTAGGTGGTAACAGTCTTTAACGCATAAGGATCTTCAGCGGCACAAGAAAAGTCTATACATAGTATTGCGGCGGGCAGTAGTAAATATTTCCTAGATAAAAAAAGCATATGACATCCAATGTTGGTTTTTTTCAGGAGTCGTATGGTATTTCAGAAAATTTGCTGAACAATAGGTCACGTTGTCGCAAAGGCAAAATGCCGCAGCTTTATTCAACTAATGTTGAATTGATATTGTATTGTTAATTATTTAATTGTTTTTGGAGGTGGTTTTAATTCTTTGTAATTAATTGTAGTTTATTATGTAGTAGTGTTTTGGTGTTATGTAATGTTCCGATAATTATTATATTAAAGTATATATTTGTTGGTGCGGAATAAATAGTAAGAAAAATATTGGTAGCGTTGCGCTTATAGACTAGTATATGTAGTTTTTTGGTTTAGCGTCTTTGTATATCAGGTTCCTTTTAAAATTTTTAAAGAAAGACGCGTTTTGAGCGGTTTTACTGATTGGCAAAGGACTGTAAAGTGAAAATGCCAACGTTGTTTACGTTGGCATTTTTTAATTGATACAAGGGTATAGCCGCGTATCGTGCAGTATTGTGTTTAGATCAGGTCAGATTTTTTAAAAGTGCTCACACCTGTTTTTGTACCCAGCAGCAATACATCCGCAGGGCGCTGAGCAAATAAACCGCTGCACACCACGCCGACTAAAGCATTGATTTTCTCTTCCATGCCGCGTGGGTCAGTGATTTGCATATTGTGCACATCTAAAATCACATTACCGTTATCGGTAACCACGCCGGTGCGGTATACCGGATCGCCGCCCAGTTTCAGCAGTTCACGCGCCACATAGCTGCGCGCCATCGGAATCACTTCAACAGGTAGTGGGAACTCGCCCAGCACGCCAACTTTTTTGCTGTCATCGGCAATACAAATAAAGGTTTTTGCCACTGCGGCAACAATCTTTTCACGGGTCAGCGCTGCGCCACCGCCTTTAATCAATTCAAGATACTTATTGCACTCATCGGCGCCATCCACATAAAACTCCAGCTCTTGTACGGAGTTGAGGTCGTGCACGCTAATACCATGCTGCTTTAAACGTTCTGCGGTGGCTTCTGAACTGGCCACTGCGCCGGCAAAGTCATATTTGTGCTCGGCTAATAAATCAATAAAGAAGTTAGCGGTTGAGCCTGTGCCCACACCAATAATGCTGCGCGGCTCTAGATGCGGGAGAATATAGTCGATGGCGGCTTGGGCAACGGCTTGCTTGAGTTGGTCTTGGCTCATGGTTGGCTCCGATAAAAAGGGAATATAAGCTGATTATAGCGACTTACACAGCATGCATGTGGTTGAGTTGTGAACGGTGGAGTAGACTGTTTGACTTTGTCTCACCGTTTAAGTGAACCCGCCATGCTCGAACATTATGTGAAAAAAACCTTAAATGCCCGCGTCTATGACGTGGCGCAAGAAACGCCATTGCAAGCTGCACCGCAGTTATCAGAGCGTTTAGGCAATAAAATTTTGCTCAAACGCGAAGATTTACAGCCGGTATTCTCATTTAAAATTCGTGGCGCTTACAACAAAATTGTTCAGCTCACCGATGAAGAGCGCGCTTGCGGTGTAGTCACGGCTTCAGCCGGTAACCATGCACAAGGCGTGGCATTAGCGGCGAAGTTTCTGGGTATTAAAGCGACCATTGTCATGCCCAAAACCACTCCGGAAATTAAAGTAAAAGCTGTGCGCGCGCGCGGTGCACGGGTGGTGTTGCACGGTGATGCCTTTCCTGAGTCCTTAGCCTACTCATTGAAATTGGTTGAAGAAAAAGGCTTTGTCTATATTCACCCTTATGATGACCCCGATGTGATTGCAGGCCAAGGCACTGTGGCGATGGAGATTTTGCGTCAGCATCAAGGCCCATTGCATGCGGTGTTTGTACCTTGCGGCGGCGGTGGTTTGATTGCCGGTGTGGCGGCCTATATTAAATATGTGCGGCCCGAAGTGAAAATCATTGGTGTTGAACCGGTGGATTCTAACTGCTTGCAGCAAGCCATGGCGGCCGGTGAACGTGTGGTCTTACCACAGGTGGGTCTATTTGCTGATGGCGTGGCAGTGACGCAAATTGGTGAGCACACCTTTGAAATTTGTCGTCATTACGTGGATGAAGTCGTCACAGTCAGCACCGATGAACTCTGTGCGGCGATGAAAGATATTTACGATGATACCCGCTCAATCACTGAGCCCGCCGGTGCTTTGGCGGTGGCAGGGATTAAGAAATACATTGAACGTACGGGGATTGTTGGCGAAACCTTAGTGGCGATTGATTCTGGTGCCAACGTTAACTTTGACCGTTTACGCCATGTGGCAGAACGCGCTGAGTTAGGCGAGCAGCGTGAAGCTATTATTGCGGTGACCATTCCAGAAAAACCTGGCAGCTTTAAGCAGTTCTGTGAAGCGATAGGTAAGCGTGCGATCACTGAGTTTAACTACCGTTATCACACGGATGGCACAGCGCATATTTTTGTGGGTGTACAGACGCACCCTGAGCTCGATCCGCGTGCGGAGTTGATCGATAGTTTGCGTGAGCAAGGCTTCCCAGTGTTGGACTTAACCGAAAACGAGCTGGCCAAACTGCATATTCGCCATATGGTCGGTGGGCATGCTGATGCGGTGACCAGTGAGCGGGTGTTCCGTTTTGAGTTTCCTGAGCGCCCAGGTGCGCTGTTTAACTTTTTAAATAAGCTCGGCGGACGTTGGAATATTTCCATGTTCCATTACCGTAACCATGGTGCCGCTGATGGGCGCGTGCTGGCTGCATTACAGGTGCCAGAAGCTGACCAGCATCTACTACCAGAGGCGTTGGACAAGATTGGCTATCGCTATTGGGATGAAACTGAAAACCCGGCTTACCAGTTGTTTTTAGGCTAGAGTAAGCGCGCTTTAGCGGGCGATGAGCCTAATATTTTGCTGGATGAGTACGTTTGAGGAGTATGACCCTTTGGAAAGTTATTTAGCGTTACGTATTGGCCACAGTGTGCCAGCAGTGTTGCTGTTGTTGGGCGTGATTGCACACATTGTGATTGTGTGGCGGGCGATGGGCAAAGAGCCTGCTGTGTTGCAGCAAAAATTGCGCCGCACTCGTATGATCAGTTTGCCTGCGTTTGCAGTACTGGCCGCCAGTTTACCGGTGACCGGTTGGTGGATGACTCATTTGACCGGAATGCCACTCAGCCAAAAGTGGTTGATGATCAGCATTGCCTTACTGCCACTGATCTTTATTTTCGGTGGTTTTTTGTACAGCAACTTGAGTCGCTGGCAACTAGCATTAGCCACTCAGAAAAGTACCAGTGCTCGTGATAAAGGTTTAGCGCTGTTGTGGGCCGTATTGGTGTTGCTGTTGTTACTGGCAACCAGCGCACTGATGGGTGCTAAACCACTGTAACCCTGCTTTACGGGTAATCGGCAGGCTGCAGAGCTTTGGCCTGACCTAAAGTTTGCAGCTGCTCATCCACTAAATGGGTGAGCAGCAGATCGCCATCTTGACTGACACGAAATAAGCCATATTTGGCAGGCTCGTAGATCTCGCCGGTGCCTTCTTGAAAGAAGAAGGCGTTGGTGGCGAACTTCACCTGACCATGGCGCAAGCGAAACTGCAGACGTAATTGCCCATCTTCTAGTTCCTGCTGTTGATCCATTCCCACAAATTTAGCACGACGTTGCTGATCCAATTCTACGATCACCTGACCGTTGATAGCTGTATCAGTGTCAGCAAATTGTGCACTGATGGTATCGGCCATGGCAAAGCGCAACGCCATATAATCGCCCTGCATTAATGAACGTGGATCCACAGGTGCTAATTCCAGTAACACGGTTTCGCCCTGTTCAATCAGCTTTTCATTTTTCCAAATACCAAGATTTATCACGGCTAATATCAATAGCGTACTGGGTAGAATCAGCCATTTACGCTGCATGATGTTGCTCCAAAGTCAGGCGTTGAGCATAACGATTGAGGACGCCATACAGTACAAAAAGTACAGCACCACTGACGCATAACACAATGGACTTGTAGAGTAAGGTGTCATTTAAGCTGTAGTAATAGAGCATTAAATACGCCGCTAAACAGCATAGACTCAGCCAAGTCAGACGGGTATGAGCATCGGCCACGCCAATACAAAGCAATAAGCATAACGCTGCTAATCCTGGCATTTTCAGATTCAGTAGGGCTACGCCAAGGCTGACGATCAACGCGAGAATACGTAACGGCCTCTGTTGCACGTGGCTCTGAATCAGCTGCCAAGCGAAGGCTAAGCACACCAGACTGCTGAGGCCTGCAGTGATCCACAGTTGCCTCTGCCAGCTGCTGGGCGTGACATACCATGAGGTGACGTCAGTGCTGCTGACCACTAAAATCAAAGCAATGGTCAACCATAAAGCCAGCGTGAAACCAGTGGCTGCAGGCTGTACATAGGCTGCGTAACGGTTCAAACGGATACGGTTGAGCCACAGTCCCAGCGTTGCAGCGCTGAACAGCGGCAGAGCGTAAAGCCAGGCCTGTTCACCGAGCAGCCAGACCAAGGCGCTGCAGGCAATAAAGATCGATGTGCTGCGTTGATGATGAATGCCCATGGCTACGAATAACAGCAGCTCTAAAGCGATAATCAACAGTGCGCTGATCTGCGGATTATGGCTGTTGACGAAAATGCCAAAGATAATTAAACCTTGCCCTGCTAGACTGCAGGCAAAGATAAATTGCTGGATAAACACGTTGCTGTGTCGCTTGCGACTGAGACCCAGACTCAAGCCACACAGCACAATACCCAGCCACCAGACTTGGCTTGCATCGACCAAAAAACGGACAAAAAATGCAGCAATAAATGAAGCAAAAAACAGTGCGGCCAACCAGCCTGAGGCACCCAATAGCATGCGGATAAAAAAGGCCGGCTGTTGCTCATCTGTGTGTATTGGCATCGCAGCGTTGACGAGTCCGGCTTGCCGTAATTGCTGCCAGAGAAGCTGTGGATCAGTCATGCTGGGCTCCTTGCTGTGCTGCTGCAGTCTCTATTTCTGTACGCTTGAGGCGTTTCAGCCAAGTCGAACCGGCACTGGATAAGCCCATCACCGTGACTGCCAGTAATAAAAGCAGTCCTTCTACACCTAAGTACACATCAGCCACCTGTGACACGACGCTGACGGTCAGCACAATGGTCGCCATAATCAGTGCCGAGAGCATCACTAAATCAATGTGGCGCACACGGTACAGATACAGCCAAAATCCAGCAAACAGCAGCCAGACCACTAAGGTTAGGGTGTCGTAATGACGCCAACTGATAATCTGCTCCAGCGCCATTAAGGTGATCAGCAATAGACTGTAGAGGTTGATGCTGCGCCCAGCCCAGTTAAGTAAGCGCGTGGCAGGTTGCTGATCTGTCAGCAACAGCCATAGACCCGCAGCACAGGCGTTGAGGGCGAACAGCAGTAAACCGGCATTATCAATCCTAGCGAACCATGGCTGCAGCATAAAATCACTGAGCAGCAAAGCCAGACTCAGGTTGAGCAACACCAGTAATAACAGCCAGAGTGCTGGCATGCGGGCAATCAGCACCCATGGCGTGATCAATAGCGCCCAGAGTACAAATAACTGATAGGTATCTGCGCCGCTTTGATAGGTTTGCCCAACCAAGGCTAATAGCGCACCCACCAGTAAACTCGCAGCGAACACGGCGGCTTGCGCCACAGCATGCTGCAAACTAAAGCGCAGCAAGGGCAGCAGCGAGAGCAATATCGCACCCTGTGCCATGGCAAACTTATGGTAACGACTCAGCGCATCCCAGTTGTAAGCGAAGAAAAAAATCACGCCACTGCACAGTAAAGCCACGGCAAAAGCCAATACCACTCGACTGAGAAAACGTAAGTCAGCCGCAGCATTGGCTGTGCTTTGAGTGATAGCTAAGGCGTGCTCAAGCTTGTCGGCAGGAATATCGCCGTTGGCGGCCCAATCGAGTATCTGTTGTCGAGTGCTGGACATGATCTGTTGATCAGGGTGCTAAGCGTGCGTTTAAGCTGTTATCAGCCAAGCGCTGGGCTTGTTGCTGAGTCATACCTAAACCTGCATGCAGCGCCTGAAAGTTCTCCGTAAGGTAGCCACCAAAATAAGCCGGATCGTCCGAGTTGACCGTGACCATCGCGCCTTGCTCAAGCATCTGCAAAATCGGATGCTCGCTCATATCTTGATATACACGTAATTTGGTATTGGACAGCGGACAGACTGTCAGCGGGATTTGCTCTTCAATTAAACGCGCCATTAAGCGCGGGTCTTCCCAAGCGCGCACACCGTGGTCAATGCGACTGACTTTGAGTAGATCCAAGGCTTCCCAGACATACTCAGGCGGTCCTTCTTCACCAGCATGCGCTACGGCTAACAAGCCTTCCGCGCGAGCCTTAGCAAAAACATTAGTAAATTTACTCGGTGGGTGACCCATTTCCGAACTATCCAAGCCGACGGCAAAGAATAGATCTCTAAAAGGCATGGCTTGTTGCAAGGTGGCAAAGGCCTCATCTTCAGGCAAGTGGCGTAAAAAGCTTAAGATCAAACCGCTGCTGATACCCAGCATATCCCGTGCGTCGGCCAGTGCTTCGCTGATGCCAGTGATGGCCACTTCCAAGGACACGCCACGTGCAGTGTGAGTTTGCGGATCAAAAAACGGTTCAACGTGAATCACATTTTGCTCTTCACATTTTTGCAAATAGGCCCAAGTCAGATCATAAAAATCTTGCTCGGTTTGCAGGACATTGGCACCTTGATAATAAATATCCAGAAATTCCTGCAAATTATTAAATGCATAGGCACTGCGTAAGGTTTCCACCGAGTCCCATGGTAATTGAATGCGGTTGCGCTCAGCCAATTTGAACATCAATTCTGGCTCAAGCGAACCTTCTAAGTGCATATGCAACTCTGCTTTAGGCAGTGCGTTCAGCCAGTCGTACATAGGGTTCACCTCGAGTGTCTGTGCTGCATCGAATGCGTGCAGCATAGCAATTGGATTTAAAGTTCAGGGTTGCTGGGTTGCAGAAAAATATCACGGTATGCACAAAACAGTGCACCACAGAACAGAGGTAAATACAGCACCGCCATCGCCATACTGATCAGCAAACCAATCAATGGAACAACTACAAATGCGCTCAGCAGAATAAAACACAAAGTGAGCACGGCAAAAAATACAATAAAGGGCCGAATATTGCGCAGGCTGCCGGAAAAACTGCGTTTAATGGCTTCAATTACTGGGACGTTGTGCTGATGAACCAATACCGGCGCAAATGCAAAGGCCATGACAAAGGCTAATGACACTGGGATCGATACCAGCGTGATAATGATAAAGCCGCGGGTCATACGCTCCATATCAATATCGCCACTGACTATTGCACTGAACGAGCCGAAGCCGATAAAGGCAATAATAAACATAAACAGCATAATAACGATGCTGGCCAGCAAGTACATACCACCGACACCGATTAGGCTGCCGGGGGTTTTAAAAGGCTCAAAGAGATCATTGACGCTGACAGGTTGGTCTTGTTGAGCATGCTTAAAGGCGAGAAAAAAGCCAGCGGCCAGTGCAGGCCAAAACAGTACAGTGGCTAAACTACCCAGCAGCGGGATCAGGTTAATAATAAAAATTCCGATCAGGCTGATCACACTCATGGCGATAAACATCAGCGGTTCTTTTCTAAGCAGTGCCCAGCCTTCAGTCAGCCATTTTAGCCCGCGTCCAGCACTGACAGTGTGTGGCTCGCTGCGCAATTGGGTTGGCGATAGTGATGGGCTTTCTGAGATCGATCCAATTGTCTCTTTCATAAAAGTACGTCCTTTTAGTTATTTTACTCGGCAGTATAATTGTAAATACTGCCGAATTAAATCGGTAAAGCTCAGCTTTAGACAGCCACTTGCGCCTTAATATGCGGATGAGCTTGATAATCGCACAGCTCAAAATCTGCAATGGTGAAATCGAAAATCGACTTGATGGCAGGATTAATTTGCATGGTCGGTAGCGCGAATGGTTCACGACTGAGTTGCTCTTCAACTTGCTCCATATGATTAGAATACAAATGGCAGTCACCGCCGCTCCAAATAAAATCACCCAGTTCTAAATTACAGACCTGTGCGACCATCATGGTGAGCAAAGCGTAGCTGGCAATATTAAAGGGCACGCCAAGGAATATATCCGCTGAACGCTGATAGAGCTGGCAGCTGAGTTTGCCGTCCGCCACATAAAACTGAAACAACGCATGGCAGGGCGGTAAAGCCATATCGTCAACCAAAGCCGGATTCCAGGCACTGACGATTAAACGGCGTGAATCAGGATTGCTTTTAATCATCTCAATCAGCTTGCTGATCTGATCAATGGATTCGCCATTGGGTGTGGGCCAGTTGCGCCATTGATAGCCGTACACTGGGCCTAGATCACCGTTCTCGTCGGCCCACTCATCCCAAATACGCACACCGTTATCTTGCAGGTATTTGATATTGGTATCGCCCTGCAAAAACCATAGCAGCTCATGAATAATCGAGCGTAAGTGGCACTTTTTAGTAGTGACCAGCGGAAAGCCGGCGTTTAAATCAAAACGCATTTGATGACCAAAGACACTGCGCGTACCTGTGCCAGTGCGGTCGCTTTTATCCACGCCTTGATCGCGCACATGGCGCATTAAATCCAAATATTGTTTCATTGTTGTGCAACCTCTTGACGCTTATACGCCACTACAATTAAGCCGATACCGCCGAGAATCATGGGGATACAGAGCACTTGCCCCATGGTCAGCCAATCAAAGGCTAAGTAGCCCAGTTGTGCATCGGGGACACGGACGAATTCGACGATAAAACGAAAGATACCGTAGCTCAGAGCGAACATACCGGATATCGCCATGGTTGGGCGCGGCTTGCGCGAATAGAGCCAGAGAATGACAAATAGCGCGACGCCTTCTAAAGCAAACTGATACAGCTGCGAGGGGTGGCGCGCCAGTTGTGCTGGGTCAGTGGGGAAGATCATCGCCCAAGGCATATCAGTGGCCTTGCCCCACAACTCAGCATTGATAAAGTTACCAATACGTCCAGCACCTAAACCAATCGGCACCAGCGGCGCAATAAAATCCATCAACTGGAAAAAGCTTTTATTGTGCTTGCGGCCAAACAGCCAGACCGCCAGCATCACACCGAGAAAACCGCCATGGAACGACATACCGCCTTCCCAGATACGCAGCACCAATGCTGGGTTCTCAATATAGGCTGCCATGTCGTAAAACAGCACATAACCGAGGCGTCCACCTAAAATAATCCCCATCGCTACCCAGAAGATTAAGTCGGAGAGAGTGTCTTTGGTCCAGTTTTGATCAAACTTTTCTAAACGACGGCTGGCCAGCCACCAAGCGCCACCAATACCCACTAAGTACATTAAACCGTACCAGTGGATTTTCAGCGGCCCAAGGGCGATCGCCACAGGGTCAATATTAGGATAGGTGAGCATGGGTGTTCCTTAATTAAGCAAAAAGCTGATGCCAACAACGGTTAGCAGCAGTGCAAATAAACGCTTGAGTAATACAGGTGATAATTTATGGGCCAACTTTGCGCCAAAACGGGCAAAAAAGACTGAAGTTAGCGCAATGCCAAATAGGGCTGGCAAGTAGACAAAGCCTGCACTCCACGGTGGCAGCTGGCTTTCATTCCAGCCGGTGACCATAAACACCACAGCACCTGCTACAGCAATTGGGAAGCCACAGGCTGCAGACGTCGCTACGGCTTTTTGCACTGCCACGCTGCGCCAAATCAAAAATGGCACGGTTAAGGAACCACCACCAATACCAAAAATTGCCGACGCCCAGCCAATTACACCACCTGCGGCAATCAGTTCGGGGCGTTGAGGTTGTGGGCGCACAGCTTTAGGTGTCAGGTTGAGTGCCAGTTGAATGGCGATGGTAATGGCGAAAACACCAATAAATTTTTGCAGTAAAGGGCCATTAATCAGTGCCGCAGTGACACCGCCGACCGCGGCGCCGCCGAGAATACCTGGAGTCAGCCAGCGAAATAAATCCCACTGCACTGCGCCGCGGCGATGGTGCTCACGAATTGAGTTGATGGAAGTAAAGACAATGGTCGCCAGCGAGGTGCCTACGGCTAAGTGCGTGAGGATTTCTGGGGCAAAGCCTTGTGTGCTAAAGCTAAACACCAAAACCGGCACAATAATGAGCCCACCGCCAACGCCAAATAAACCAGCTAATACGCCAGCAGCAGCGCCGAGCAACAGATACAGAGCAAATTCCATACAGGGTCCCTTATTAAAACATGAGCGACAGTTGCGCTGTGTTGATACAGCCCATACTGATGTTGAGCCAGAGCACTTAAAGTGCTTTGTGCATATAAAGAGCCGGCACACCATAAGAATTCAGTGCGTTGGCTTGCTGTGGATTGATCGCGGTTTGTGTTTGAAAACCGAAGTGCTGCCAAAAAGGTGCGGAGTCTTGTACAGAAACAAGGCTGCAGTGCTGAAAACCCGCTTGGCGTGCCATTTGGAATTTACGTTTGACCAGGCTTGGCCCAATGCCGCGCTTCAGTGCGCGTGGCGCGACGGCTAAATCATGCAGATACACACAGTCGCTGTGTTTTGGTTCTACAAAGAGACCATCCAGCGGTGTAATCGCCCCACGTTGCGAGCGGTAACTGAACAAGTAGCCACAAATTCCCTGCTGATCTTCAGCCACTAGAGCTAAATCAGGAGCTTGGGCCAGACGCTGTGCAATGATTTCAGGTGTCTCTTGTAGGGCATCGCTATAGACCTCGAGTTGGATATCCATAATCTCGGGCAGGTCATTGGCGTGCATTAAACGTAATGTGTGCATTTTAATAGTGTAAAAAAATATAAGATGCTTATTCTAAAGAGCTATGCGGTGTTTGTCAGGTCTGTCTGTAGGTTATCGCCTGCTTGACACCACTTGATGTGTTGATTGCGTAGCAGAGCTAAAAATTTCGTCTTGATTGTTTATCGCTGAGGCCCTGTTTGATGCTGAAAAAACCATTGCAACACACTGAAGCGCAGCGTTTACAAGCTCTGCATCATTTACAAATTCTTGATACGGCTGCTGATCCTGCCTTTGATAACCTAACGCAAGTGGCTGCCAGTTTATTTGATGTGCCCATCGTATTGGTGTCATTGGTTGATGAGCAGCGCCAATGGTTTAAGTCACGTATCGGCGTCAGTGTCTGTGAACTGCCGCGTCATGATTCATTTTGTGGCTATGCGATTCAGTCCGATAGTATTTTTATCGTTGAAGATACCTATTTAGATCCGCATTTTGCAGACACCAGTTTAGTGACCGGTGAGCCCTATATTCGTTTTTATGCTGGTGTACCTATTCGTGCTGAAAGTGGCCTGAATGTCGGCACTTTGTGTCTGATTGATACGCAGCCACGCCAGTTGAGCGAGGCGGATCAGCGTCATTTGACTTTATTGGCGCGCCAAGCTGAGCAATTATTATATTTACATTCGCGCACCATTCAATTGGCCGAGCAGACTCAGCAGAGTATCGCTATCAACGCTCGCTATGCCGCTATTATTGAAAGCGCAGCAGCCGGTATTGTGCATATTGATGGGCATGGTCGTATTTTGCAGTTGAATGACTTTGCCTTAAATATGCTGGGTTATACGCGTGAAGAGGTGGTCGGACACAATGTGAACATGCTGATGCCCGAGCGTTGGGCTTCACAGCATGATGGTTATTTATCTGCCTATCAGACCACCGGCGAAAAACATGTGATCGGTATTGGCCGAGAAGTGGCTGCGCAGCATAAAGATGGCACACAGATTCCGGTGCACTTGGCGGTCAGTGAAGTCAAAAATGACAGTGATCCAGATGTGCATGCCCATCGTGAATTTATTGGTATTTTATCTGATTTGCGTGCCGTGGCCGCCGCTCGAGAGCGAGAGCAGCAAGAGCGCGCACTGCTGCAGGTTTTGCACCGAGGGTTAACCGATTACCATGCGTTACTGTCTGGCAACACCGTATGGCAATTCTTAAAAGAAGCACTCAAAAATCTGACTCACAGCGAGTATGCGTTAATTGGTGAGGTGATCACGCGCAATGACGCGCCTGCTTTAAAAATACATGCCATCAGTGATTTATCATGGAATGAGCCCACGCGCTTGTTGATGCAAAAATTGCGTGACGGTGAAATGTTACTGAGTAATCCAGAAAGTATGCTCGGGCAGGTGTTTGCCAGCGGCCACACGATATTAAGCAATGATATGTCCAGTGATAGTCGTGGTGGACGTTTGCCACATGGCCATCCGGTACTGCGCCGTTATTTAGGTGTGCCTATTATTGACCGGGGTGAAGTGATTGGCATGTATGCCATTGCCAATGCTAAACAAGAATATGATCAAGCATTAGTCGAGTGGTTGAAGCCCTTTACTTCAACCTGTGCTTTGTTGATTAATTTATACCGTCAATTAAATGAGCAAAAGCGTTTTACTGAAGAATTGAAAAACGCACGTGACTTAGCCGAACGCTCCAGCAAGGCTAAAACCGAATTTCTTTCCTCTATGAGCCATGAGTTACGCACACCGCTGAATGCGATTTTAGGCTTTGCTCAGTTGCTGGGTAATGGCAAACAACCTTTAGCTGAACGTCAGCAGCGTCAGGTTCAGCAAATACTGCGCAGCGGTCATCACTTACTTAACTTAATCAATGAAGTTTTGGATTTGGCACGCATTGAGTCTGGGCATATTCCTGTCTCGCTGGAGCCGGTTAAGCTGCAAGATGTGATTGATGACTCCTTAGAAATCATTCGCTCATTGGCGGCCAGTCATAGCATTGATTTACAAGTCGAGATGAATGATACGCAGGACTGTGTTGTGGAAGCCGATTACACGCGCCTGAAACAGATTTTGATTAATTTATTGAGCAACGCGGTTAAATACAATCAGCCCAACGGTTCAGTCACACTGATCTGTGAGCGCCGTAAAAATCTGCTGCACATCAGTGTCAGTGATACCGGTATAGGTATTAGCGCTGCAAAAATGAAAATGCTATTTGAGCCCTTTAATCGTTTAGGTGCAGAAAATAGCAGTATTGAAGGTGCGGGTGTTGGCTTGGCTTTGACGCGTAAGCTAGCACTGTTAATGCAAACGGATATTTCAGTCGAATCGACTGAAGGCGAAGGCAGTGTCTTTTACTTTTCTTTGCCGCTGATTTCAGTTGAGTCACCGCCTGTACCGAGTGCACCTGCAGCCTTAACTGTTGATCCAGAAGCACCCGAGCCTAAAAAATTTAAAGTACTCTATATTGAGGATAATCCAGAGAGTCAGCGCTTAATGCAGGATTTATGTGCGGACATGGCCGATATAGATTTACGCTGCGTGCGTACCGCCGAGGCCGGCTTTGAAGTGGCTTGCTCGGAGCAGCCGCATTTGATCTTATTGGATTGTGATTTACCTGATATCAATGGCCTGCAGTTGGGGCGTATGCTTCGAAATAATCCATTGACTCGCTCTATTCCACTGTTGGCTGTTTCAGCCAGTTATAGCGCCGAAGATCAGCGTTATGCCAGTGAGTTAGGTTTTGCCGGCTTTTATACTAAGCCGTTTAATGTTGAGGCGCTGACACAGCATATACAGCAGTTGTTAGCGCAACAGGAGACTCTATGACAGGCCTGAGTTCGCTCTTCAGTAGCGCAGATATTTTAGTGGTGGATGACAACCCCGTGAATGTCGAATTACTGATGGATTTACTGGAAGATGAGGGCTATACAAGGGTTGAGGGTATGACTGACCCTTTACAAGTTGAGGCTCGCGTCGAGAAAAAACGTCCTGATTTAATTTTGCTGGATATTCGTATGCCCGGTCTCAATGGCTTAGAGCTGTTGGAGCGACTGAATACGACTTGGGGCGAGCAGGTGCCTGCCGTTATTGTGTTAACCGCACAAATTGATGAAGCCACACGTCATCAAGCCTTGCAGTTGGGCGCGCAAGATTTTTTAACTAAACCCTTTAATCATATTGAAGTATTGCAACGTATTCATAACACCTTGCAACTGCAGCGCTTACTCAGTGAGCGCAGTGAAAAAGCTAATTTGCTCGAGATCCTGGTGGCTGAGCGGACACGTGAGCTGAAAGTGCAGTCGCGTCAAGATCCCTTAACAGGACTGGCTAATCGTCAGGTTATTTTAGAAACCATTGAGCACATGCGCACGGACAGCGCAGACGTGCTGACATTTTTTATCACCCTTGAAGGGCTGGATGAAATAGGTCGCTTGCATGGTTATGACATTATGGATCAGACCATTTGTGCGCTGAGTGCGCATATCCAGCAATTAAGCGATGTACCCATAGGTTTGCTAGGTGTTTGGAGTACCGATCAGTGGGTTGTTGTCTGTGCTTCTAAGGCCACACAAAGCCAAGCCGAGTTGATTTCTGAGCGTTTACTGCAAGCCTTGCAAGCACCATTATATTTAAGCCAGCTGTGTGTGTATGTGCGTGCGCGCATTGGTGTCAGTTGCGCGAGTCTTGAGCGCAGTCCTGAGCAAATTGTGCGTACAGCCGCAGTTGCTTTGCCGACAGATGATGGTCAGTGGCAAAGTTACAATCAAGATTTAGAAGAAAATTTACAGCGCATTAGCCAGCTCAGTGATGGCTTGCATGTAGCGATTGAAAATAACCAGCTGCATCTGATGTATCAGCCTAAAGTGGATGTGCGCAGCGGTGCCGTCAGAGGTGTTGAGGCCTTATTACGCTGGGACAGTCCAGACTTTGGCCGCGTGTCACCGGTTGAGTTTATTCCCATTGCTGAAGCCAAAGGCTACATCATCACCATTGGCAAATGGGTGGCGATGCAAGCGATTGATGCGCTAGTGCGCTGGCGCAAACAGCAACAGGTGGGTGAGCATTTTACTGTGGCGATCAACGTTGCTAGTGCTCAATTGATGCAGCCTGATTTTGCTGACTGGTTAATTAGCGCTGTTGCGCAAGCAGGTTTACCGGCCTATAGCTTAGAAGTTGAAGTGACTGAATCAGGCTTAATGCACGATATGCAGCTGGCGATGCAACAATTGCAGCGTTTAGCTGCAGCAGGTTTTGGTATTGCCATTGATGACTTTGGCACCGGTTATTCGTCGCTGGCGTATTTAAAAGTGCTACCGGTTTCGGTGATTAAAATTGATCGTGCTTTTGTCTCAGAAATGCATGTCAATACACAGGATCAGCGCTTAACCAGTACGGTGATTGATATGGCGCGCCATTTTCAGTTTGTCACGGTTGCCGAGGGCGTTGAGGAACCTGAGCAGTTTAAGCTCTTGCAGGCCATGGGCTGCGATTTGATTCAGGGGTATTTGTTTGCGCCGCCCTTGAAAGAGCAGATGATGCTGCAACTGGTAGCGAGCGGTTTTGCGGATACGCCGATGTTTACAGCACAATCCTAAGTACGCATTGCTTAGGTTAACGCGCTTTTGAACTCAGCACTGCAGATTTCAGTGCTGAGTGTATAGCGAACGCTATCAGCTGTTAGCCTTCTATTTGATCTAGTAATGTTGCTCTTCTGAGTCATCGGCAACATCAGTCATCGGACTGTCCTGCATCTGCTCTTGGACATGGCTTTCTTCAATACGGGGGTCAAGCGCTGCCGCTAAAGGCGAACTGCTAATACCATCCGGCATAAAGATATGCTGCAAAGGTGCTTCATCACTGACGTTGTCGCCAGTAATTGCCTGTGGACGTACGCTAATGGTAATAAACATTGCGAATAGGCTGATGGACACATAGAGCATATTAGGGCCCAAGGTTTTCATTAGCGCACCAATCAAAACGGGGCTGATACTGGCGCCGACACCAAAGGTGGTCAGTAGCACGGCGGTTAATGACACACGCTTTTCTGCTTCCACATTGTCATTGGCAAAGGCCACCGCCAGTGGGTATAAGCTAAAGAACAGCATGGCTGTTGCGCCACCGCCGAGAAAAATCAGTGGCAGTGGCAGATCAGTCCAAATCGCTTGGGGCAATGCTAGCAACATCAAAATGGCGCTGGATACGCGGATCAGTGTCGGGCGATCAAAGCGGTCTGAGAGCCAACCCAGTGGCCCTTGCACAAATAAACCCGCAACAATACAGGCCGCCATAAACAGACCAATCATATGGGTGGGTAAGCCAATTCGGCTGGCATATAAAGGTGCTAAACCGTAAAAAGCACCGACCATGGCGCCAGCCGCTAAGCCGGTCATCATCGATAAGGGTACGCGCTGGAAGAAGTAACGCGGCTCCATAGGCGCAGGGTGTAAAGGTTCTGGGTGAATACGGCGTGTCAGTGCCACAGGCACTAAGCATAAAGCAAAACACAATCCGACAAATAACAGCAAATTGCTATCTAAGCCGGGTACTGCTGCCAGCACCAATTGGCCTAAAACCATACCTAGGTACGAGGCCATCATATAGCCAGAAAACACCATGCCACGCTCATCTGAGGTGCTCTGCTCATTGAGCCAGCTTTCCACTACCATATACATGCACATCATGCCCAGACCGACTTGCACCCGCAGCAGTAACCACACTGTCAGGTTCTCGGTTAAACCATGCAGTAAGACTGCAGCCGTAACGAAACCTGCGCTGGCAACGTAAGCACGAATATGCCCCACGCGAGCAATCAAGCGGTGACCGATCTTGCCACCTAAGACCAAGCCTAGATAAAAACCAGTCATCAGCGCACCGACCCAAATCCCGTCCGCACGTTCAGCAACATGCAGCGCTAGATAGGTACTCAGTAAACCTGAGCCGAGCAGCATTAATAAGGTGGCGAAATACAGCGAGCGAAACGACTTCCAAACAGACATGCACAATCTCACATGGGGGGGAGAATTAACGGTGTAGGGTTATAACTATCAGGTCTGTAGCAAAAAGCCTAGGACAGCAGCGGCAGTCTACGCGCCATAGGTCTGAGCAACCATGAGATTGTTGCTATTTTTAGCTCTTGAATTCGGTGTTGTCATTACCTTTGACTATTACTGTCCTTGGCTCAGAGTTAGGGATCAAAATAACGGTAAAAAGCAGTATTTTATGCGGACGTGTATCATTGAAAATCACCCCGTAAGCTTGCTGAAACTGCTGTTTTATCTGCAGGTTTCTACGCTGTACTGAACAAACGCAGTGATTTATCATCCATATAATGCACTACAGCGACCAATGTCCGCTGCGGGAATGCTCGTGTTTGGGGTATACTCCCGAACTTTCTGCCCATCTTTAATTGTGGATATATACCGTGACCCAGACAACCGCCGCCGTGCGTACCTTCCAAGATCTGATTCTGACCTTGCAGAGCTTTTGGGCTGAGCAGGGCTGTGTGGTACTGCAACCCTACGATATGGAAATGGGTGCTGGCACCTTCCATACTGCAACTTTTTTACGTGCTCTAGGCCCTGAGACCTGGAACGCAGCCTATGTGCAGCCTTCGCGTCGTCCGACCGATGGCCGCTACGGTGACAACCCCAACCGCTTGCAACATTATTATCAGTTTCAGGTGGTGCTTAAGCCCAATCCCGACAATATTCAAGAACTGTATTTAGAGTCTTTACGCCATATTGGTATTGATCCTCTGGTGCACGATATCCGTTTTGTTGAAGACAACTGGGAATCACCGACCTTAGGTGCTTGGGGTTTAGGCTGGGAAATCTGGCTCAATGGTATGGAAGTGACTCAGTTCACTTACTTCCAACAAGTCGGTGGTATTGAATGCTACCCAGTGACCGGTGAAATCACTTACGGTCTTGAGCGCTTGGCCATGTATATCCAAGGTGTAGATTCGGTCTATGACCTGATCTGGACTGACGGCCCGTTTGGTAAAGTGACCTACGGCGATGTCTTCCACCAGAACGAAGTGGAGCAGTCCACCTATAACTTCGAACACGCCAATGTTGAAAAAATGTTTGAGCTGTTTGATTTTTATGAAAGTGAAGCCAGCCGTCTTAGCCTGTTAAATCTGCCGTTACCGAGCTATGAGATGGTCTTAAAAGCCTCGCATACCTTTAACTTGCTGGATGCGCGCCGGGCGATTTCTGTGACTGAGCGTCAGCGCTATATCTTACGTGTGCGCACTTTAGCGCGCGCCGTAGCGCAAAGTTATTTAGAAGCGCGGGCCAAATTGGGCTTCCCAATGGCAACCGAAGCATTACGTGATGAAGTGTTGGCTAAGTTGGAGATTGAACAATGAGTGCACGTGACTTTTTAGTTGAGTTAGGTACTGAAGAATTACCTCCTAAAGCGCTGAATACTTTAGCCAATGCTTTTCGCGACGGTATCACCAAAGGCTTAAAAGCCGCCGGTTTAAGCCATGGTCAGGTGCAGGTCTATGCTGCGCCCCGTCGTTTAGCGGTGTGGATTGCTCAATTAGCTGAGCGTCAAGACGACCGCAGCCAAGCAATGGATGGCCCGCCAGTCCAAGCTGCTTTTGATGCAGAAGGTGAGCCGACCAAAGCGGCCTTAGGTTTTGCGCGTAAATGTGGCGTGGATATCAGCGAAATTGATCGCAGTGGCGCTAAATTACGTTTTGAACAGCATATTGCCGGTCAAGACACCGTCAGTTTGCTGCCGGCGATTGTTGAAGAGTCGCTGAATACGTTACCTGTACCTAAGCGTATGCGCTGGGGTGCACGTAAAGAAGAGTTTGTGCGTCCAACTCAGTGGTTAGTGATGTTGTTTGGTGACGATGTAGTGGATTGCACCATCTTGGCGCAAACCGCCGGTCGTGCTTCACGCGGTCACCGTTTCCACCACAACACTGAAGTGGTGCTCAATCACCCTGGTGATTATGTTGAAGCGTTGCGCAAGGCCTATGTCTTGGTCGATGTTGCCGAGCGTCGTGCGTTAATTGAAAATCGCGTCAATCAGTTGGCTGCCGAGCAACAAGGTACGGCGATTATGCCCGCCTCATTGCTGGATGAAGTGACTGCTTTGGTTGAGTGGCCGGTGCCGTTAGTCTGCTCATTTGAAGAGCATTTCCTTGAAGTGCCGCAAGAAGCGTTGATTATCACCATGCAAGATAACCAAAAGTATTTCTGCTTGCTGGATAGCACGGGTTCACTGCTGCCGCGCTTTATTACTGTGGCCAATATCGAAAGCCGTGATCCACAACAAGTGATCTCAGGTAATGAGAAAGTTGTGCGTCCGCGCTTAACTGATGCTGAGTTCTTCTATTTGCAAGACCAGAAGCAGCCACTGGAGGCCTTTAACGAGCGTCTGAAAAACGTGGTGTTCCAAGCGCAACTGGGCAGCGTTTACGATAAAGCCGTCCGCGTCTCGAAGCTGGCTGGATTTATTGCTGACAAAATTGGTGGTAATGCTGCCCATGCAGCGCGTGCAGGCTTACTCTCTAAATGTGACTTAGCCACGGAAATGGTGGGCGAGTTCCCCGAGATGCAGGGTATTGCCGGTCTGTACTATGCGCAAAACGATGGTGAAGAAGGCGATATTGCTATTGCGTTAAACGAGCAATATATGCCACGTGGTGCTGGCGCTGAATTACCCACCACCTTAACCGGTGCTGCTGTTGCAGTGGCAGACAAGCTGGATACCTTAGTGGGTATTTTTGGGATTGGCATGCTACCAACGGGCAGTAAAGACCCCTATGCATTGCGTCGTGCAGCCTTAGGCATTTTGCGTGTGCTGATTGAAAAGAACTTGGATGTGGATTTAGCCGAGTTGGTTGCCAAAGCCATTACTCAGTTTGGCGATAAAATCGACAGCCAAGGTCTGGCAGAAAAAGTGCAAGACTTTATCTTTGACCGTCTGCGTGCGCGTTATGAAGATGCCGGTATTGATGTAGCTGTGTATCAATCGGTACGTGCAGTACATCCGATGTCGCCGCTGGACTTTGACCAACGTGTGCAAGCGGTACAAGCGTTCCGCGCTTTACCTGAAGCACAAGCGCTGGCAGCAGTGAATAAGCGTGTCTCCAACTTGCTCGGTAAAGATGGTTACGGCCAAGCTGAAGCGGTACAGGCACGTTACTTTGACAGCCCTTCAGAGTTCGCTTTATATGCTGCTCTTAAGCAAGCACAGCAAGCGGTCACACCCTTAGCTGAGAATCGTCAATACACTGATATCTTGACCCGTTTAGCCAGCTTGCATGAGCCGGTGGATGCGTTCTTTGTCGCAGTGATGGTCAATGCTGATGATGCTGATGTGCGCGCTAACCGTCATGCCTTACTGGCGCACTTGCGTGGCTTGTTCTTAGGTGTTGCAGATATTTCTGTATTGGATTAATTGTCTGCAAGACACTGAGTGAGCATGGCGTAGGCTGTGCTCACTTGGTTTAAGGATCAAACATGAAGCTAATAGTGCTCGATCGTGATGGCGTGATTAATCAAGAGTCAGCCGATTTTGTTAAAACGGTGGATGAGTTTATCCCCTTGCCGGGTGCGCTGGATGCTATCGCTCGATTAAGTCGCGCGGGTTGGACGGTGGCCATCGCCACAAATCAATCAGGTTTAGCGCGCGGTTATTACACTGTGCCAACCTTAGAATCCATGCATCAAGTGTTACGCGATGAAGTGCAAAAACGTGGTGGACACTTAGGGCTGATTACCTATTGCCCGCATGGCCCCGATGATGGTTGTAGCTGCCGTAAGCCCTTGGCGGGTTTGTTAGAGCAGATTGCTGAGCATTATCAAACATCCATGCAGGGTGTGTGGTTTGTCGGTGATAGCTTGCGCGACTTACAAGCTGCAGTTCCCGTCAATGCACAGCCGGTTTTGGTATGCACCGGTAACGGTGAGAAAACACGCACCAAACAGTTACCGGATAACACCTTAATATTTGCTGATTTATCAGCAGTTGCAGATCATTTACTACGCTAAAGGCCAAAGAGTATGGGCGTTTTCTACGGATTAAGAATAGTAACTTTCTATGTGTTACTGAGCTTAAGTGCGTTTATTTGGTGTGTGATCAGTTTGTTTATTGCACCCTTTTTATCATTCCCCGCACGTTATCGTTTTATCAATGTGTATTGGTGCCGTTTTGGAGTGGGTCTAGCCAAGTATTTACTGGGTTTAGATTACCGCATCACCGGTATTGAAAATATTCCCAGCGAACGTTGTGTGATTTTATCCAATCACCAGAGCACATGGGAGACGTTTTTCCTCTCGGCGTATTTTCAGCCGTTGAGCCAAGTATTAAAAAAAGAGCTGTTGCGCGTGCCGTTTTTTGGCTGGGCGATGGCGATGCTTAAACCCATTGCGATTAATCGTGATAACCCCAAACAAGCGTTAAAACAGCTGGCTAGCCAAGGCGCTGATCGCTTGGAGCAAAACTGCTGGGTGCTGATTTTTCCAGAAGGTACACGCATGCCAGCCGGTGAGTTGGGTAAGTTTTCCCGTGGTGGTAGTTCGTTAGCGGTGAATGCGGGTTTGCCGGTGTTGCCGATTTCGCATAATGCGGGCATGTTCTGGCCGAAAGCAGGCTGGGGCAAAAAGCCTGGGGTGATTGACGTGGTGATTGGTCCGGCGATGTACGCTGAAGGTGAGGGCCCGCGGGCGATTGCGGCGCTTAATCAGCGTGCGTATGAGTGGATTGCGCAGGCGCAGTTTGATACCGGTGCGTTGAGTGCAGAGAAGTTGGCGGAGATTAAGGGATCGCCTGCTAAGTAGTTGATGTGCTTGCTTAATGTTTATGCGTGGCGCTTGTTGGTGTTGCTTAACTTTTGTGTGTGGCGCACTGCGCAGTTGTTGTTTTTCCCTTAACGAACCCGTCCGGGGTTCGATGCGGGCGCTTCGCCATCCATGGCTGCGCTTATCACAACAACCGCGCAGTGCTTGTTGACGCTTGGTGTTGATTGCTAGCGTGCAATAAATATTTCTGCGAATGCCTTATGCTGCGCAGTAACTGCTGCTCTGGCTTAGTAGGATGAATTGGGTGTGTGCTCAGGGTTGATCTCACCTTGCACTTCTTCTGGATCGACATCATTGAGCAGTAACATTTCTTTGACTGTTTCAATATGCTCAAGCACCACTTGGTAATGATCGCCGTATTCGTACTTGGTCACCTCAATAGCATTGGGCATATAGCTAAAGGCAATTTTTAACGCCTGCAGGGCATCGCTGCTTAATTTATCACTCATAACACACTCCTAAATTGAGGTGGGCAGTGCATCGGCGCGTACTGAGCGCTTCACACCGTCCAGAAAATGCTTTGCAGAGCTGACTCGCTTCAGATGCAGCGTCTATTGATGCACCATGCTAGCAAAGATTGCAGGTTTTTAGCAGGCAGTGCTTGCTGTCGATTGGGTGCTGTGGGTGTTTGCCTGTATCCTATTATCTATTTCGTGGTTTTAGTTAAGGTTGATTATTCGCATGTCTCAAGCTCCTTTAGTTTTGGTTGACGGCTCATCGTATCTCTATCGTGCCTTCCATGCCTTGCCGCCGCTGATGACCTCAGCAGGCTTACCCACCGGTGCGGTAAAAGGTGTGTTGAATATGCTGCGCAGTTTGCGCAAGCAGTATCCGGATAGTGTGATTACGGTGATTTTTGATGCCAAGGGCCCGACCTTTCGTGATGAGCTGTTTGTTGAATATAAAGCGCAGCGCCCACCGATGCCGGATGATTTGCGAGCTCAGATTGAGCCCTTACACGACTGCGTTAAAGCCTTAGGCTTTCCGTTTTTATGCGTGGAAGGTGTGGAAGCCGATGATGTGATTGGTACCTTGGCTTACAGCAGTACTTTGGCCGAGAGTCCAGTGGTGATTTCCACCGGCGATAAAGATATGGCGCAGTTGGTCAATGATCACGTCAGCCTGGTCAACACCATGTACAACACCAAGCTGGATATTGACGGCGTGGTAGAGAAGTTCGGCATTGGCCCTGAGTTGATTATCGACTACTTAGCTTTGATGGGCGATAAGTCTGACAATATCCCTGGCGTGCCCGGTGTCGGTGAAAAAACTGCATTAGGATTGCTGGTCGGTCTCGGTGATATGGATGCGATTTATAACAATATTGACCAAGTGGCGACCTTGCCGATTCGTGGTGCGAAAACCCTGGGTAAAAAGCTCTTAGATAACCGTGATATGGCCTATTTATCACGCGAGTTGGCGACGATTAAGCTGGATGTGGAGCTGGAGCTGAATATCGATGATATGCAGATGCAGCCGCCAGAAGATGATGTCTTGATGGAGCTGTACGAGCGTTTAGAGTTTAAAAGTTGGCAGGATGAAATCCGCCGCCGCAGTGGCGCAGTAGCGAGTAATCCTAAGTCGAAAGCTAAAGCAGCCACTCCAGTTGTAGATGATTTGTTTTCCACGCCAGCAGCCAGCAGCGAAGCATCAGCAGCTGATACAGATGAAGTTGCCGCAGAGCCTGAGTATCAAGCTGAGTTCCATACCATTCTGACTGAAGAAGTCTTTGCCCAGTGGCTACAGCGCTTAAGTAGCGCTGAGTTATTTGCCTTTGATACAGAAACCACCAGTGTCGATGCGCAGCAAGCGCGTTTAGTGGGGATTTCCTTTGCCGTAGCGGAAGGTGAGGGGGCTTATGTACCCTTAGCGCACAGCTATATGGGTGTGCCGCAGCAGCTTGATCAAGATACAGTCTTGGCTGCCTTACGCCCTTTATTAGAAGACCCAGCTATTGCTAAGGTCTGTCAAAACGGTAAGTACGATATCAATGTACTGGCGCGTTACGATATTAATGTGCAAGGCGTACGCTTCGATACCATGCTGGAATCCTATGCGCTGAACTCGACAGTGACGCGTCATAATATGGATGATTTGGCGCAGCGTTATTTAAATCGCAGTACCATTCGTTTTGAAGATGTCGCGGGTAAAGGGGCCAAACAGCTGACGTTTGACCAAATATCGCTGGATATCGCCGGGCCTTACGCCGCTGAAGATGCTGAAATTACTCTGTGTTTGCACAATCGTTTAATTAAAGAGTTGCAGGCTATTCCATCCTTGCTTGAGGTGTTGGAAACCATTGAAATGCCCTTGATGCCGGTGCTGGCGCGTATTGAGCGCTACGGCGCTTTGGTGGATGCGCACTTGCTCGGTCAGCAAAGTTTAGAGTTAGCGGCCAAACTGACTGAGTTAGAGCGTCAGACCTTTGAAATTGCTGGCGAAGAGTTTAACTTGGCTTCACCTAAGCAATTGGGTGTGATTCTATATGAGAAACTGGGTTTGCCAATTATTTCAAAAACTGCCAAAGGCCAGCCCAGTACGGCAGAAGCTGTGCTGTCTGAATTAGCAGAGCGCGGCCATGAGTTGCCGGTTTTGTTAATGGAGTTTCGTAGTCTAAGCAAGCTTAAAAGCACCTACACCGACCGTTTGCCTGAGCAAATCAATCCACTGACAGGTCGTATTCACACCAGCTATCACCAAGCAGTGACCGCTACCGGTCGTTTATCTTCCAGTGATCCAAATTTACAAAATATTCCGATTCGTACTGCTGAAGGCCGTCGTATTCGTCAAGCTTTTGTCGCGCCGAAAGGCTACAAGTTATTAGCGGCGGACTACTCGCAAATTGAATTGCGCATTATGGCGCACTTAGCGCAAGACCCCGGTTTATTGGATGCTTTCCGCCATAACCGTGATGTGCATAAAGCTACAGCATCAGAGGTGTTTGGTGTTGAGCTGGATGAAGTCACCACTGATCAGCGACGTAGTGCTAAAGCCATTAACTTCGGTCTGATTTACGGCATGAGCGCGCACGGTTTAGCCAAGCAAATTGGCTGTGATCGTGGCCAAGCACAAGTTTATATGGATCGTTACTTTGCCCGCTATCCAGGCGTGCAGGGTTATATGGAACGCACACGGGCGCAAGCCAGTGAGCAAGGTTATGTGGAAACCATCTTTGGTCGTCGCTTGTACTTGCCGGATATTCAGGCGAAAAATGCAGCCATCCGTAAAGGCGCTGAACGTACAGCAATTAACGCACCCATGCAGGGCAGTGCGGCGGATATTATTAAGCGCGCGATGATCACTGTCGATCAGTGGCTGGCGGAGTCAGGACTGGATGCACGAGTGATTCTGCAAGTACATGATGAATTGGTTCTTGAGGTGCGTGAGGATCAAGTGGAGGAGTTACGCGCTGGCCTGCTGCCATTGATGAGTGCGGGTGCCGCTTTAGATGTGCCGCTGATTGTTGAAGCCGGTGTGGGTGATAACTGGGATGAGGCTCACTAAAATATTTCATAACACTGAGGAACTCTTCAGCGTTTTGCTGGGTCAGAGTATATGAATAGCTAAGTAAGTTGTTGTTGACACTCCTTGATGTGTTTTATGTTGGCAAATATCCAAGCGTTCTCCCTAGCTGCTTGGACTTAGACTCCGAACCTCTAATTTTCTAAGAGGTTTGGAGTTTTTTTTGCCTGCGGCAAAGTGCCTGCTAAAGACGCTCTGCGCATTTGTCTCTGCTTTTTTTCAAATATTCATGTAGTATTTATCTGTATGCACTACATGGCCTAATGGCCGTTTTATTTGAGGCTTTTCCAAGCAGAGTGAGGCAAAAATGACTGATCGCGTTCAAGTCGGTGGCTTGCAAGTCGCCAAAGTTCTATATGACTTCGTTAACACCCAAGCTATTCCAGGTACAGGCCTGACTGCAGAGCAGTTCTGGGAAGGCGCAACGAAGGTCTTAAAAGACCTTGCACCGAAAAATCGTGCCCTGCTAGAAAAACGTGATGCCTTACAAGCACAAATTGATGAGTGGCACCTTGCACGTAAGGGCCAAACTCATGACGCAGTGGCTTATAAAGCATTTCTGCAAGAGATTGGATACTTGTTGCCAGAAGCAGCAGATTTTCAAGCCAGCACACAAAATGTTGACGACGAAATTGCTCGTATGGCAGGTCCACAGTTAGTGGTACCTGTAACTAACGCACGTTTTGCCCTGAACGCAGCGAATGCGCGTTGGGGTTCTTTGTATGACGCTTTATACGGTACTGATGTGATCAGTGACGAAGGCGGCGCAGAGAAAGGCAAGGGTTACAACAAAGTACGTGGCGATAAAGTCATCGCTTATGCACGTTCTTTCTTAGACAAATCTGCACCTTTGGCAGCCGGTTCACACGCTGATACCACAGGCTACCGCATTGAAGACGGTAAATTGCTAGTCAGCCTTAAAGGCGGCAGCAACACAGGTCTACGTGATGATGCACAGCTGATTGGTTTCCAAGGCGAAGCAGCAGCGCCGACTGTTATTCTGTTGAAAAATAACGGTTTGCACTTCGAAATCCAAATTGATGCCAACAGCGTAGTCGGTCAAACCGATGCTGCAGGTGTCAAAGATGTATTGGTTGAAGCCGCTATTACGACCATTATGGACTGTGAAGACTCGATCGCTGCAGTGGATGCTGACGACAAAACATTGGTCTACAGCAACTGGTTAGGCCTGATGAAAGGCGACCTGTCTGAGACCGTCACTAAAGGTGATCAAACCTTTACTCGTGTGATGAATCCAGACCGCGTTTACACTGGCGTCAACGGTGGGGAAGTGACCTTACACGGTCGTTCATTGCTGTTTATCCGTAACGTTGGCCACTTGATGACCAACCCAGCGATTTTGGATGAGCAAGGCAACGAATTGCCAGAAGGCATTATGGATGCGTTGTTCACCAGTCTGATTGCGATGCACAACCTCAATGGCAACACTACACGTCCAAACAGCCGTACGGGCAGTATGTACATTGTTAAGCCAAAAATGCATGGCGCAGAAGAAGCAGCCTTTGCTAATGAGTTGTTTGAGCGTACTGAAGACGTTTTAGGTCTGGCACGTAACACCCTGAAAATGGGTATTATGGACGAAGAACGTCGTACGACAATCAATCTTAAAGCCTGTATTGCTGCAGCTAAAGAGCGTGTTGTATTTATTAACACAGGTTTCCTCGACCGTACCGGTGATGAGATTCACACCTCTATGGAAGCGGGCGTAATGGTGCGTAAAACAGCCATGCGCGGTGAGAAGTGGATTGCAGCCTACGAAGACTGGAACGTTGATACAGGGCTGGCAACAGGTCTGTCTGGCGTTGCACAAATCGGTAAAGGTATGTGGGCTATGCCTGACTTGATGGCTGCCATGGTTGAGCAGAAAATTGGTCACCCGAAAGCCGGCGCTAACACGGCATGGGTTCCATCACCGACTGCAGCAGTACTGCACGCTACGCACTACCACGAAGTGGATGTGTTTGCGCGCCAAGAAGAACTGAAGAAGCGTCAGTTTGCTTCACTGGACGACATCCTAACCATTCCCTTAGCGCCAAGCACTGATTGGACTGCTGAAGAAATTCAGAACGAAGTGGACAACAACGCACAAGGTATCTTGGGTTATGTTGTACGCTGGATTGACCACAGTGTAGGTTGTTCTAAAGTACCTGATATCAATGATATCGGCCTGATGGAAGACCGTGCAACACTGCGTATTTCAAGCCAACATATGGCCAACTGGTTGCGTCACGGTATTATTACCGAAGAGCAAATTGTTGAAAGTATGAAGCGTATGGCTGTTGTTGTTGACCGTCAGAATGCTGAAGATCCAATCTACAATCCAATGGCGCCGAACTTCGATGACAACATCGCGTTCCAAGCTTCACTGGAATTAGTACTGCAAGGCCGTGACCAGCCCAATGGTTACACTGAGCCAGTTCTGCACCGTCGTCGTCGCGAATTTAAAGCTAAAAATGGCTTATAATTTGTA
>DATERS010000095.1:0-5234 GCA_035271365.1 Thiopseudomonas sp.
TCAAACAGAATCATCGACAAGTCAGCAAAGCGCTCATCATCGGTTTCCGCATCTAACTTTTCAACCAAGCTGTGCGCTGGGTTAATCTCAAAGATCGGCTTAGACTCTGGCACTTTCTGGCCGCTGGCTTCCAGAATCTGGCGCATCTGCAAGCCTAGGTCTTGTTCACCAATCGCTAAAATAGCCGGCGAATCAGTTAAGCGATGCGATACACGCACATCCGCTACTTGATCACCCAGTGCTGTTTTTAAGCGCGTGACTAAGGCTTCTTTGCTCTTAGCAATTTCATCTTGTGACTGCTTGTCTTCTGCAGTATCGAGCGCACCTAAATCTAAATCGCCACGCGCCACATCGACAAAGGTTTTACCGTCAAACTCAGTCACATAGCTCATCAACCACTCATCAATGCGGTCAGTCAGCAGCAGGACTTCAATACCTTTCTTGCGGAAGACTTCCAGATGCGGACTGTTCTTCACCTGCGCATAGCTTTCGCCGGTTAAGAAGTAAACCTTGTCCTGACCTTCAGTCATGCGCGCAATATAGTCGCTCAAACTTACAGTTTGCTCATCATTGCCATTGTGGGTTGACGCAAAGCGCAACAGGCCGGCAATCTTCTCTTTATTAGAGAAATCTTCAGCCGGACCTTCTTTGAGCACCTGACCAAAAGCGCTCCAGAACTTCGCGTAATCTTCTGGACTCTTCTTCGCCATTTTCTCCAGCATATCCAACACGCGCTTAGTCAGCGCTGATTTCATGCTGTCTATCACCGGATCTTTTTGCAGAATTTCTCGCGATACGTTCAAGGATAGATCGTTAGAGTCGACAATACCTTTGACAAAACGCAGATACAGCGGCAAGAACTCATCGGCCTGATCCATAATAAATACGCGCTGCACATAGAGCTTTAAGCCACGCGGTGCTTCGCGCTGATACAAATCAAACGGCGCGCGAGTCGGCACATAGAGCAGTGAAGTGTACTCGAGCTTGCCCTCAACTTTGTTGTGGCTCCAGCTCAGCGCATCTTCAAAGTCATGCGAGACGTGCTTATAGAACTCTTGATATTCTTCGTCTTTAATCTCGGTGCGCGGGCGTGTCCACAGTGCGCTGGCACGGTTGACCACTTCCCACTCAGTATTGACCGGCGCATCCGCTTCGTCACCTACAGCTTCTTTAGGTAACTCAATTGGCAAGGCCACATGGTCAGAATACTTTTTAATCACGTTACGCAAACGCCAGCCATCGGCAAATTCGCTTTCGCCTTTCTTTAAGTGCAGAACAATGCGGCTACCGCGCTCAGCTTTCTCGATGTTAGACAAGTCAAACTCGCCTTCACCTTCTGAACTCCACAGCACACCTTCAGAAGCGGCTAAGCCAGCACGACGGGTAAAGACTTCAACTTTATCGGCAACAATAAAGGCCGAATAGAAACCCACACCAAACTGACCAATCAGCTGCGAGTCTTTCTTGGCATCACCAGACAGGTTCTTAAAGAATTCGGCAGTGCCTGATTTAGCAATGGTGCCCAAGTGATTGATCACATCATCACGGCTCATACCAATGGCATTATCTTCAATGGTGAGCGTATTGGCTTCTTTATCAAAGCTGATGCGGATTTTCAGCTCCGAGTCATTCTCTAACAATTCAGGAGCAGACAGCGCTTCAAAGCGCAATTTATCTGCCGCGTCCGAGGCGTTAGAAATCAACTCACGCAGAAAAATTTCTTTATTTGAGTACAACGAGTGAATCATCAAATGCAGCAGTTGTTTAACTTCGGTCTGAAAACCTAATGTTTCTTTTTGTGCTTCAACAGCCATCTGTATTAACTCCATAGTTACTTAAACAAGCCACGCGGGCTGGCGATGTAATGAATATGGGGTTCATTCGTCAAAAAACAACTGCCACCCCCGTTTCAACACAGAACGACCACTCTTAAGAGTGGTCGGCACAAGAAAAATATTAAGCTCTACAACACTACATAAAGTACTGTTTCAGCCGACTTGCACTACAGAATAAATATTGTCTAACCACTCTAAAAGCACTGAACTATCAAGGTATAACAGGGTCATAGCCTACATGCATATGACCTATGCCATAGCACTCTCAATGTGCAATAATGCAATTGGTATTTACTTATAAATACAACTGCACCGAATACTAAAATGGAGATCAATTATGCAAAAACCTTTCGTTACTGCCCTGTTGCTTGCTGCTACCTTGGGTTTAACTGCTTGTGATAGCGAACCACAAGACAAGCTGGATGCTGCTAAAGAATCTTTATCTGACGCAAGTCAATCTGTACAAGAAGCCGCTCAAGAAACTAAAGCAGCAGCTGAACAAATGGCTGATGAAGCACCGACCAGCGAAGAAGTGATTGAAGCCGCTAATGATGCTGCAGCTCAAGCTGTAGACGCAGCAGAAGATGCTGTTGAAAGCGCTCAAAACGCAGCTGACAAAGCCGCTGATTCAGCTGCTGCAACAACTCAAGAAGCTAGAGATGATTTAGCTGCAGCAGTTGAAGATGCTAAAGATAGCCTTAAAGAAGCAAAAGACAACGCTAAAGAAGCCGCTGAAAACATCAAAGATGACAGCAAAGATGCAGTCGATGCAGCCAAAGCTAAGCTGCACGAAGCAACTAAGCCTGAATAATAACGGCTAAGTTGTAGACATCAGCTCTACGTTTTACTCAAGCGTAGAGCTGATATTTTATTGACTTGCCAACCCCCGTGACAACTCAACTCTTGCGTACTCCCTTCGCTCTGACTCAAACCCTCCCCCATCACGACTTACACCCATTCAAGCCAAGCCTTAGACAAAACCTATACAAAATATTTGACTTGTACAGCTTTCACTATATTCTTATACGACTATTCTGCAACCGGTAAAGCTAAGCCATGACGACTGCAAATACATTAATCAAAGTTGGTATCAGCTCATGTTTGCTCGGTGCACCGGTGCGTTTTAATGGCGGCCATAAGCAATCGCATCTGTGCAAAGATGTCCTGAGCCAGTATTTCGACTATGTCCCACTCTGCCCAGAACAAGCTATCGGCTTAGGCACACCGCGTGAGCCAATCCGCTTAGTGGGTAATACACAACAACCGCGCGCAGTAGGCACAGTCAATCCCTCTATGGATGTCAGCGCTGCCTTGACCGAATACGGTCAACGTAAAGCAGCCGAACTGACTGATATCTGCGGTTATATTTTGATGCAGAAATCACCCTCCTGCGGCATGCAGCGGGTTAAGGTTTATCAAGACAGTGGTCACACAGCTGAGCATGGTGGTGTCGGCTTATTTGCTGCAGCATTGATGCAAGCGCAACCCAACTTACCGGTTGAAGAAGATGGTCGCCTGAATGACCCTGTGCTGCGAGAAAACTTTATCACCCGTGTGTTTGCTTACGCTCAATGGCGTGAACTATTAAGCAGCGGCTTGACCCTGAAAAAACTCTATGAGTTTCATGCGCGCTATAAATACCAGTTGATGGCTAACAGCCCATCCGACTGTAGCGCTCTAGGTCGCATGCTCGCTAACAGTCAGCAAGAGCAACTTGATGTTCTAGCAGACAACTATTTCAGCCTATTTATGCCCGCTCTGAAAAAAATCGCCAACCGCGGTACACATACCAATGTGCTGCAACATATCAGTGGCTATATAAAGGACTCTCTGGATGCTGATGAAAAACGCGAGCTTCAAGCATTAATTACCCAGTATCGCGACAGTATCGTGCCCTTGATTGTGCCTTTGACATTGCTTAAGCACCATTTCAATCGCCACCCTGACCCTTATATTGCTGGGCAAGTGTATCTGCAGCCGCATCCTGAAAATCTCAGCCTGCGTAATGCAATATAAGTCGGTCAGTGACGAAGCAAAATCCTCACTCACGCCTTAACAGCATACGATTGTATAAGGCGTGAACTAGCGCTAGCCATTCAACTCTGCACGATAAAAAGCAGTGATAACTAACCTTAAAACAGCAACCCTTTATCTAGATCACTGCAGTTTTTTAATAGCTAAATATTATTCATAACCACCCAGGACGCCTGCATGCAGCAACTTATTTGGTTTCGTAACGATCTTCGCATCCATGACAACAGTGCGCTGCACGCCGCATTACAAGCAGGCCCCACTATGGCTGTTGTTTTGCTCAGCCCTACGCAATGGCAAGAACATGATGATGCCGCTTGCAAGGTGGATTTTTGGTTACGTAATTTACGTGAACTGCAGCACAGCTTAGCGACGCTTAATGTGCCTTTACTGATTCGCAGCGCTGAGCAGTGGCAGCAAGCGCCTGAAGTATTAAGCCAACTGTGTCAGGAACTCGACATTAGCGCTGTGCACGTTAATACAGAATACGGCATCCATGAAAGTCAGCGTGATATCGCCGTTGGCACAAAGCTGGTTGATCAAGGTATTTTATTTCACAGTCACCTTGATCAAGTGCTGTTTAAACCCGGTAGCGTACTGACGCAAACCGGCACTTACTTCAAAGTGTTTAGTCAGTTTAAAAAAGTCTGCTACCGACATTTATACGATTATGTACCCGAGCGTGTTGCTACACCTCAAGCGCAAACAGCACTTGCAATAACCAGCGATGCAATACCAGACCATATTGCTGGCTTTGCAGCAATCGACGCTGAGAAACAAGCACTCTGGCCTGCTGGCGAACAGGCTGCACAACAACGCTTAAGCGCATTTGCTGCCGAACCTATTGATGATTATTTAGATCAGCGCGACTTCCCTGCTAAGCCCGGTACCAGCCAGTTGTCAGCCTACCTAGTGGCTGGGGTGATATCGGTCCGCCAATGCCTGCACGCAGCACTGGCAGCCAATCAGGGCGAGTTTGATTCAGGTAAGCCGGGTGTTATCACTTGGATTAACGAACTGCTGTGGCGCGAGTTTTATACCCATATTTTAGTTGGCTATCCAAAAGTGTCGCGTCACCGCGCCTTTAAGCCAGAAACTGAAGCCTTAGCCTGGCGTAATGCGCCCAAGGATTTACTGGCGTGGCAACAAGGCCGTACCGGTTTCCCGATTATTGATGCAGCGATGCGCCAGCTTTTAGCCACCGGCTGGATGCACAACCGCTTGCGCATGATCGTAGCGATGTTTCTGACCAAGAACTTATTGATTGATTGGCGCGAAGGCGAACGCTTTTTTATGCAGCACTTGGTTGATGGCTGCTTAGCGGCGAATAACGGCGGCTGGCAATGGAGCGCTTCAACCGGAACCGAT
>DATERS010000096.1:0-2552 GCA_035271365.1 Thiopseudomonas sp.
CATGCGCATCGGTAAGATTTTCGCTTGGGTATTGAGTGAGCGCAAAATGGCTTCCAGCTCCTGATAAGCAACTTGGCTGATAAGGTCGGTTTTGCTGACTAAAATGACATCAGCAAACTCCACCTGCTCAATCAGCAAATCAGTGATTGCGCGCTCATCGTCTTCGGCAATATCGTTTTCGCGCTCGCCAATCCATTGTGCAGCGTGATAATCGGTTAAAAAATTGATGCCATCCACCACTGTAACCATGGTATCGAGACGCGTGAGGTCAGATAAGCTATGACCGGCTTCATCAGTAAAGGTGAAGGTTTCTGCCACCGGTAACGGCTCAGAAATCCCAGTGGATTCAATCAGTAGATAATCAAAGCGATTTTGCTGGGCCAGCGCTGCGACCTCTTTAAGTAAGTCCTCGCGCAAGGTGCAACAGATGCAGCCATTGCTCATCTCAATCAGCTGTTCTTCAGCGCGATTAAGCTCTACGCCATGTTGCGCTGCACTGCCATCAAGATTGATTTCACTCATATCATTGACGATTACCGCCACGCGTAAGCCTTCGCGGTTTTTTAAAATATGATTGAGTAATGTGGTTTTGCCTGCACCTAAAAAACCAGATAGCACGGTAACGGGAAGCGGAGTGGACATATTGTTTTTCCTTGCTTAAGTAATGTTAAGTAATAGGTTTACGCCAGAGTGCAGCGCGCTGATAGCCTTAAAGGGCTCGGTCGTTTGCTGCAGCGTGCTCAATAGAGGCGATAGCGTCGTGAGCATGCAGACTTTCTAAATGGCGTGCTGTGGCAGTAAATTCTGAATAGCGTCCAGCTAATGCCTGTTGCATGCGGCGCACCGCATCTTCAACAAACATCAAATTATGGCCATTGAGACGGGCAAATTCTTGCTCATCAATACGCTTTACTGCGGTTTGTAGCGGGGTGGCTAATGCCTCTTCGATACAGTTGATTAACGCGACCAAGCCAAAGTCTGCACAGCCTTGGGCTATGCTCACGCTGACTGTGGCTTGGCTGCGTTGACTATGGGGTGTGGCAAAACTGCCATGCTCTTGCAGCCAGTGCGCAACCTGCTCGACATTGCAGGTATCAGTTGTAGCAAAGGACGCAGTAAAGTGCTCAGCCAAGAGTTGCCGTGCTAAAGCGGCAGAGCAGGGGCAGGTGGAGGAGTAGCCGATTTTGACCTCTGCCGTCAGCTTAAATCCTGCTGGCGATAACTGTGCATGCAGTTGCACGGGATAGCTTTTCCAGCCACCCAAATCGCTACTCAATAATGCCGTGCGCTTCAGTAGTAGGTTAAAACTTAAGAGTAAACGTGCTTGTGAGGCTTGAGCTTCTTGTTGGCCGAGGATAGCTTTGTTTAACATCTCCAACAAAATATCAGGCGTGACCGGCTGTACAGCAGCAAGTTCGCCGAGTAGCTGATATAGGCGAGACATATGAATGCCTTTGCTTTTGGCATTACCCATATCCACCTGAAAGCAGGCGTGCATGGATAGTGTGTTGTATATGTTGGGATATTCCTCAGCCAAGCAGAGTGGCAGATCAATATTATCCATACCAACCCAGTTGATAGGTGTGTGGATATAAGCTTGTGTATCTAGGGAAATATCAGGCAGTGAGCTCTTCATAGTTATCAGACATACCTAAAAGTAATGTTATAGTATAACCAATGCTTTGCGATAACAACACAGCCTAAATGGATATGCTTGTTTTTGAATGCAAGAATTAACAGTTTTCCAGTGCCATATTAATAAGCTTTAGCGTGCTACTGGCTTATATTGTTGTGATTGTTTTGTTAATCGGCACACCAGATCCAATTATGGCATTGGTGACCAATGCAGCTTCTCAGCATGATTTTAAGGAGCCTCTGAATAACTACCCACTTTTTTCGATAATAGCCGCATCGTCCATTTTTTAGCCCAGCGAGCTAAATAATGAACCAACTGACCTTTGCCGAAGCAGAATACCAGAACAAAAAGGGTAAGACGCGTCGTGAGATTTTCTTAGAAAAGGTGGAGACCATTATTCCTTGGAAGCGCTTGCGAAATCGCGCCACTAAGCATTACTCCAAAGGTGAAACAGGATTCCCCTTACCCGCTCACTATGATGCTGCGTGTGCACTGTTTGCAGTTGCTCTACAAGCTTAGCGATCCAGCTCTAGAAGATTCACTGATAGCAGTATGAAGCCAGTCTTTGGCGAACCCAAAGTAGCTTATCCAGCCGCGTAAATACTTGCTGATTTTAAACCGCTGATAGCACTTTTTGTACTGACTAACCGGCTCTGGACAACCCAGCACAAGTTACCTATTATCCATTCATGTTTAGCTGATCGTTGATTAGCAACATGCCAAAAGCCGTGTACATGATGCAAAGCGGCGCTCACGTTGTGAGCTCATGTTCAATCTACCTATCCTTGGCTGGCGGAGAAATCACTCTCCGCTGGGTGCTGTGTTTCTCCGTCTCTTCTTTCGGGGAAATACAATGCAAATCACAATTGCTGAGGCATGCTTTAACTGCAAAAAAACTATTGGAGCAATCCCTGTT
>DATERS010000097.1:0-11507 GCA_035271365.1 Thiopseudomonas sp.
CTACGACGCCAAGCTTGGGGTGCAAATATTTCACCCAGAGTATGATGTTGATGCCATTAACCTAATGTTCGCAAATGGCCAGCAGGATCAGGTGCGCACGCGCTTGCACCATGATATGCAGCATTTCGTTAATGAAGTGACCGAAGACGCTTTGATGACGATCATTGAAAAAATGTGCGCTTGTGCTGTACGTGCGGAAAAGGCCGGTGTGGACGCCATTCAAATACATGGGGACAGGTTGGTAGGCTCCCTATGCAGCACGAAAATGAACACGCGCACGGATCAATTTGGCGGCTCGCTTGAAAATCGCACACGCTTTGCGTTGATGCTGGTGCAGGCGTTGAAAAAGGCCGTGCCGAATATGATTCTTGAATACAAGCTAGCTGTGGTTACCCCCAAACTTGGCAAAGGCGGTGTTGATGAGGCGGATGCGCCGCTGTTCGCCACTTGGCTTGAGGCCGCTGGTGTGCAGATGCTGCACGTAGCGCAGGCTAACCATACAGGGAATTTGGCAGACACTATTCCACCTATGGGTGTACAGCCTTACTGCTTCTTTGCAGACATTGCCGGCGCTGTTAAACAAGTCGTTTCCATCCCTGTCAGTACTTCGGGACGTATCATCGACCCAGAGATGGCCGAGGGTCTGCTGCAAGCGGGCAAAGTCGATATGATCGGAGTTGGTCGGCCACTACTGGCTGATCCGGATTGGGCCATTAAAATTGCTGCAGGCAAAGCGAAAGATATTCGTCGCTGTATCAGTTGTAACGAGTGCGTCGACGCGATTATGAACGGTTCATTTATCGCCTGCGTGGTGAATGCCGAGAACGGCTATGAAGAAACGCGGATGATTAGTCCGGCTAAGGTCAAGAAGACAATTGTGGTGATAGGCGGCGGCCCAGCGGGTTTGGAAGCCGCACGCGTCGCTGCCAAAAAGGGCCATAGTGTTACCTTATTTGAAAATGCTATAAAACTGGGTGGGCAATTGAATATAGCCAATGTGCCGCCACGCAAAAGTGAAATAGATCGTGCTGTAGAAGATCTTGCACACGCCATACACTGCGAAGGCGTAACTGTGCGCATGGGCGAAATGGCAACCGTCCAGAGCGTGCTGGCACTCGCGCCTGATGCTGTAATAGTGGCCGTGGGTGCTTCGAACTTAATACCCGCCATCCAAGGTGTGGATGGCTTCAATGTGCGTAATGCTTGGAAGGTGCTTGCCGGGGAGCAGGCTGTTTCTGGGCGAGTCGTGGTGGTGGGCGGCGGCATGGTAGGGTGTGAGACTGCTGAATACCTCGCCGAGCAAGGCTGTCAGGTGTCCGTAGTGGAAATGAGCGATAAAATTGCCAGCGAAGTCGGCATGACTGTTTTACCCACCATGCTCGAATTCTTTAAGGATCACGGCATAGCGCAATTCACCGGTCATAAGGTGATTAACATTAGGGCGGATGAAGTGATATGCGAAAACCAAGATGGCCAGACGGTGAAAATTCCGTGCGACTATGTGGTAATGGCGAGTGGTGCGCGTTCCGTTAAATTTGATACGGCACAGCTGACTGACAAGGGTATTTCGGTCGTTGAAATAGGTGACTGTCGACAGGTAGCCAACATTTCGCACGCTATCAAAACTGGTTATGAAGCGGCAAATGCACTTTAAAGTGCTGCGGGACTACTGCCGAACTTTCTTATTTTATACATAAAAAAGCCGCTAATAATTTGCAGTGACCCCCAATAGTTGGACAGGTTAGTGATCAAGCGGCCAAGGCCTGAGTTCGATATTGTATCGGGCTCAGGCCTTTTAATTTTAGCTTAATGCGTTCGTGATTATAGTAATGTTAGGGATAAGGTTTCGCTTACTTTCTTAATTTCTGTGATAGCAGCTTGTTTGATAATCGGTATTTGGGGTTTTGAGATTGGGGCGTTTCTCTGTAAAAGTTTTTCACCGTGAACGAGCTATAAAAATCGGCTGCACGGCTACCGGTTTTACGCCGCTTCGCGACTCCAAGCCGGCGCGTGAGCTGGGCATTATGCTGGATAGATGTCTAAATAAATCGTCGTAGTTTTCCCAAGACTGGAGCCCTAGGAACTTAGGGTGTCGCAGGTCAAGCAGTCGGAAATAATGAGAGCTTGATGTTAAACCAGCCAACGCCTACTGAAATCCTGTGTGCCAACCTCAGCATGAACCCATTGATTTTAAGTTAACACGCCACTCAGGGCATCAGCACATCCGGCGCAGCAACGGCAGGGAGCTCGATCAGGGAATGACCTTTATCGGCGCTGCCCATCAGGGCCTTGACCAGTAACTTATAGGAGTCCAGGTCAAAGGTTACAGACTGGCCGCGCAGTGACAGATCGTAGAGCTCTTGTTCATCGTGCACCGTGGTGACGTGGACCCAGTTATAGACCACCAGAATATCAGATTGCGCGCCATCACCCCGATACTCCACAATCGCTACCGGACCCTTCCATGGCCAAGTTCGCAAACGTAATTGGTGAAAGGCAATCTGCACCCTCAGATTGTAGAGAGTAACGTCTTCGATTCCCTCGCAAGCACCTTTGCAGCGCCCCAGCGCGCGCTGAAAACAGGGGCCATCGCCTACCGGTTCAAGGCCAAGCAGCCGGTTACACAGATCGTTTTTCGCGGCAATGTCGCTTAACCCTTGCTCGGCATCGCGCTTGCTGCGAAACAGCCCAAAATAACTGGCGAGCCGATGCGGCTCTATTTCTCGAACCAGTCGCGCCTGTAGGTAACCGCAATCGTTCGGCGCCAGCTCGATACTCACTAGGTTTTTCGCCGCGCGGGATCGGCGGTTGAAAAGAGGGTTAAGCGTTTTGATCTGTCGCAGCTCCAGCAACAGTGCGCCGAGCTCGCCGGCGGTTTCTGTGTATTCGACTCTACGCAAGCTTTCGGAAATCCGCAGGCCTCGACTGGTGTTGTGATCACCGGAAAAATGCGAAGCCACTCGCTGTGTAATATTGATGCTCTTGCCCACATACAGAAGCACATCGTTTTCGCCGTAAAATCGATATACCCCCGGGCCACGTGGCAAATCTCTCAGGGTGTCCAGCGGGAGGTGTGAGGGAATGCTCGGACTTTGCAGCAGAGCGGCAATTGCTTCCTCCATTTTCGCAACGCCTTTTTCTGCCAGTGCATGGGTGAAAAACTCAAGCATTGCAGAAACATCCCCCATGGCCCGGTGCCGCTGCACCTGGGCCAAACCGTGACGTTCGATCAGCGCGTCCATGTTGTGCCTGCGAAATTCCGGATGCAGGTGCCGGGAAAGTTTCACCGTGCAAAGAACCCGCGCAGAAAAAAGCCGCCCAAGCCGACGGTATTCCGATTTGATAAATCCGTAATCGAAGCGCGCGTTGTGGGCTACAAATACTGTATCCCGTAACTGCTCTTCTAGAGTATCCGCGATGCTGGCAAACGAGGGCGCATCGGCGACCATGGCGTTGGAAATACCGGTCAATTGCTCGATAAAAGGAGATATACGGAGACCCGGATTGAGCAAGGTTTGCCACTCACCTACGGCCTCACCCGCGTGCCAGAAGCGGATCCCAATTTCAGTAATACGGTCATGGGATGAATTCCCACCGGTCGTTTCAATATCGAGAAATGCAAATGTGGTGTGTTCGAGATGGTTGTTTTTGGAGATCATTAAACCATCCTGATACAGTAATGAGCGTGCAGTTATGTGTATCGCAAAGATAATACTCTATTAGACTACAGATTTAATACTGTTGACCGGGCAGAGCATACTTATCCCAATCTAAGTAAAATAGTGACCTATTGAGCGAATCATAAAGATAGGCACCGCCCTTGTAGCCTCATGCTTTAGGAATTGATCCTGACCCGTTCAGTTGACTCGCACTGAGTGAGTGCCTGTGCCAAATAAAAAAGCCGCTATCCTGGACTGACTTTTTGGGGTCAACTCAAGGTAGCGGCTTGTCGAAAACTAGGCCTAAGCTCTGAGTTCGCGGCGGATTATTTCTGCTCCGGCACTTAAGGCGTTGAGCTTGCCTCGGGCGACTGCACGAGATAAAGGGGCCATGCCGCAGTTGGTCGAAGGGTAGAGTTTGTCGGCATCGACAAATTGCAGGGCTTTGCGTAGGGTATCGGCAACTTCTTCTGGCGTTTCAATCGTATTGGTTGCCACATCAATAGCACCGATCATAACTTTTTTACCGCGAATCAGCTCAATCAGATCAATCGGCACGTGAGAGTTCTGACACTCTAACGAGATGATATCCAAACTGGATTTTTGCAGCTTAGGGAAGACTTCTTCGTACTGGCGCCACTCTGAACCTAGGGTCTTTTTCCAGTCGGTATTGGCTTTAATGCCATAGCCATAGCAAATATGCACGGCCGTTTCACATTTAAGACCTTCGACTGCGCGTTCTAATGCGGCAATACCCCAATCATTGACCTCATCAAAAAACACATTAAATGACGGCTCATCAAACTGGATAATATCCACACCCGCCGCTTCTAGCTCTCGGGCCTCTTGATTGAGGATGACAGCGAATTCCCAAGCTAATTGTTCACGGCTTTTGTAATGGGCGTCATACAGCGTATCAACCATGGTCATCGGGCCGGGTAGAGCCCATTTAATCGGTTGTGTGGTGTTCTGACGGAGAAACTTGGCATCTTCAACAAACACTGACTGTTTGCGGCTCACAGCACCGACCACAGTCGGGACGCTGGCATCGTAACGGTCACGAATCTTAACCGTTTTACGCTTCTCAAAATCAACACCATCAAGGTGCTCAATAAAGGTGGTCACAAAATGTTGGCGGGTTTGCTCGCCGTCACTGACAATATCAATGCCTGCTTGTTGCTGCTCGTGCAACCACACTCGTAACGCGTCCTGCTTACCTTCAATTAATTGCTCACCTTCCAATCTCCAAGCTGACCAAATTGTCTCAGGCTCAGCCAGCCAAGAAGGTTTAGGTAAACTGCCCGCGGTTGATGTGGGTAATAAGATGCTCATAATAAATTCCGTGTTAAATGCTTGTTAAGAAACCTCTGAATAACGATCTGCGTAGCGAGCACGGCGTTAAAAACGTGCTCGCGTTCACGCTAAGGTCATTCAGAGGTTCCTTCGTTATAAAACCTAAATTTAGGCAGCGTAACGCGCAGACCATTGCTCAAGGATAGCTTGATAAGGTTTGATGAAGTGTTCTTCAGTAAATTTGCCTTGCTCAATGGCTAATTGGTTACGTTCTTCGCGGTCATACACAATGTGCGTTAATGAATGATCTGAGTTCTTGATATTGGGTTTGTAGCACTGTCCTGCCGTCGCGTTAGCATTATAAATCTCAGGACGGTAAATCTTTTGGAAAGACTCCATGGTGCTAATCGTGCTGATCAACTCAAGATCAGTGTAATCATTCAGCAAATCACCAACAAAGTAAAAAGCCAAAGGCGCTGCGCTATTGGGCGGCATAAAATAGCGAACCGCTAAGCCCATTTTTTTGAAATACTGCTCAGTTAGAGATGATTCATTAGGCTGGTATTCAACACCGAGTACCGGATGCTGATTATCAGTCTGGTGATAGGTTTTACTATCTGCAACACTGAGACAAATCACCGGCGCTTTAGTAAAGTTTTTTTGGTATGTCTCTGAATTGATAAAGCATTTGAATATATTGCCATGCAGATCGCCAAAATCATCCGGAACACTAAAGTGATCTTGCCCTTTATTATGATCTAGCAGGCGTACGCTAAAATCATAATCGCGCACATAAGAGGAAAAGTTATTGCCGACCATGCCTTCGATGCGTTGGTTGGTGAGGTGATCAACAATATGTGTTTTCAGTATTTCAATCGCAGGAAAGCGACTTTCATTGCCTTGATTATCAATTTCCATCTCAACAGAAATGATTTCCAACTCAACAGAGTAGCGATCGCCTTTGGGGTTATCTTCGTGCGCTAAGGCATTGAAACGATTGTTAATCATCTTCAAAGTATTGCGCAAGTTTTGTTGACGGCTCTCACCTCTCGCCAAATTCGCAAAGTTGGTTGTCGCTCGCGTATTGTTTGAAGGATGATAATTTTCATCGAAATCAATGCTGTTGATAGCAAATGTAAAGTCGTTACTCATGATGTTCTGGTATCCAATTCCTGCGTAAAACCTGAATGCGATTTTGCTGTTGCTGGACTCGCTGATTGTCCTTGCCAGCAGTCTGCAGCGCCTGTTCAGGTTGATACGAATTAATAATTAACGGTGATGTCTCTAGTGGCCTAGAGCTCAGAATGGATACATTTATACGTGGATAGTGACATGAACAAAAATGATCTTATTTCAATTGATACATGAGAATAAGTCATGACAGGCTGTCATCCAGCATTCTCATGGCTAAAGGCGCTGTCAATTTTTCCATTTTGCATGGCTTGCAGATGTGGTTTTATAGCCCGTCAGAGAGCCTTTCAATGCACTCATCTTGTTGTTGAAAACCATGATCATATGTTATTGAACGACTGTATTAAAAACTGAGCAACCCGTTCAAATCTGGGTAGACTATTTCAAGTTTTATCTAACTCTCAGGTCACGCTATGTCTGCAAAAAAGATTTCAGTATTGTGTGGTTGGGTGTCGCTCATGGCACTGACATCATGCGTCAGCTACCAACAAAACTATAGTGATGTGCCAGACTCCAGCCATGTGTATAACTTTGATAAGGGTCATGCGGCAGATTTTACTATGATCAAAGATATTACGTATTCCAGTGCTGACTGGCCGCAGTCATTGGCGGGGGATCTTTATTTACCTAAAAAATCGCCATCAGATACAAGTAATTTGCCTGTGGTATTGATGGTGCATGGTGGTGGATGGTCTGGGCGTGATCGCAGCGATATGAATTCGACAGCACAGAAATTAGTTAAACAAGGGTATGCCGTTTTTAATGTGAGTTATCGATTTGCTCCGCAGTTTATTTATCCAGCGCAGATTCAAGATCTACAGCTAGCCCTGCTGTGGCTGCAAAGTAATGCCACACAATATCAGCTTGATTTAAACCGAGTGAATGTTTGGGGATACTCGTCGGGTGCACATTTAGTGGCTCTGTTGGCCAGCGTCAAACTGGGAGACGCACAGACACTGGGTCTATCACCACCTCTGCCAAAAATTCGAGCGGTTGTGGCGGGGGGCATTCCTGCCGATCTGAGCCAATACAGTCACAGTCCTATTGTGATTCCATTTTTGGGCGTGAAACGCGACGATAATCCACAGCTCTATAAAGATGCTTCACCGATGACTCATATTTCAGCAGATGTTCCGCCCGTGTTTTTATACCATGGCAAACTCGACCGATTGGTGGAAAAAGAACAGTCGATCAATTACTACAATGCTCTGCGTCAGGCCGGCGTACCCGCTGAGTTATACCTGCATCGAGTGTGGGGGCATTTGGCGATGTTTCTCTTTGGCTGGGATGCTGAAAATAAAGCCATCGATTTTCTCAATCACTACAATTATTTGGAGTGAGGTAACAGATGAAATTACCTACATTTTTCAAACTCATAACTCATTTATCTTGTCTTGTATTATTCCCTTGTGCTGTATTTGCTCAAGAAGAAGGTGCGTCTTTTCCTGTGTATGGTGAGCAGCTTGAGTTTCAACAGCCCAGTGGTTGGAAGCTGGCTTGGATGAGCGGAGCAGAAGATGGGCCTTACCTTGCTGAATATATTCCAGAGCATGAGGATATCGAGGCATGGCGCGAAGGTTACTTATCTGTGCAGCGCTTCGAGTATCCATCGAGTGATGTTCTCCAAGAGATCAAAGCACACAAAACTCGATTGGCTGATATTGCGCTTGATCAATACATCACACAGGCTCAAGAAACATGCGGCGGGCAACACCAAGCGATGTCGCAAAGAACGAATATGTTTAACGGAATATATTTTGCAGTCGGCGGAGGTTATTGTGACAAATATGGATCCAGTGCTCCTTTTGGAGAAGGCGCTTTTGTTGCTATTGCAGAGGGAAAACAATTTTTCTTCAAAATTCAGTACGCGTGGCGCCCAACATCAGTGGCTGAACAACAACGTAACCGCCCTTGGCGCATAGCGCCTCAGCAAGCAAAAGAATATCTGGAGTCAATTAAGACAATGAGTTTGTGTGGGGGTGAACATCAGCCAGAGTGTCAAAACTCTTATATACCTTAATGTTTTAAGCTGATTATAGAAAAATGACATACTCAAACTTTACACAACACATTGATGAACTAGTAATAGTTTTAATATATGACATAATTTTTTATTAAAATTTAATAGCAGATGTAGTAAATCAATGAAATTAAGCAATTTTTATCGTTTAAGTACGCTAACGGTTGGGTTGAGTCTACTTGTTGGCTGTAGCACTCTTATCACTAATCCGCATTACCACTCCATTACTCGCAGCACCAAAAGTGAGCGTTTAACAGATGAGGTGCGCAGTTACCAAGTTGGCTGGTTAGCGCAAGCATTATTAGAGCCGCAAGCTCGAAATGTAGTGGCTCGTAAGCTTGCTGAAAATGCGCCAGAGCTTGCCGTCGCGGGTGGCTTTAATATGACTGATGCCGCTGATGTATCAATTGCTGCGCAAATGATGACTGATTTAGCAACAGGGCAGTTAGGCTCAGGTATGGGTAGTAACGTTGGCGCAGCGGTCTTTATTGGCGCATCCGCACTGTCTTGGTTGTCTGGAGATGGCAGCCTTAAAACTACTAATGTTGTGTTGTTACCTGCCGAGTTTGATGGGCAACGCTTAGACACAGCTGATCAGGCCAAAGCTACGGCACAGCAATTGATGGTGGAGCGTTATGGTTCTGCTGCTGCTCAATTTGGTTACAGCTTTAAGTGCGAATATTCTTGTGACGCTTTCCCGTCTATCTACCGTATGCAGCGTAAAACAGATACAGATACCTCACGCTTTATTTATGCTGCAGATGATATTGCAGTTTATTTTGTTGATTTTGAGATCGTCACTCCCGAAAAAACACAGGCAGTTGATTCATTAGCTGCAGGTTTTAATGTGGAATGGCGTACTCATTTTAATAATGATGCGGCAATTTATCTGATGCAAAGCCCAACAACAGACGAGCAAGGTCAGGTCAAGGTTATACCGACTGAAAACATGGATGCGGGCTGGACTATTGCGGGTGATAACAGTTTTTTAAAAACTGATTTTGGTGACGCAGTGTTGCGTGAAGTTTATACAACACCTTATATGCTTTATGGTACGGCGAATAATTATCCTCGGGTGGCTTACTATGACGGTGTTGTTTATCAGTATGTTTTAAACAGTACCGCCAATGCTTTTAATAAGGTTGTTTTACCTTTCCATCCTGTTGAATCAGCTCATACAGCCAAGTAGCGAAATTTTTACACTGCTGCAGGATGAGTGGCTCCGTAAAACAAGCCACAGTTTAAAGTGTTAACGCCTGATCGATGACCAAGGCTAGCGCCAAGCTGTACGCTGGGCTGCCGTGCCGTAAGCCAATGCATAAGCGATGGACAGTGATATCAGTGTCGATGATTCAAAATTTGGCCATATGGCAGAGCAGTGCGCTTAAATTACACCAGCCATTCACCTAAATAAGACCTATACAGGTGCTGAATCGATGGAGTGAGCACCTGTTTTAATATCGAGTTGTCCAGCCTTAGCATCGGCATTTGCCCGACAGATTTACCCTTCCAAATTGCGCACACGCTGCGCCAAGATTGAAAAATCAAAACGTACCTTGGTAGGTATCAATAACAGCACCAGCGATATTGCGACAGGTATCAGCGTGGCCAGTAGGAAAGCTTCCAGTAAGTTGGTGGTGGGTGCGCCCGGCGATGGGAACATGATTAATCCAGCCACTAATCCGCCCATGGTACTCAGCACAGCGTTATAGCTTTGGTAGCGTGCGCTATAGAAGCCAAAAAATACCGGGAACGCTGCTGCACAACAGAGCAAATCCGCCAGCAAAAACAGGTAGAGAATACTGTAACCCTGCGACGCGGCAACCAGTACCGGCACCGACAGTACAATAATTAACCAACGCGATAACTTTAATAAACTGTGGTTACTGAGTTTGGGTAATAGGCGGCGAATATCAATCACAAAAATGCTGGACAACCCGCTAATAGTGGAGTCGGCGCTGCTCATAATCAGAGCCAAGCCAAAGGGCAGTAAGCCAATCGCAAACCACATCGGCATATCGGTGAGTAATACGCTGAACAAGGCAACCGAGCCGTCACCGGGCAAGTCGAGCCCGACAAAGGCCAGTCCAAATAGACCCATAATAAAGATAATTGGAAAACTCAGTAGGCCACTGAGAATAAATCCGTTACGAATCACCCGATTATTACGCGCAGCGAAAATACGTTGCCAGGTGCCTTGGTAAAACAGACCCGTCAGCACCACCGCGAGGAAAAATGTCAGACCCGATTTTAAGCCATTCATATCAAAGGGATTGAGCAGATGTGGCGCTTTTTCCTGCAAGCTTTGCACCATTGGCGTGATGCCACCGGTGGCTTTCCAGCCAAAACCGATCAGTACCATTAGAAACGGAATAATGACCAGCATCTGCAAGCGGTCGGTAAAAATAGTCACGCGTAAACCGCCGTACAGGGTGTAAATCAAGGTGGCGACCATCACAATGCTTGCGGTCTGCCAGAGCGGTACAGGCGCTAGTAAAGCGACCATTTCTGCAATGGCCGTCAGCCCTGCAGTCAGGCTGATAAACATAAAGAACACCATAATCACCAGCACAAAGGCATACATCACTCGTCCGTAACGGCCGAGGACAAACTCAGTTAACGTATGGCCTTCAGGCATCAATGTACGAATACGTGGACCGATTTGCGTCATGATTAAACTGGGCACCATCGAGCCTAAAGCGTAGCCAGTAATCGCACCGATACCGCCCCAGGTGGCTGCTTGCGCGGGACCAAATAAAATCCATGTGCCCAGCGTGGTGGCTAATAGAGTGAGCAGGGTAGAGGCGCTGCTTTGGCTGTTACGCGCGACTAAAAAATCGTCTAACTTATCTTGGGTGCGGCGCGCGTAAATCAGACCGGGCACAGCGAAAAGAATAGCGAAGACAATCAGCCAAGTGATCGCAGCGGAGGGGCTTAACATTGTTGTTCTTCCTTGCCTGTCAGGCAGTCGCGTAATCGCCAAGATGGCGGACGACCGGGATAGCGGCAAAGAGAAAGGGGCGCACAGGTAAGCAGGTGACAGGCATTTTCCTTCCCTTCGCCGGCATTACCCGGATCAGGTTCGAAGGGTTACTGCAGAAAATGCAGAATCTCAGCCGTGGTTGGGCTCCCCTAGGAAGGTCGATAGGGTAGAAAGCTTAGCGGCAATTGTCAATTTCAAATCGGTGTGTCTACAGTTCAGGCCTTGTGATGTGCTATGGTTTGCGCTCGGCACGGGGTGTCCTGCATGCAGGGCTGAGATAAAACCCGTTGAACCTGATCCAGTTCATACTGGCGAAGGGATGTCAGTTGCAGGTTAAGTTCCCGTCTGTCTATCCATACCT